>JAAELW010000287.1 GCA_024226235.1 bacterium
GGAGTCCACGCCTCAATTGCTTCCTCAGTGAGCCAGACCGTGACGTCGCCGCGATCGCGGAGCCCGCGCTCATACGCTGCCCAGTTGCTCACTCGGTACTTGCTCTTGTACTTCGGGTGCACTCTTGACTTCATGCCGGATCGTGGCCCATCCACCCCATGCGTCGCGAGGGTCGGGGCGCCTAGCGGTCCCGGGTCCAGGATCTGTGCACCAACGCCGCGTATCGTCGCTACCGGCATGTGGGCAAGCGGGGTCGTCGCCCGAATCAGAACCCCGTCAGCCGGGCGAAGCGATCCCGATGGTAGGCAGCGTCGCCCAGGCTGAGCTCCGCAACCTTGGCCCGCTTCAAGAACAGGCCGATCTCCTCTTCATCGGTCATCCCGATTCCGCCATGCATCTGCAGGCCTTCACAGGTGACGAGGCTGGCCGTATCGGAGCAGCGCGCTTTTGCGGCACTCACCAGCCGGCTCGTGCCGGGCCGGTCTTCGTCGAGAGCCCGGAGGGCATCGAGGGCGACCGCCTGGGAAAGCTCGACCTGACAGAACATCTCGGCAGCCCGATGCTTCAAGGCCTGGAACGTTCCGATCAGGACTCCGAATTGTTCGCGGGTCTTCAGATAGGTGACAGTGCGCTCGAAGACCTCCGTGCTGATCCCGACGAGTTCAGCTGAGAGGGCGGCGGTCGCACGGTCGAAGGTTCTGTCGAGCAGATCGGCACCGGCACCGATTTCACCCAAGACCGCATCGCTGCCGACGGCTACGCCCGAGAGCTGAACCCGCGCTGTGTTGCGGCTATCGATCGTGTTCGTGCGCGTTACATCGCATCCTTCGGTTCCCGCATCGACGAGAAACAGCGTCAGGCCGTCTCGGTCGCCAGCGACACCGGATGTGCGCGCCGCGACGATCAGGTGGTCGGCCACGTGTCCGTCGAAGACGAAGACCTTCTCGCCCGAGAGCTTGAATCCACCGCTAGCTGCCTCTGCTTTGGTGCTGATGGCATAGGGAGAGAAGCGTCCGGTCTCCTGGAAGGCCAACGCGAGGATCGTATCCCCTGCGCAGACACCGGGCAGGATCGCTTGCTTCTGGGCATCGCTTCCGGCCGCCGCGACAACCCCACCGCCCATCACGACCGTGGAGAGGAAGGGGTAGGGCGCCAGTGTTCGTCCACATTCTTCGAGAACGACACCGAGCTCGGCCAGGCCCAGGTCTGCGCCTCCGAAGGCCTCCTCGAACGGGATTCCTGCCCAGCCGAGAGCGGCCATCTCCTTCCAGAGTTTCTTGGAGAATCCGACTGCGTCTTCGCAATCACGAAGCTCGCGCAGATGGGTCACGGGAGCATGCTCGCGGAGGAACTCCGCGGCGGTTTCCTTCAGCAGTTCTTGTTCTTCGGTCAACACCAGGCTCATGTTCGATCCTCGTCGTTCGGATTCGTTGCGTTCAGCTCAGCTCAGTCCGGAAGGCCGAGAACGCGTTTGGCAATCACGTTGAGCTGGACCTCGGAGGTCCCGCCTTCGATCGAGTTGCCCTTCGATCGAAGCCATCCCCGTGTTTCGAAAAGGTCGATGGGGGCGAAAGCGTCGCCGCTCCATCCCAGGCCGTCGGCACCACGCACGGACATCAGGATTTCCGAGCGACGTTTGTTCAGCTCGCTCGCGTAGAGTTTGAACATCGAGGTCGCCGCCCCCGGTCCCTGGCCCGCCCTGGCTTGCTGGCCACTGCGTTTGAGGCTGAGGCCGAGGCACAGGCTGTCGAGTTCGTATTGGACGATGCGATCGCGCAAGGCCGGTTCGGCGAGCTGCTCGCCCTGATCGGTGAGGTAGCGGCGGGCTGTTTCGGCGAGCATGCTCTTTGGAGCCTTGGGTTTCGCACTGGCCCCCTTCTTGGGCCGGGATGCTCCCTCGTCCCCGGCTGCGGGACCCGCCGAGAGCATCTGGCGTTCGTGCTGGAGCAAGCGCTTGGCAATGGTCCAGCCGCCGTTCAGGGTGCCGACCAGGTTGCGAGCCTCGGCCTTCACGTCCTCGAAGAAGACCTGGCAGAAGTCGGATGCGCCACTGATCAACGGAATCGGTGAGATCGTGACGCCGGGCTGATGCATATCAAAGAGGATGAAGCTGATGCCGTCATGCTTCGGAACTTCTGTATCGGTGCGCACAAGACAGAAGATCCAGTCCGCCTGGTCGGCTCCCGTCGTCCATATCTTGGATCCGTTGATGAGATACTGATCGCCTTCCCGCACGGCCCGGGTCTGCAAACTCGCCAGGTCGGAGCCGGAGCCGGGTTCGCTGTAGCCCTGACACCAGTTGATTTCGCCCCGCGTGATCTTCGGGAGGTGTTCTTGTTTCTGCTCCTCGTTGGCGAACTCGAGCAGCACCGGGCCCAACATGGCCGTACCGAAGAAGCTCACGATCGGCATGTAGCTGGCGGTGCGCGCGACCTCCTGATGGAGAACCTTCGTTTCCTCCTTGGAGAGGCCGCCGCCCCCGTACTCCTTGGGCCAGGTGGGGGTCGTGTACCCACGCCCGGCAAAGGCTTCGAGCCACGCATTGCGCTCTGCTTCCGTGGGTTGCGCTTCGGCCCCCTTGAGGACGGAAGCCGGGCAGTTCGCCTGCAGCCATTCGGTGAGTTCCTGGCGGAAGGCCTCGAGGGAGGAATCGGTTGTCGTCATGGCATCTCCGGACGGATTAAGATTTGACACTGTAGCTGCCATTTCATGTCACGCGCCACAGGTCGTGTCCCCAACAACGGGATCCCCCCCCCCGTCAACTACACGTCGACGGGGGGATCCCGTTGTTGGGGGGCCCGGGGCTCCTGCGTGGGCGGCTCGTACGGCTGAACGACTTGGATACACTGACGCCCATCTGTTCGGATGCCGATGGTTGCCTTTGAGTATTCCACGCGAGAAGCTACGCGATGAAAATCCTATTCCTCTCGACGAATCGCTTTCGCATCGACATGATGCAGCCGATGCCCATTGGACTCGCCTGCGTGATCGCCGGCATCGACGAGAACGAGCACGGCATCGAGGTCCTGGATCTGATGTTCTCCCAGGACCCCGCGGCGGAGCTCGCAGCCGTGCTCGAGCGCTTTCGGCCGGAGATGGTTGCGGTCTCCATTCGCAATATCGACAGCCTCTCCTATGTCGACCCCCAGTACTTCCTTTCGGAAGCCAAGCAGATGATCGAGCTGTGCCGATCGGCTTCCCAGGCCAGGATCGTCGTCGGGGGTGCCGCCTTCACCACCGCCCCCGAAGCACTCTTCGACTATCTCGAGCCGGACTTCGGTATCGCCGGCGAGGGCGAAGTCTCCTTTCCGCAGCTGGTGGGGCGCATCGAGAAGGGTGCGGATTGGAGCGAGGTGCCCGGCCTGGTCTGGCGCGCCCAGGGCGAGGTTCGGACCAACGCTCCGGCCTTTGTCGAGGACTGGACCGGCCTGCGTCCACCGCGGCGCGATCTCTTCGACCTGCAGAAGTACGCCGAGGTCGGTGGGGCCGCGAACATCGTCATCAGCCAGGGCTGCCCCATGCGCTGTTCCTATTGTGACGATCCGCATCGTCTGGGGAGAAAACAGCGCCGCAAGGCAGTGGATCAGGTGATCGACGAGCTCGAGCTCATGAGCAAAGAGGCGAGCGACACGACGATCTTCTTCACCGCGCCGATCTTCAACAGTCCGCCAAGCCACGCCAAGAAGGTGTGCCGGGGCATCATCGAGCGTGGACTGAAGATCCGCTGGACCGCACTGATCCACCCCGCCTTCCTCGACGACGAGCTGGCCGAGCTGCTGCAGAGCGCCGGCTGCATGGGTGTATCGCTGGCGTGCGACTCGTGCTCGGAGCGCATGCTGGAAGCGCTGCAAAAGGACATCACCAAGGAGCAGCTCGCGGCCGCAACCGCGCTGTTGGAGAAGTACGGGATCGCCTACATGCTCATGATCTTGTTCGGCGGCCCCGGTGAGGATCGGGAGAGCGTCGACGAGACCCTCGACTTCCTGAGAGGTCTGAACCCGCTGATCGTGAGCTTTGCGCTGGGGATCCGGATCCTCCCCAACACCGCGCTGGCCGAGATGGCTGTAGAGCAGCGCCTGATCGCCGCCGCCGATCCGCTGATGGAGCCGAAGTTCTACATCAGCCCCGGCGTCGAGGGCTGGGCCCGCAACTACCTGGAAGAGGCCTGCGCCGAGCAGGGCAACTGGTCTTTCGGCGTGTTGCTCGAGACGCCCGGTGGCGAATCCATGGCGGATCTACTGTCTCACACCAGAGCCTGAATCGGACTCACGCCGCCTTTATGCCGAGCGCCATCCAGCCAGTAGACAGGTTTCCGCTGGACTCTATCCCGGGTCAGCCTTCCACCCCGGTTTCGACGCCACTAAGAAGGTTCACGACACGTCATCGACGGTTCACTGTTGTTCGTCTTTCCGATTCGCCCCAACAGCGTGTCTTCGAGGTCGATGCGCTTTGGTGCCCCAAGTGCGGCGAGCCGATGCGTCTTCTCGCTGCCATCGAAGACCCCGACGTGGCCCGCAAGATCCTCGAGTGCCTTGGCCTGCCTGCGCGCGGGCCCCCGCTCGGAGCCGCACCGGGCCCATCGGTCGATTCCGATCCCGACTCCTGGGACGAGGAGTCACACTGGGACTTGGATCAAGCGCCTCCCGGCAGCTGACCCACGAACTCGGACCAGCCTCTCGCTCCGGCACCAGAGCTGGATCCCGGCAGAGGACAGGATCCGCCTCGATGCCGATCCCGCAACGCCACCCCTGCACCCGCACCATGGCGATCTCTCACCCGACTACCACCTTCCGCGGATCTCCTGCTCACAACGGCCACCCAGCCCGTTGAAATCGCCCCAACAGCGGGATCCCCCCAGTCGACGTGTAGTTGACGGAACATCGACTACCCAGTCATTGAGCGAAAACCCAGCTTGAACTCCCTATCTTCTCCGGCGTCGGGAATTTCTTCGACAAC
>JAAELW010000288.1 GCA_024226235.1 bacterium
TCCGCTGGTATCCGCGATCAACGCGATGGGCGAACCGGCTGTGCCATCGCGGACGGAACGAAGTTCCTCGGCGTAGGTACCCGCACCGACATAGGTCGTATCCCCGGCGACCATCGTGTCGAGCGCGTGCTGAACCGTCAGCCAGGAGGCCGCCGCCGATGTACCCGGGTTGCCATCGTTCCCGCTGATGCGGACGTAGTAGTCCGTTGCCGGACTGCTACTCGGAACGAGCAGCGCCAGCGCCAGGACGGATCCGACCAGGGGCTTCCAAGACACAGAAGATCTCCTACCGCTACGCCATTCCAACGCAGGCGGACGGGTTCTCACCCGGTCGTATCGATCGAATGCGGTGTGCGCTGGAGCGTCTCCCCTGAGGAAATGGCCTCGGCCTTCTACCCCAGCGAACCCTCGGGCAAACTCCCGGGTCGACACGCCGCTGGAAACACGATCAGCTACGCTGCACCGATGTCCGAGGCACCCGACCGATCGCACACGGACCCGCTTCGTTCCCACCGACCGTACCGGGCCGCATTTGTCGCGGGCCTGGCCCTTTGCGCTTCGACAGCCTTCGCTGGAGAGCTCGAAATCGAATGGCGAGCACCTGCCGAACCCGTTCAGGCATTCGTGATCGAGCGCCGCCAGGGCCTGGATTCGAATTACGTGCTCGTCGCCCGAGTCGGCCCCGAGACCCGGCAGTTCATCGACGATGCCGTCGCCGAGGGCTTTCCAGCGTGCTACCGCATTCGAGCGATCCTGCTGGACGGAAGCTGGGCACCGTCGGAAGAGCGTTGCGCTACTGCAGTGGCTGCCACAGATCCGCGACAGAGCGTACCGCCCGCGCTGCCTCCGGTATCAGCTAGTCCGCCCGACGCCCCCCCCGGACAGTGAAGCCAACGCTCCTCTCGCAGCACGTCCGTATCGTCAGCGAGGCCCGGTAGGCACGAACCCCATCTAGGGGGAACCGGTGGGAACGAGTCGAAACAGGAGGTTCTGGTTGGCCGTGCCCACGCGCACGCTGCGTTGACTGGTCTGGCCGTTCTCGAACTCGATGGTGAAGGTGTGGAGCCCTGGGCGGATCTGAGCTTCACGAATCGGCGTGACGCCTAGCAAGCGCCCATCGACCAGCACGCGAGCCGAGGGTTCGGCATCGATGGCCACCGGCAGAACGGTCGCGGTCAGCGCGCTCCTGGACGCCGGTTCGGAGCCTTCGCTGTCGATCGAGGCCCGGCGAGGGGAGGGCGGTCCGATCCGAAGGATTTCCGGAATACGATTCGGATCCCGGGTGATCGGCGGGGCGTACCCGATCGATGAGCCGAACGGGCTCGTCGAGACCCCCGACTCCGGAGCTTCGAGTGCAGCGTGTGGGAGCCCACCAGGTGAGGCCGCCGGATCTTGGGCCGTCTCCAACCGGGGTCTCGCTGCGGCCGGGATCGGAGGGATCGCTGCAGCCGGGATCGGAGGGATCGGCGCGGCCGGAGTCGGAGAAATATCTGCAGCCGGAGCCGGACGAATCGCTGCGGCTTCTACCTCCGGAGCTGATTCCGGGACCTCCAGAGCGGATTCCTGGGGTTGCGCCGTCTGAGGCGGGCTGGCCGAAACTGCCGGAAGAGGCTCCTCGACACTAGGCGCTCGGCGAGGATCGCGGCTTCGAACGAGTTCCGTATACACCTCCGGCGGCCCCAGAGCCCACCACGCCGCGCCCGACATCACGAGCATCGCAGCGAGACCCCGGCCGAGCCAAACCCAGCCACTGGGCCGAGAAGGCCGCTTCTTGCGCCGATCCCTCGCGGAAGAACCCGCCTGTTTCTTCGTCCGAGTTCGAGCCGGCGAAGCAGGTTCGGCAGCGGAAGAGGGCGCATTCGCTTGTGAACCACCCGCGCTGGGCGCAGAGGTGGAAGCAGTACCCGTGGGAGTAGCAGCAGGCATCGGACGAGAATCCGGTCCGGCCGGCGGCTGCGGCTCGGAACCCTCCTGCAGCTCCAACCCTTCGTTTCGACGAGCCTTCGCGAGCTGGGCCATCGTGACTACATTCGATCTTCGGCCTTCGCCGAGGTTGCCGGACAGCATCCGGCGAACGCGCATCGCAGCGGCCTGCGGGCCGAGCACACCGACCTGGATCTCAGCCGACACCGGGGCGAGCCGTGCAAGCACGCCTTCGACCGGTGGGCCCATCCCGACGACCACGCGAAGATCTCCGCGGAGTCGCTCGGTCCATTCTCGAAGACCCATGGCGGTCTCGGGTGGGATTCCGGAAACCAACAGCAACAGGCACTCGCCGTTCAGCTCGCGAATCGCCGCTTCCAGTCGAAGATCGGGCTCCAGACCTTCCGGAGAGACGCCCAACCGCAAGAGCGCAGCCGCTGCCAGGTTGGCCAGCGAAAGGCCTTCACACTCGATGCGAACCGCGCGCTGGCCCCTCGGAGGCGCCGCTTCGAGCAAGCCCAAGGCCTCGCCGTGGCCTGCACCCAGCAGGATGATCGGACGGTGATTCATTGTCGTCATGAGGATCTAGACTCGAATGCTCTGGTGCCGGATCAACAAGCTGAACATATCGCGCCGAGTCGAGGGAGTCTCCCCCTGACAGATATTCTACTTTACATAATATATCTTATCGGACATTAAATTCATGAGTGCAAGGCGGGCATGGTACCCTTGGTCCGGCGAACCCCTTCCCGTGGCCGTACCGGGAGCGGGTTCTCTCGGCCCTCGATGAGCGAAAGACCTCGACGAATCCGGAAAGGAGTTCCGCAATGCACAAGTTGTTCAGATTCGGCTCGGTCGTGATCCTCGCCCTGGCCGTGTCCGCCGTCGCACAGGCTGGGCCGCTCGTTTCGGGTACCATCAGCTTCGCTTTCGGCACCCTGGGGGCGCTGACAGCCACTGGCGCTGGACCGGGTAGCTCGGCTCCTGGCCCCGGCGCGATCACGCTCGGCGCGACGCCCTTTGCGGCCTTCGAAGGCAACCCAGTCATAACCCCGACCGCGGCCGCGCCGATCTCCGGTGGGTGGGCCTCGATCGTGGCTCCCACGAGCTGCTCGTTCACCGGAACTCCGGTGGGTGGCTCCTGCGGCCTCGGCGGAACCGTCAACTTCTCGGTCGCTGCTTCTCCGTTCCTGATCATTCCGCTCGCCGGTGCCGGAATCGGCGGCCGGATCGCGTTCGGCCCCTACGGCAGCTACATCGACTTCCAGCCCTGGCGGGCGGGAGCGGCCTCGGTGACGATCAACGGCGCTCAGCTGACGACCGGCAACGCGACCACACCGGGCGTCGGCATCTCCATGCTCGGTTACGACAACCGGACTGCGCTTGGCGGCGGCAGCGTAAAGCTCGTGGCCCCCGGTGGCCTGATGAGCACGTTGGGCGGCCCGTTCCCCCTCTTCATCTCGATGACCTTGGCATTCGTCCCAGAGCCCGGAACCCTGCTGTTGCTGGGATCCGCCATCGTCGGCCTCGGGCTGAACGGCCGGAAGAAGCAGAAGAACGCGTAGCCACCGCTGAGTTCTTCGGCATGTCAAAATAACTCGCGCTGCTATGTCAAATGCGGATGGGGTACCCTCGGAGACCGTGCGTACCCCCTGCTTCCTGCTCCTGTTCGTCCTCGCTGCCCTCGGAGGGCTCAGCGCCATCAGCTGCCAGCCGGTCGGGCTGATGCGTGTGGATGTCGACGGTGACGGGCTGGTGACCGCTGCGGATGTCGCCCTCGTCA
>JAAELW010000289.1 GCA_024226235.1 bacterium
CAATGCCCCACACTGTTGTCTCGCTCGCCGGTGGCCTTCGTTCCTTCGCGGGCATCTTCCCCTTCGGCCACCCGTAGAAGCACGGCTCGTGCGCCCAGGCGAAGTGGCTGCGGCCAAACGTGCCGCGGGCCTTGGTCCAGATGATCTGCTGGTGCAGGAGCAGCCCGGCCTTCTCCCACGCGGCCTGGACGAGCGCCTGGCGGCGATGCGCATGCCAATGGTAGACGGGCACGTCCGTCCGGCAGTGCGGAAGAGCGACGCGGAGGAAGCGCAGGAAGAACTCCACGCCGGCCTCGTCGCCGGTGTAGGCGTCCCAGTGGTCCTCGGCGCCGTCGTCGTTGTCGTAATCGACGAGGTAGGGCGGATCTGTGGCGAGGAGCACGGCCTTGTCGTCGCCCATCAGCCGCGCCATGTCCTCGGCGCTGGTGGAGTCCCCGCAGAGAAGTCGATGGTCGCCGAGGATCCACAGATCGCCTCGATCCGTGACCGGGCGCTCGGGGAGTTCCTCGGGGCCCTCGTCCTCCTCGACCTCGGGCTCCTGGGCACGCAGCAGCAGCGCGACTTCTTCCACGGTGAACCCAACGCCGTCGAGCCCGTCCTCGACCTGGAGCTGCGCGAGCAGTCGTGCCAGCGTGCCCTCGTCCCACTCCGCGAGTTCGGCCGTTCGGTTCAGCGCGATCGCGAGCGCCGTGGCGTCCATCGGATCGACATCGAGCTCGACGACATCGCACTCGGACCAGCCAAGCTCCTTCATGGCAACAAGGCGGCCGTTTCCGGCAATCACGACGCCGGTTTCCCTTCGGACGACAAGCGGCTCCGCCTGCCCAAACCTCCGCAGGCTCGATGCAATGGCCTCCAGGTTCGCCGCACCGTGCGCGCGAGCGTTCGCCGGGTCGAGGGTGAGCGAGGCCACCGGCACGCGCCGGATTTCGAGGTTCGCGCCTCTTACGATCGTATCCAAGTCGATTCCTCCATCGAGGTCTTGGGCGACTTGGATGTGTGCTCGGAGGTTCGCCGTGAGCTAGTCGGTTCAGTCAGCCCCTGCGCAAGATGATGACCGGCAGGGACCTGTCCCCCGGTGGTCGCCGCAGGGTCCTGCCGTCATGGTGAACGCAGTCGCCACACTCGGGGCACAAGGGCATCGATTCCCCCGGCCCG
>JAAELW010000290.1 GCA_024226235.1 bacterium
GTGGACGACCTCGACAAGCGAGTTGCCGAAATCGCGCACACGTGGCTCGAAGCGATGGCGCAACCGCGGAGAGTCCGGGAGTGATAATAGGTTCCCGATCTCCGATCTGAGAGTTGGCCGCTCCGTTCGCAAGCTTGCCCGTCCGAATGAGGGCACTAACCTCACAACGCTGAGAGTCCGGCTCTCAACCCGGGATTTTCCCCGGGACGGTGCCGGGCCGGGAGATCTGCAATGAAGCTGGGAACCAAGCTCGGCCTGCTCGCGCTCGGCGTGGCCCTGGGTTGCACTGTTCTCTGGTTCTATCTGGCCCGCCAGGTGGACATCCCCGAGAACCGGACCGCGTTCGTCGTCGGCTTTCTGGGCGCGGCTGCGCTCGGCATCGCAGCCCTGGTGAAGGGCGCGGGCTGGATGGGTCGCATCGCGGCCGTGGTCGCGATCTTTATCGGCCTGCTGCTTCCGTTCACGGTGGGCGTCAGCCAGCAAGAAGTGCCGTCGAACGCCATCCAAGTGGGGGACATGATCCCGAACTTCAGCGCGCCGGACGATCACGGTGAACTCTTTGACTCCAAGCGCCTGCGCGGGCACCCCGTCCTCATCAAGTTCTTCCGAGCGCACTGGTGACCCTATTGTGTCGCCGAGTTACGGCGATGGGAAGAACTTCGACCCGA
>JAAELW010000291.1 GCA_024226235.1 bacterium
ACCGCATGGTGCAGGAGGCCCTGAGCAATGTCATCAAGCATGCGTCTGCGTCCTCCATCCGCCTGGCCGGACGCGAAGAAGGCGGACAGCTGCACATCGTGGTCGAAGACGACGGCCGCGGATTCGATGTTTCGAGGAAACTCGAAGAGCGCCAGGGCCTGGGATTGACCGGCTTCCACGAACGAGCCAAGCTCCTCGGTGGGGTCATCGAGATCAAGTCGATTCCGGGAGAAGGAACAACCTGGATGCTCAAGGTCCCCACCCTGCAGAAACAAGCGCATGAATAAGACTGTTCGTATCGTCCTCGCCGATGACCACCCCATCTACCGCGACGGCCTCCGCCAACTGCTGGCCAAGGATTCGGAATTCGAACTCGTGCACGAGGCCGGGAACGGGCGGGAGGCCCTCGACCAGGCCCGCGCCCTTCAGGCCGATGTCCTTCTCCTCGACATGGACATGCCGGTCATGAGTGGCCTGGATGTTGCGCGTGAGTGGCAGCGCGATCGCGACAAGAGCGAGATCATCTTCCTCACCATGCATCGCGACGAGGACCTCTTCAACGAGGCCATCGACCTCGGGGTGAAAGGCTACATCCTGAAGGACAGTGCCGCTGCCGAGATCTGCAAGGCAGTGCGCACCGTCTCGGAGGGCCATCCCTTTGTCAGCGCGGCGCTCACCGAGTTCATGATGAACCGCGCCAGCGGGGCGCGGGAACTGCGGGACGACACCCCGGGACTCGACACCCTCACCCCGGCCGAGCGCCGGATCCTGAAGCTCATCGCCACCGAGATGACCAGCAAGGAGATCGCCGACGATCTCGGATTGAGTTTGCGCAC
>JAAELW010000292.1 GCA_024226235.1 bacterium
CGGAGCGCCCCCCGGACTCGCACTGCCGGTTCAACCAGGCCTGGAATATGGACCGCATCGCGATGCCTATCGGCGCTGGACATCGCTTTCCTTAGGATTTCGCATAGTTATAGGGTGTTTTTCCGAGAGGCGAGGGGAATCTGCCTCTCCTCTGCGCTCCCGAGAGGGTTTTGGAAGGGTGATATTTCTCCCATTTTTTTCAGGGCGACGTTCGGGATTCCGATGAGAACGGAAGTCCGGCTCAGGGGGGGGCCTTCGCGAGGAGAGTGCTGATGGCCCGCCGATGGCGCCGCCAGAAAAAGAAGGCTCAGCCGAAATCGGCAGGAAGTCCGAAGCTCGAGGCCCTCGAGCCGCGCGTCCTGTTGTCGACGTTCACGGTTGCACCGGACGGCGAGTCCCTGGAGGATGCGATGCGCGCGGCGGACGATGCGTCCGGCGCGATCGAGATGCGGCTCGACGACGCGGACCCGGCCCTCACGCAGGCGGAGGCCCCCGCCGAGCAGCGCGTCGAGCTGGCCTTCGTCGACACCGGCGTCGCGGGCTACGAGGCCCTGGTCGACGACCTGCGCTCCGCCAGCCCTGAGGGCCGCAGCCTCGAGGTCTTCCTGCTCGACGCCGAGCGCGACGGTGTCGAGCAGATCAGCGACATCCTGACCGACTACCAGGGCGTCGATGCCATCCACATCGTCTCCCATGGCACCGAGGGTGCCGTGCAGCTCGGAGACACCTGGCTCTCGGGCGACACGCTCTCCCGCTACGAGAGCGATCTCCAGGGCTGGGCCGACGCCCTCTCCGAGGACGCCGACCTGCTCTTCTACGGCTGCGAGCTGGCCGGCGGCGAGAGCGGCGGCGCCTTCGTCAATTCCCTCTCGAAACTCACCGGTGCCGATGTGGCGGCGAGCACCGACGACACGGGCCATGCGATCCTTGGCGGGGACTGGGACCTGGAACATTGGATGGGGCAGATCGAGACCAGCGGAGCGTTCAGCGCCGAGTTGCTGCCAGACTGGGGACACCTTCTGAACGTGGAGGTCGATGCATCCATTTCGGGCATCGTCTCGAAGGGCCCCCACAGCGACACCATCTCTCACTCGACCTCTGGAACC
>JAAELW010000293.1 GCA_024226235.1 bacterium
CGAGCTCGAGCTGCCCGTCGATCCTGTCGATCGAGCCGCGGCCTTGATGAGTCGCGGAGACCTCGACGCCGCCGGTAAGCTCCTCGGGGAGGCCGAGGACTCCAGCTCCGTGCTCGCCCTGCGGGCACGGCTCGCCTACCTGCGCCGGGACGCTCGGGCAGCCCGCGATCTTTGGGTCGAGGCCGGCGCTGGGCCGGGGAGCAGTCCGATGACCGTCGACCTCGCCTCCGCGGAGCTCTACCTCGGGCGTCGCGAGCAAGCTCGTGAGCTGCTCGAACGCTTCGTGGCCGAGAGCCCCGACCATGCCCGCGCTGTCGAAGCGCGGTACAGCTTGGGGCTCCTATCCATCGGAGGTGGAAGCAAGCGGGGTCTGGATCTCTGGCGTGCCTTGGCCGAGCAGCACCCGGAGAACCGCTGGGCTTGGCGTGCGGCCGGGTCCGTGCTCGCCTACGGGCTCGACCTGGACAGCGTCCCTCGCGTTGCGTGGCCCGAGGAAGCCGAACTCGCGGTCGCCGCACCGTTCGAGCCCGGGCCGCTGCCGATCGAAGAGTTGGCCAAGGCCGAGGCCGACGCCGTCGAGTTCCTCCTCGCGACCCAGGAGCCGTCGGGCTATTGGCTGCACGGAGGATCCCGCTCATCACGGCCAGAGGACCCCGACGATCTTCGCCAGGCGATCACGGCCATCTGCGGATCCGCCTTGATCGAGTACCGCGAGCGTGCGGATGTGGCCCAGGCCCTCGAACGCGCTCTCGCCTGGATGCTCGCCGACTACGCCCACGCCCTCGAGGTCGGCCAGAAACCCCTGTTCATGGACTACTCGGTGTGGAGCCGGCCCTACGCGGTCGCGTTCCTCGCGGACTGTGCCGACGCCGGCGTTGGAGAGCGCGACGAGTTGGCCCTCGTCGCCGCCCGGATGATCGGTGACCTCGAGCGCACGCAGCGCTCGAACGGAGGCTGGAGCTACTACATGACCAGCGATCTCGAGGGCCCGTCCGTACCGGAGCACTCGATCAGCTTCACCACCGCCGCCGTCGTCTTGGGGCTCGCCCGCGCGAACGACGGCGGGTTCCCCGTGCCGGCACCGGTCCTGCGCCGGGCCTACGAGTGCCTCGATGGCATGCTCGACGACGCGAACAACTTCACCTACTTCCTCTGGGAGAACCCCACCCCCCAGGCGAACCCCGAACAAGGCGCGGCGGGGCGCGGGCCGGCTTGCTCATTGGCCATGAACCGCTGCGGAAGCGAACAGGACTTGGACGCGGTGCGCCACGCCCTCGAGGTCTTCGTTCGCCACCGCCGAGGCCTGATGGTCGAGCAGGGAAAGGCCCTCATGCACTGCGGTCCCTACGCCGAGGGCTCCCACTGGGTGACGTTCGACTACGCGACCGCGGCCATGGCGATCGCCACATTGCCCGAGGGTGAACGTGTCAAGTACCGCGACTCGGTGCTCGGAGCGCTGCTGGCGTGCCGGGGTACGAATGGTGGTTTCCTCGACAACCCCTTCCTGGGCTGGGCCGTGGGCACCGGTCTTGGGTTGCACGCGATTCAGGCTCTGAAGTAGGAGTCCGGCCCTGTGCTCTTGGTTGCGGGTGGCGAGGTTGCAGGATATACAGGTCTGTTGAAGGAGCAGGCGCTCGGCTCGTGCTCCGTAACTGAAGGGCTTGCAAGGACTTGCACACTGGCATCACAATCGCTCGAGGATTATCCGCCGCAGCTCGCCCTGGTTATGGGTTATCCGGGACCTGTAGAAGATCAAGTTGAACTAAACCGCTTCGCGGTAGGGGTGTAGCCGCAGGGCTCCAAGGGGCCCACATCCAACCGCAGCCGTACTTCGAGAGAGTCTCCAGCCTGCTGAAACCCCCTCTGGGGTAGCTTCGCGAGTTCTTACTACCGCGAAAACCCGCAGAGGAGGTGTGCCATGACGGCACTACGCACGAGGATGCGCGAGGACTTGCGCATTCGCAACTACTCTCCCCGGACAGTGTCCATCTATGTTCGCTGGGTCGAGAAGTTCGCTCAGCATTTCGGCCGCTCCCCGGACCAACTCGGCGCAGAGCACATTCGCGACTTCCAGCATTATCTCTGCGAGGTGAAGAAGGCATCGCCCTCGGCCATGAACCAGGCCGTGGCCGCTTTGCGCTTCTTCTACGGCAAGACGCTGGAGCGGGGTATCGACTTTGCATCGATCCCCTACGCGAAGCGCCCCAGGAAGCTGCCGGTCGTGCTCAGTCGCGGGGAGGTGGAACGTGTCCTCGCGGCCGTGCCCAACCTCAAGCACCGGACGGCATTGGAGCTGATCTACGCGACCGGTCTCCGCCTGTCCGAAGCCCTCGCGCTGGAAGCCCGAGACATCGACAGCGAGCGCATGCGGATCGGGGTCCGCTCGGGCAAGGGTGGCAAGGACCGCTATGCGATTCTCTCTCCCACCCTACTCGTCTTGCTCCGGGCGTACTGGAGAGCCTACCAGCCGAAAGCCGTGCTGTTCCCAGGCTGCCGATCGGATCGAGGGATGCACCCCACGTCGATCCAAAAGACCATGCGACTGGCGTGCCTGACCGCAGGGGTGAAGAAGCGGGCGACGGTGCACACCCTGCGCCACTGTTTCGCGACCCACCTCCTGGAGGGCGGGACGGATATCCGAACGATCCAGAAGTTGCTGGGTCACACGAGCCTGACGACGACGAGCATCTATCTGCACGTGGCGCTCGATGCCGAGCACCTGACAGGCAAGAACTCGGATCTTCTGGCCACGATCGCCGTGGAGGGCGGGCGATGAGGGCTGGCCGGCCCGAGGTCGCCGACATCCTGCTGAAGCACTTTGAGTCCTACTGCCAGAACTGGCCGGTCTCGGCGGACCAGCGGAGAGTCGTTCATAACCTCGTCGCGTGCCGCACCGCATCCCTGGGTGGGCACGTACTCAGGTGCGATCGATGCGATCATCGGGAGATCAGATACAACTCCTGCCGGAACAGGCACTGCCCCAAGTGCCAAGTGTCAGCCGGGGCGGAATGGGTCGAGAAGCGGTGCGAGGACCTCTTGCCAGTGCCCTACTTCCACGTGGTCTTCACCTTGCCGGAAGAACTCAGTCTCTTGGCTCTCCAGAACAAGAGCGAGGTCTAC
>JAAELW010000294.1 GCA_024226235.1 bacterium
GCAGCATCGCTGGATACATGAAGACAAAACCTCCCCGGCGCCGAGATTCTTTCGGAGCGCAGCGGGGAGGTCTGTCCTACACTCTGCCTATTGACCGGGGCCTGCTAATGGGTGACCCCTTAGGCCCCGAAGCCGCACAGGTGGACGACGCGCCCTTCGGTCACCAGCGCCGCACCCTCGACCTTTTCGCCCTGGATCCGGACGTCTTCGCCTGCTCCCACCGAGGGGAAGCAAGTGACTTTGCCGTTTTCCAAGGACCCGATCAGTTTTCGTGCGTCCTCCAGACTCGGGGGACGCTCGATGTCTTCGTCCTCGATCGCATCGAGTGCGTAGCTGCGCACCACCTTGGGCAGCAGCTTCGACAGGATCTGCGGATGCTCGAACAGCTCGAGGCCGCAGACTCGGTCGCCGATTGCGAACAACGCGCCGACCTGGCCGTCGCTGACAGCGAAGGCCTGCTGATAGGCAGAGAGCCTGTCGGACCTCTTCTTGTAGATGTCCGACATGGCCCCGGTGGCCGAGCCCACGCGCATCTTGCGCGCCTTCAGCGCGATCAGCCGCCACAACTCGCCTTGATCCGACGTCGGCTTGCGGGTCTTCCTGTACGCCCGGGATACCGCGCCGATCTTGGCCATCCGAGCGGCCGCGTACAGCGCGTCTCCGGAGCATTCCATCGCCTCCGACTCTTTCCGCCAACGTCCCTGCTCGACACACGACACCGGGATCACGAGGGTCCGGCCGGCCGGCACCAGGATGGTCAGGTTCAGCACCCGGTTCTGCTTTGCACCCTGCAGCTCTTCGCCGTCCAGCATGAACACGGCGCAGTCGCCGGAGTTCGTCACCTTCAGCTGCGGCACCGAGCCCGCTTCGTTCAACTCGCGGATCTCGATCGTGCCTGAAGCGACCGCTTCGTCGAGCGTGATGTAGGCGGGTGACCGCCCGTTCCCACCGTTGAGTGGGAACATCGTCAAGCTGCCGAACGTCAGCGAC
>JAAELW010000295.1 GCA_024226235.1 bacterium
CCTTTTTGTGAAGGTGGCCTTTCTACGTGGCGCGATCCCATTTTGGGAGATGAATCCGGTTTACAGCCGGGAAGGAGATGGCGGATGCGGTTTCTAGTTTCGGGCCTCTTGGCTTTGCTCTTATGCACCCCTGCCTGGGGCTTGACGCTGAGTTATTCGGCGACCAACAACAGCACCTGTGGAACCGGGGACAGCAATCACAGCGTCAGCACCTCCGGCGCGTACAACCCGGCGAGTTCCGCCTGCAGTGAGACGGGCGCGCTCGGCGACGACAACTGGGCCCGTCTCAGCAATGGCGGCACCGCCATCGACACCACGACCGGCCCGACCGGAAGCGTCAGCAACACCTTCAATATCGACGCCGCCGTCACGGTCGATGCCTGGATCGGCGGCAACGAGTACCAGGAGCTGAACGTCTCCTATCAGATCACCTTCAACGTGGATACCAACAACGCGGGTGACACCTGGGACCTGATCCTCGACCACTCGGCCGCTGGCCTGCTGGGCCTCCACGGCGACGGCACGGCCTCGGCGATCGGCACGCAGGACAACGGACACGCCCACATCTCTGCCATCGTCCTGGGCGGGGACGTGGCCGCCGTACTGGGCGCCGACCAGGCCTTCAACGACAACCCCTCGAACAACGGCAGCAGCAGCCAGGTGATCAGCAGCTCGGCCAGCGGCCTCACCGTGGCCAGCGGAACCGGCGACTCCCTGGTGACCGTCAACCTCGACTTCACCATCGATGCCTTCTCCAACGACGGCTGCAGCGGCACCATCTGCAGCAGCGCCTCGGGGGGCGAGGAAGCCGCAGTGCTCTTCGGCCTCGACGACATCGGCAGCGGCGTCGCCGACGCCGACGATTATGGAACCTGGGGCCGGTCCGTCGGCCCGGACGGCTACGACAGCACCTGGACGCTCAACGCGGTGATTCCCGAGCCCAGCACCCTTCTCCTGATCGGTACTGGCCTCGCAGGCCTTCTCCTGGCCAGCCGCCGCAAGTAGGCGTGGGGGGGGACTCGCCCGGTAATGCCGGGCGAGTCCCCCTCGCCTTCTTCCACCTCCCGGTCTGGCCGTCTTGCCAGGAGAGGTGCCTAGGCCCCCTGAAGCCGGGCTGAGACCCGCTCGAGCCCTGCGATGACCTCGTGGAGATCCTCGAAGGGCTCGTAGGAGATGCCCCGCGCGCCGAGCTCCTCCGCGAGGGTGTCCTTCGCGAAGACGACATCGGCCGCCTGGCTCGCACACAGGTCGGACACGCGCCCGTTGCCGATGTGCACGACCGTCGCGCCCGGGTGATGCCGGCGGAACTGGCCGATGCACCCGCGCTTGCAGACCCCCGTCCCACAGCCGCAGCCAGGGTCGGGAGCGCCTGGCGCGAGGCGCCAGCGCCCGCTCTCGTACCAGAGATGGTTTGCGTCGTAGGCGAAGCGCACACCGTGGAGCTCCTGCAGCCGGTCCAGGTTGCGGTCGAAGCCATCCGAAAGCACGCGAAATGGAACCCCTCGCTCTTCACACCAGGCCACGAGTTCGTGAGCCCCGGGCATGGGCTCGACGGTCTTCAAGAAGCCGTCGAGCTTCTCCTCTGGAAGCTCGAGACCATCGAGGAGTTCCATGTTGTACTCCCATGCACTCATCTCACCTCGCAAGAGCCGACTGAAGAGTTCGGCGCGGCCCTCGCTGGCGTAGGTCTTCGCGAGGGTCGAGCCGACGTCTTGCACTGCGAAGGTGCCGTCGTAGTCACAGAACACACCTAACGCAACGTCGCGAGCGAAACTCAGCAACGAGGATTCATGGGCTGCGAGATGCAGGGAGGCCTCTCCTGGAACGGCGCCCGAGAGAGCAGTCGGCCGGGTATGGCCGCCGAGCTCGTGAAGCGATGCAACGGAATGCTCGGCTTCCATTTCCGTCGAGTTCAGCACGTACATCCAGGTCTTGTCAGCAGCTCGTGCCACCGCACCAGAGGCAATCTCCTCTGTGACCAGGTCGGTGGCGCGGGCCGCGCCCTGCGCACCCGCTGCATCGATCTCCCGGGCGAGTGTCACGGTGCGGCGCACCCGCTCGAGATCGGCCTCGCCGAGGCCGGGCAGATCGTCGGAGACCACGGTCATGCCGCCGGTCACGGCGATCGCGCCCGCCAGCGCATCGATCTCGGTCTCGCGCAGCTCGGTGCCCTGTGTCCGCGCCATCAGGCAATCCGGATCGTTGATCCAAAGTCGACGATGCATCCAGGCCCGCGCCAGGATGCTACGCAGTGCAGCTCGTGTATTGGGAACTGTTTCCTCGATGCCCGGAACCGCGTCCGGCGGCGGGTCCCAATGGGGTGCCACGTCTGGACCGATGCGCATCGCGTCCACGGCGCCAACAGCCGGACCGAGGGGACAGCCGCAGCCCAACAGGAATGCCTCGTCGCCTGCACCGCGCCGGATGGCGTCCAGACCGAGCCGGAGCCGTGCAGCGCGGGTCCGTGTGGGATCCGCCGCCACGGCCTGCATCGCGACGACGTACAGGAAATCGAGCTTCAGGTAGCTGAAGCCCATTCCCACGAGCCCGGCGAAGGTTCGCAACAGATGCTGTGCGACTTCTTCCCGGCTCGGATCGAGGGCGTAGACCCAGCCCTCTTTCGCCCAGACGGGATGCAGGAGCCCGCGATGCGGCCGGCCCTCCGCAACGTGGCTCTCGAGCAACCACTCTGGATGGGCCTGAAACAACCGGCTCTCGGCCACGACGCAGAACGGTGCGGTCCATAGCCCGGGGCGAAAGCCGGCCGCTCGGATCTCGGCCGCGAGGGGAGCCAGACCGCGGGGAAACTTCTCATTGGTCTCGAGCCAATCTCCGATGGCGTGCTGGTAACCATCGTCGAGCTGCACCACGTCGACCGCGAAATGCGAACGCAACCCGCTGAGGGCGTCGAGATTGCGCAGCAGGTCCTGCTCGGTGACGTCGTGGAAGAACTGGTACCAGCTGCACCAACCCGTCGGAAGCGCGGCTCCGGTACGCGCCCCGCTCCGACGGCCCAGTTCCTCGGCAAAGGCCTCGAGCAAGCGGCTCTCTTCGGCACCGAGAGCAACGCTGACGGGCTCGAGCTCGAGCGTCGCGCCGGGCTCGACTGGAACTTCCATCTGGATCTCCAGCTCGACCCGCACACCGTGATCATCGCGACGCCAATAGACCAGCCCGCTGCCAAGGCCGGCTTCCAGCAGGCCGACGAGGCACGAGCGTCCTTCGGCATCGCAGGCCACGGAGACGAGCGACGATTCGTGCCAGCCTTCGCGATCGGGAGGCGAGGCTCCGAGAACATGATGGAGCCCGCGCACCCACGGCCCGGACGGTAGCGGCGGCTCCCCGGCTGGGTCGAGTTCGCATCCCCCGGTGAACGACCAGGATTGCCAGCCGTTCTTCAGGAAGCGCAATGCGTCCGTTTCCACACCGACCCAACGGAAACCCAGCACGACGGATTCCAGATGGAGGGGTGCATCCGCGTAGTTGCGCACTTTCAGCTGGAACTCCGCCTGCTCCCCAGCAAGATCTGCAGACACACCCAGCTCGAATGGCCCCAGACGCTGAACACCGGCGGCGAGACGTCCCTCGGCCCACTCGATCGCACCCGCGACCCCGTGCTCGCTACGATCGAGGGGTACGGCGGCGTATCGCACGCCGAGGCGCACGGGCTCGAGACGGCCAGCGCGTTCGTGCCGAGCGACGGAGACGGTACGGGTCATGAGGGGCGAAGATAACAAGAACATTTCCGCGGCCTTGGCCGCCGGACAGATGCTCGCTCTTGCCTCCGGTCGGATGCTCATATTGGATGGGGCCACGGGCACCGAGTTGGAGCGACGCGGAGCACCCTGCGGCCTTCCTCTGTGGTCGAGTGGCGGCCTGCTCCACACGCCTGAGCTGGTGGGCGAAATCCACGCGGACTACGCGCGGGCTGGCTGCGACCTGCTGACCGCAGCCAGCTTCCGCACCCAGCGCAGGGTCCTGGCCCGCTGTGGCATGGGAGAACGCGCACCGGAGCTGACCCGGCTCGCCGTGGCGTTGGCCCGCCAGGTTCACAGGGGCCCGGTACTCGGCTCCGCTCCCCCGCTGGAGGATTGCTATCGCCCGGAGCGAGTACCCGATCAGGAAACCCTGGAGAGTGAGCATTGCGAGCACGCCGACCTGCTCGCTGCGGCAGGCGCCGACGCGATCCTGGCCGAGACCCACAACACGGCCCGCGAGGCAAAGGCCGCAGCCCAGGCAGCCCGCGCTGCTGGCCTTCCGGTCCTGGTGAGCTTCGTCTGCAACGAGAGGGGGCGCCTTCTGTCAGGCGAGGCCCTCGAAACCGGAATCGACGCCGTACTGGCGGTGGGGCCGGTCGCGGTCGGCGTGAACTGCCTGCCGATATCAGCGCTGGCGGAATGCATTCCCGTTCTTGCGGCCAGCGGCCTGCCCTTCCTCCTCTCCCCCAACATGGGTGCGCCATCGGAACGCGTGGAGTCTCTCCCACCCGACCAGTTTGCTGCGTTGACACAGACATGGAGAGAAGCGGGCGCATCGATCGTCGGCGGATGTTGCGGAACGACACCCGAGCACCTGGCCGCTGTGGTGCGTCTGCAGCGCAGCGCATAGCGACGCATCCGGCAGGCAGACAAACGGCAGACAGCCGGCAGAACCCTGACGTGAATACCGTCGTGTGACCCAAATTGTGTCACTGGCCACTCTCCGTCCGGCGCGAAGGGCCAACCACGCATGTGCAGTTCGCGGCTCAACCTCGCCGTTTCGGTACGAGACCCGCTGGCGTGGCTACAGACCCTCAGCACTGGCACATGCCTTGCTTCGTCAACTCCCAGCGGCGCTCTTCGTATGCCTCTTTGCGCCCGGGCCGGCAACCCCTCCCCTCGTGTTCGCACGAGGTGCCGACCCGGGCGCTTCGTTTTTCGAGGCCCCAGGCTTCGGAACCAATGGTCGCGATGACGACAGCCGATTGGCTCCAGACAGTCCGGCTGGCCTGCGCGACACTGATGGCATCGCTCGACCCCGCTCGAACGGAGTCGATGGGAGGGACCTCAGCATGGACCGTCGCCAGAGCTTCCGTGACCTTCACGAGCACCCGTTCCTGATCGCCAACCCCTGGGACGCTGGATCAGCGAAGATCCTCGCGTCGCTGGGCTTTCCGGCCCTCGCGACGACGAGCGCGGGCTTCGCCAACTCGCTCGGCCGGCTGGACGGAGACATCAGCCGCAACGAAGCGATTGCCCACGCGAAGGTCATCGTGGATGCAACGCCACTGCCCGTGAGTGCCGATCTCGAGAACGGGTTCGGCGAGGAGCCGGCCGAGGTGGCCGAGACGATCGAACAGGCGCTGGCCGCGGGGCTCGCCGGCTGCTCGATCGAAGACTACGGAGACGGGAAGATCTATTCACCCGAGCTGGCCAGCGAACGAATTCGGGCCGCGGTCGAAGCCAACGAACGAGGCGGGGATGCTCTGGTCCTGACCGCACGGGCCGAGAATTTCATCCGCGGAAATCCGGATCTGGCGGACGTGATCAAGCGCCTTCAGGCCTACCAGGAGGCTGGTGCCGACGTTCTCTATGCACCTGGGCTGATGCAGCTGGACGATATCCGCACGCTCGTCTCCGCGGTCGACCGGCCCCTGAATGTGCTGATCATGCCAGGCGGCCCCACGGTCCCCGAGATATTCGATGCGGGCGGGATGCGGATCTCGACCGGCAGTGCGATCAGCAGCGCCGCCCAGTCGGCGGTCATCGACGCCGCCCGCGAGCTGCTGGGAGAAGGCAGTCACGACTTCTGGGGCCACGCGATCTCGAATTCAGGGGCCATCGTCCATCAGGCGCTCTCACCCGATGCCTGACGGCGCGGACTGGCCAGCGAGAAGACCTGCCGGATCGGGAATCAGTCGCGCCGTCGGGGCTCTGGAACGGCTCGCAACACCCAGACGACAGCCGCAAGCTGGAAGGCGATTCCGGTCCAGAAGACGGCTTCGTACGACACCGTGGCCGCGAGCACCCCACCTGTCAGCGGGCCGATCACGCCCACCAACTCGCTGGCGGAATTGGCGACGGCGATGCGCATCGGCAGGTTCTCGCGGCTACCGAACTCGAGCACCAGGTTCTGTGAGGACATCTGGAAGCCACCAAATCCGGCTCCGAGCCCGACCATGATCGACACCAGGACCATGGGTTCATCGGCAGAGGACATCAGCGCCAGCGCAGCAACGACCCACAGGAGCAGCGAAGCAACGAAGACCGCACGGAAACCGATGCGATCCGCGATCTCGCCCCAGGCGAGGTTGCCCATGCTCCAGGCCAGGATGAACGCGACCGTCAGCGGGCCGAGCAGTGCGGGACCTGGATCCGCGTAGAGCACATAGAAAGGCACTGACATGCGGCCCATCGTGGCCAGCGCACGCGCAAGGAAGTAGCGGGTGAAGGCGGGATCGCTCCGCAGCAAGGCCGGCAATTCCGAGAGTCGGCTGCGCACGCCGCTTGCGGCACGCACGCTGGGCGATTCCGGCTCGCGGATGAAGGCCAACATCGAAAGGCCGAGCGCCGTCATTACGAACGCCAGCAAGAAGGTCGCGGCATAACCGTTGCCCATCGCATTCGTCTCGACGAGCCTTCCGCCCAGCCCGCCAACCGCAGCTGCAGTGATCCCCGCCAGCGCGTTGCGCAAACCGATCAGGCGTCCACGCCGCGCAACGGGAATCACCTTCGACGCGAGCGTGCTGAAGATGACTCCCTGCATCCCCATGAAGAAGCCGAATAGCGCGAGGAACCCGAACACGGCCACGAGCTCCGGGAGCCCGGACAAGAAGAAGCCGGCCATCGCCAGGCCCAGCACCTGCAAGCGCATGGAGCCGCCGATCCAGAAACCCATCGGCAGCACGCGCCTCCGGTGCTCGATGATCGTCGCACCCAGGATTGGCGAGAGGAGCATGCCGAACGACTGGAAGGCCCGCGCCGCGCCCACCGCAATCGGCGAGCCGGAGATCAGCTCCACGTAGACGGGGATGAAGGTCGGCACCTGGATCAGCCGGAAGCCGGTCTGCCCCAACATTCCGTGGGGGAGAAGCGCCATGTAGTTGCGCGGCAGGTCCCGCTCGGCTTCGGCCAGGAAGCGGGCCTCGCGCTCGCTGGCATCGTCCTGGGGCGGGAGGATTTCGCTCATGAAGCGTTTCCGGCGTACACCGCGCGAGCAATCCCGGCCAGGTAGATCGAACCCGTCGCACAAAGCAGATCGTCAGGTGCGGTCTCAGCGCGGGCAAGTTCGAGAGCATCTCGAGGGTCATCCACGGCACGCACTTCGATCTGCGGAGCCAGCGTCCGCAGGGCAGCGGCCAGTGCTTCGGCCGGCATGGAACGGACGGGCTCGGCTCGGGTCGCCAGACAGAGGTCAGCGAAAGGAAGAACGGCTTGGGCGATCGCCGGAAGGTCCTTTCCGGTCGAGACGGAGAGCACGAAGCGGCCCTGTCGGTGGGGCAGACGGGCCAGGGCCGCCCCCAGCGCTTGCGCGGAGGCGGCCGTATGAGCCGCATCGACGACGACCCAGGGCCTCTCGCCGAGGATCTCGATACGCGCCGGCAAACGAAGCGCTTCCAACACCTGGGGCGCGAGGGCCGCCAGCCGCTCTACTGGCACGACGCCCAGCCGCAACACACAGGCCAATGCGATGGCGGCATTCGACGCCTGATGTGCGCCAGGAGCCCCGAGGCGTGCCCGCACCTGCAACTCGCCATCGCGAACGCGGACAGCCACGCACGGCCCCGCCTCTTCCTCGACTTCGATCTCGATCTCACCGCCCAATGCCACCCACGGTGCCCCGACCTTCTCACAGCGCGATCGCACGACCGCTTCGGCTTCCTCGTGGAGCCTTCCCATGACCAGCGGAACCCCGGGCTTCGCGATACCTGCCTTCTCTCCAGCTATGGCAGCCAGGGTCGTGCCGAGGATCTCCGTGTGCTCGAGCTCGATGCTCGTGATGCAGCTGACCGCGGGCTCCACCACATTGGTGGAATCGAGGCGGCCTCCGAGGCCGACCTCGAGGATGGCGACATCGACCCTCGCCTCGGCGAAAAGCAGCAGCGCGGCGGCAGTGGTGGCATCGAAGAAGCTCGGCGCATCGGGCTCCAGCCGCAATTTCTCCACGATCGGGCGCAACCGAGCCACGGCAGCACCGAGTTTGACGCCGTCCACCGGCGCGCCGTCGATCCGGAAGCGTTCGACCCAGCTCTCCAGATGCGGAGAGGTGAAGGTGCCCACAGAGAGCCCGGCGCCGCGCAGCAACGCCTCCGCGTAGAGCGCCGTCGAGCCCTTTCCCTTGGAGCCAGCGATGTGAAGGATGCGCAGACCATCCTCTGGATTGCCCAGCTCGCCGAGCAACCGCTTCACCGGCTGGAGGGAGAACCGGGCACGGCGACGGTCGGGAAGACGCTCGACGTTGATCAGCCCGGCGAGCCAGGCCTCGGCCTCCTGCCCGGTCATTCCGTCCCGCCTCCCTCCGAAAGAAAACGAGGCGGCCCGTGCTCGGGCCGCCTCGTGATGGTTCCATCATCAAACCGCCGGGCGGCTATTGAGCCATGTACTTCTTCCACGAGCGGTAGTTCTTGATCGCGGTGTTGGCGCTCTCGACCGCGGGATAGTAGAAGCGCACCGCGTGTCCGCAGGTGTCGCAGACCCGATAGCAGAACTTGAAGCCATCAATTTCGCGAACCTGCCCCACCGAAGTCTTGTTCTCTTCGGTGCAGCATCCGGACGGCCGCGACGGGGACACGATCTTCTTCGGATAGTCGTTCTTCGGCTTCTCGTCGTCCGAGTAGCGAATGATGTTCTTGATGATGCGGTCCTGCCGGGCATCCGCGTTCTGCTTCCGTATATTGCTGCCGATTCGTCTCAAGACGGGTTCCTCATCAAATCTCCGGGGTTGGTGCCGGCCGCTCGGTCCAGCTCACCCAGGAACGGGGTCATGTCCTCGTAACTCGTCGTACACGGAGCACCGGTCGCATAGAGGAGTCGATCCTCCTGGCTCCGGTATCCGCGCACAAACAAGGTGGAGCTGCGGGTGCCGTAGGCGCCCGCATGAATGCAAGTGGCCTCGAGAGGGCTTCGCGTGTCGTTTTCGGGTCCATGCATACGCAAGATGCACGCAAGCCTTTCCGTCACGCCTTCTACGCCGTCTGCTGCGGCCGCCTCGAGTTCGCCCATCAGACGACCGACCTTCGGGTGGGTTCGATCGTTCGGGTCTGCATTGCCGATCACATGCGGGCCGGGTGCGAGTTCCTGAACCCTCGCCCCGCCGTCGAGCACGATCGCGTAGGCCGCCAGACCATCGGCCACGAAGACGTTGCACGGGTTGTGGACGTCGGGCTCCAACCCGACGAGATGCTCCATTGCTTCCTTGGCACTGGCCTCAGCCAACACGTCCGTCACCAGGTGGCCGCGGGAGCGCCGCTGCGGATCGAGGGCCTGGGAGGGGCGATTCGTGAGGGCGGCGAACATGCCCAGATCGTTCCAGCCCAGCCAGGTACCGCCCCCGCGTAGGTCTCGCGGAGCAAGCAGCATCCGTCCCCGGTGCGGACGCAAAGCGGGACCTTCTGCCGGCCGATCGTGATACTCGTCCCGATTGGCGGCGATCACGAGCGGTGCTTCCGGGAAACAGCGGTGGAGAACCAGAAGGGTACACATGCAGCGAGGGTCTCTGCCGCGGCCTCGAGGGACCGTTGGAGTCCCGTGGGCGGCTGGCACGAGATAGAGCAGGGTAGCGAAGATCCCCCGGGGGTCAAGTAGCCGGAGCAAGCTGCCGATCACGGCAGGATCCCGGCGGCCCGTCGACGGTCAGCCAAGCCGGGCGGGTTTCCGGTCCTCTGATCGTCAGCTCAACCGCCGACGACCTTGAGCTTGGGGCTCTGCTCGGCGCTCCGTGCCGCGTCGGTTCGGCTCACTCGCCAGCCGCGGGAGGCCCGCAACCGGCTGGCCCGCCGCCGGGCGGTGCTCTGGTTCATCTCGAGCCCATACCGGCCGAGCACCGCGGAGAGCTCATCAAAGTTGCTCTCGATCGAGACGCGTGCAGATTCGAAGCCTTCGCGAATCGCATCCGCCCGCTTCCAGAATGCGAGCGGATTCATGCTGAAGAACTCCGCATCGTGCTCGCGCGGCTCGAGCAATACGATGTCGCCCTTGAAACGGGTGTCACTCAAATAGCGTTGCAGGGCGGAACGCAGTCGTGAGTGGAGGAGCGTGCGAAATACCTGGTTGATCACGTTCAACATTCCGCCATCGGCGAGCGGAGCGCCTGCGACGAAGTGCTCGTCCTCGCCGGACTCGCCCAGCCGATTCAGGAACGGGCGGAACGGGTTGTAACAGATGATCAGGTCCGCCCCCTTCTCGATGGCTACATCGATATTCGCCGTGTTGCGAATGCCACCGTCGATGTAGTCGACACCCCCGATGCGTGCCGGGCGGAAGAAGAGCGGCAACGCCGTCGAGGCCTGCACCGCCTTGGAAATAGATACGTCGGCCTTCTCGTCCGGGCCGAAGACGACCCGCTCCGCAGTGTCGAGATCACAGGCTGCGATGTAGAGCTTCCTGCCCAGATCACTCTCGAAGGCACGGAAGTCGTTGGGAACACCCATCTTCTCGAGGCTTCCGCGCAACCACTTCTCGAGCGCGCCGGTATCGAACAAGCCCGTCGGCACGAGATTCGTCAGCGATGGAACTTCGCGCTTGGGCGAGACATGCTCCATCATCTTCATCACCAGCTCTTCGACGCGTGTGTAGCTGGGCTTGTCGACCAGAGCGCGCAGCGTGGGCCCCACTGCGCCTGGGAGATCCGGAATCTGCTTGGCCAGTTCGACCGCCACGCTGGGCGTATAGGTCAAGAGATCGACCAGGAAGCGTGCAGGCCGATTGATGAACTCGCCCATGTTGGGGTTGTAGAAATGATGGGGCGCCAGCTGGTTGAGCTTCGTGCTCGTCCCTTCGAGCACCTTGATCATCTCGTCCGGCTTGACGCCTCCTGCCAGGGAAACGGCCAGGATCGAGCCGGCGGAGAGCCCGATGTAGGTATCGAGATCGGTGATCTTGCGATCGACGAAGTAGTCATCGAGCGCCTTCAGGCCGCCGACCTTGAATGCCCCGCCGGAGACGGCTCCGCCCGCCAGCACTAGAGCCACCTTGGGGTTGGCTTTGGGCCGTGTCCCGGTGCTCTTTCGGATCAGCGTGAGACCCACGATCGCCTCCTGAAAAGCGGCTCGAAGGGAGCCGCACCAGCTCCTACAATCTCAACACGGCAGCAGCCGATTCAATCTAATGACCCTCTGCACGCCGAAACGATGCACTGCGTTAGCGTAGCTCCCAAGAGGTGGGCCGCCAGCCGCACGCGGTGGAAGACCCTCGATCTCCGGAAGCTCCAACATCTTCACAACCTATTGAAATTCGACCTGTTTCCGGTTCCCCGAAGCCACAAGGCCCGGATCTCCCGGATGTCCCTGTTTGCCGCATCGCGTCGCGGTGGATGAAGCACCGAGCCGGCGTGATGCTTTGCGTTCCCCCCGACCCCGAGTAGGATTGAGGTCCCATGCACTCGCAATTCGCCACGAGACCCGGTCGAAGCTGGCTTTCCGCCATGCTTGCGGTGGCGGTGATTTCTGGCTGTGCCTCGACCGGCGGAAACCCTGATACCGCGCTGCCCGAACCCGTGGCGGTTCCGAGCGCCGAAGCGAACCCGGGTAGCGGGGCCACTCCGAACTCACCGCTCCCGCCGGTGAGCGCAAAGCCTGACGACTCGCCCTCGGCCGGCAAACGCACCCAGAGCGCGATGGAGGGCATGCTGATCGGTGCGATCGTCGGCGCC
This sequence comes from bacterium, assembly GCA_024226235.1. Lineage (GTDB taxonomy): Bacteria > Myxococcota_A > UBA9160 > UBA9160 > UBA6930. Next base: position 11,848 of record JAAELW010000295.1, read on the forward strand.
CAGGCGGGGCCCATTGGCGCCGCGGCCCTCGGCGCGGGCCTCATGTTGTATGGCGCAATCACCGGCGAAGTCCCCCTTTCGGATGGCCAGTCGGGCGGCACCCGCGGTGGCCGCTACCCGCGCGGCTCCGACGCAGCCGACGCCGCGGACCGCGAGAATGAGATCGAACGGCAGTTCCCACGTCAGGGGTCGCTCGAAGACGCCGTCCAGGCCGAAGTCTACAGGCC
>JAAELW010000296.1 GCA_024226235.1 bacterium
CTCGCTGCCCTTTGCCTCGATGAGGTCAGTGGTCTTTAGAGAGTTGCTCCAGCGCCTCCGCTTCCGAGGTCGGCAACAATCTGTGCTCTACAGTGGCACGTTCCTGGGTCGCCGAGGCGAGTAGCATACCAGACCGCTGCACAGAAATAAGAAGCTCGGGCTCATCGCTAGTCCTCGCCATCATCCAAGGCGATGCAGTTTCTGATCACCCACTCGGCTGATTCCATTGCGCGGCGATCGTCCGGCATGGATCGATCCGCCTGGTCCCGCCAGAACACCTGCCGTTCGGGCAGCCGATGCTGCTGTCCATCGGCTCGGACGCAGGAGCCGCAACCACTGCGTTGCGGCCAGGGACCGGCCTGGGAAAAGGGTGGAAAAAGCCTTTATCGGCGGGGTCATCGGTGGGACGGAACAGCACTTCCCGATATGGGAGAAGAGAGTCTTCGCTAGGCTCCCCCGCGCGTTGTGATGGCGATGGCCCGGCGTTTATCTCCGAATCGTTCGCAACAGTTCTGCGGGGACGTCACGTTCTAGAACGAACCCATGGGGAAGATGGACCTCCACGACCGGTCGCCCCTCGACTCAGAGCCCCAGGATGGCACGCGCCGCGTGGCCTACGTGTTGTTCGCGCTCGCCGGCATCCTGGCGCTGGGGCTCGCCTGGTTGCCGGTCGAGGTGACGATCGGGACGTTTCTCTACGAAGACATGTTCTACTACCTCACACTCGCGGAGCACGCGGTCGGCGGCCAGGGCGTGAGCTTCGACGGCACCACGGCCACCAATGGACTGCACCCCCTCTGGATGCTGCTCTGCGTGGCGTTGGCGTCGCACCTGGAAGGCATGGCGCTGGTGCACGCGGTGCTGACCGTGGCGGCGCTGCTCCACGTGGCCCAGGGCTGGCTGCTCTGGGACCTGCTGCGGCGTCACACGAGCCCCGCCATCGCACTCGCGATCGCCGGATTCTGGCTGTTCAGCTACCGCGTGCTCACGTCGAATCTCTGCGGCCTGGAAACACCACTGGCCACACTCGCGGTGCTGGTGGTACTGCGTCTGCTGCTGGATGGGAGCGCACGCGGTCAGCTGGGCTCGGGTGTTGCCCTCGGACTGTCGCTCGGATTCGCGGTGCTGAGCCGCTTCGACCTGCTTCTGCTGGCGAGTGTCGTGTTGGTCTGGGTCGCTTGGGACCGGCGGCTGGGCAGGCTGGCCGCGCGACGGGTCGCCACTTCGCTGGGCGCGGCCGCGATCGCGGGACTCGTGCTCGTGCCGTGGTTCGTGTGGAGCCTGGGGCAGTCCGGGGTGCTGCTTCCCAACAGCCACGTGGCGGTGGACCTCATGCACGACGTGCACTACGACTGGCGCGATCCCGCTGCGGCCCTTTCCGTGCTGAGCCAGCAGCTCCTCAACGGTGCCTGGTGGGCGACACAGACTGCGAATCTGCTCGGTGTCTGGCCGCTTCCGATGCCGCGCACACCGCCGTCCGCGCCCGCCTATTGGATGGGTGTGTCGCTGCTCTTTCTGCTGATGTTGTCGGCCCTCCCGGTGGGACTCGTCTACGGGCGACACCAGCCCGCCAGCCGGCTCGCGCTGCCGGCACTTGGCTTTGCGTCCCTGCACACCGCCTGGTACGTGCTCTTCATCGAGCCCGAGGTGCGCTACCTGATGCCGGCATTGGCGGCCGCCTTTGTGGGGGCCGGACTCGTGGTGCATGCCGTGCTGCAGACGAATCGGGCACGCTGGCTGCGCGTCGCGCTGGCGGGGGCCTTTGCGGGTCTCTTCCTGAGCGCGAGCGTCGGCGGCGTGCTGGCCTGGCGCGCCGGCTACGGGACGACCTTCACTCACCGCAACCATCTGCTGCTGCTCGAGGCGGCCCGTCACCTGCGACGCAACACGCCGCCCGGTACGACCGTGGGCGCCTGGAATTCGGGCATCCTCGGCTACTTCTCCGGGCGCACCGTGGTGAACCTCGATGGTGTGGTGAACGACGACGCCGTCGATGCGCTCCGCGAAAAGCGGCTGTTGGCCTACATCCGCGAGCGGCGCATCGACGTGCTGGTCGACTTGCCGCACCAAGTCGAGGCCTTCCTCTCGCGCTTTGGCGGTGTGGCCGACTGGCAATTGCAGCTGGAACCCCTCGGTACCCCCTTCGAGGACGCATCCGGCCGCCGGGTGATCGCATTGCGGGTGCTGCCACTGGTGCGGGACGAAGCCCAGCCACCGACCCGCTAGACGTCCCGCAGCAACGTGTGGGAGAGGCGGAACTCGGCGGAAGAACCCGCTTTACCGCGCACAAGTGGGCGAGCAATCGCAGCGGGCTGCCTGACGGAGCCCGTGCCTCTTGACGTCGAATTACGCGCAGATCTCGTTGAAGAGACTGAGCAGGCGGGCCACCGTGCGCTCCAAGTTGTAATTCATAACGCGCTCGTGGCCTCGCTCGGCGAGTAACTCGGCGACGCCCGGAGTGAAGATCACCTGCTCCATGGCCTTGGCGAGTGCGGGCGTGCTGTGGGGATCCGCGTAGAGGGCCGCGTCTCCACCGATTTCCCGGAAGATGGGGATATCCGCCGCCACCGTGGGCAGACCGCTCACCATGGCTTCGAGCATGGGAATTCCGAAGGTCTCGAGGTAGGAGGGGAAGACGAAAAATGAGGCTCCCGCGTAGTAGCGCTGGATCTCCGCGTAGGGGACCTCGCCCAGGATGTGGATGTTCTCGGCGAATGATGCGGCGGCGTCTCGAGCCGCGTACATCTCCTTCAAGTAATCGGGGTCCTGATCATCGCCGATGATCAGGAGGTCCGGCATCTCTCTCTGCCGCTTCGCGATCTCCGCGTAGGCCTCGATCAGCCGGACGTAGTTCTTGTAGCGGTAGATCGAGCTGACGGAGAGGATGTAGGGGTTGGGGTGAAGCGGGGTGTCCGGGGCTTTGCTCCACAGCGATGTGTCGATGCCGTGGGGAATGGGCGCGCGGCGAGACACGGGGAGCCCCAGTGCGTCTCCTATCCAGTGTGCGGAATCCTCACTGACGAACATCACGCGCTCGGCGCAGCGGGCGGAGAGCCCGGCGATGGTGCGCAGGAGCCCCAGGCGGACCCGCTCCTTCAAGGGCCAGTCGAGCGGCAGTTTCGAGAATACGTTGGGGTTCGGGAAGCTCGCCACGCTGGGACAGGAGCCGCGCAGGGGCACGCTTTCACCCGCGGAGTAGTAGAGGTCCGCTTTCCAGCTGGCAAGCCCAAAGAACCGGTACCAGCCGTTGGGTTAGGGATCGCGCCTGACCATCAGGCTGCTTCCCTCTCCTGCTCTTCCCATTGTTCGAAGAACAATACGGGCGGACGCCCGCCCAGCGACCCATGGGGTCGCTCCACGTTGTACTCCTGGAGCCAATGCTCGGTGGTTTCGCGGGCTTCTCGAACCGACTCGAAGAGCCAGCGGTTCAAGCATCCATCCCGGAAGACGCCATTGAAAGATTCGTTATGTCCGTTCTGCCAAGGGCTACCGGGCTCGATGAAGCGGATGCCGATCTGCCGGTCTTCAATCCAGTCCCGAACCTTCTTCGCCACGAACTCGGGGCCGTTGTCGCTCTTCACCACGCCGGGCTTTCCGTGGAGCTCGACCAGCTGATCGAGAACGCGCACCACATCGACCGAGGTCAGATGTCGCGCGCACTCGATCCACAGCGCCTGGCGCGTGTACTCATCGATCACGGTCAGGAATCGAAGCGTGCGCCCATCGATCGTTTGGTCGGCCACGAAGTCGTAGCTCCACACGTGATTCGGGTACAGAGCTTGTGTCGGAGTGGTCGTACTCACTCCGCGTCGACGGCGCTTCGGGCCCTTCTTCGGCACTCTCAGGCCCTCTCGACGCCGCAACAGCCGCACCCGCTCGCGGCCGACGCGGCAGCCCGCCATCTGTAAACGGTGAAAGATCTTGCGATAGCCGAAGCGCGGAAAGTGCTCCGACAGCCGATGGAGTTCTGCCACCAACTCGGTCTCTTCGGTACGGCCTGACGGGCGACGCTTCGTGCTGCGCGCGATCTCGATCACCTTGCAGGCCCGCCGCTCGCTGACGGCGTGCGTGCGCTCCAAGTGATCTGCGGCGCGACGCCGTTCCGCCAGGCTCACCATTTTTTCGAGTTGATCTCCTTGAGCATCCGGTTGTCCAGCGACAGATCCGCCACCATCTTCTTCAGCTCCGTGTTCTCCCGCTCGAGGTCACGCAGTTTTCGCGCCTCCGAAACGTCCATCCCGCCGTACTTCCGGCGCCAGCGATAGAACGTCTGCTCCGTGATGTTGTGCTCGCGACAGACCTCGCGAATGTTTCCGGCCGCTTCCGCCGCCTTCAAAATTCCGATGATCTGCTCCTCTGCGAAGCGTGCGCGCTTCATCCTGCCTCCTATCAGCCTCCTATCAGCCTCCGAAAAGGCTAACTCAGAGGCTGGTACCAGTATGGAGGGGCCGGCCAGACGTACTTCTCCAGCCGGTCCGGACCGAGTGGAACATATACGCCTTCGAGGAACCTGAAGTAGCGATGCACGTCGGAGGCGAGGATGTA
>JAAELW010000297.1 GCA_024226235.1 bacterium
CCCTGGCGAGCGCCGTAGCCTTGGGAGTTCGTGCTTGCCTGAGGATGACGCACATCGTTCGCGATCCACGCGTGGCCGAATAGCGACGGGCATTTCTGTGGAGATTTGATGGGACCTGGGAGTTCGCACATTTGGGTGGAAAGCGTGAGCGGCATCGGATTCGATTCCCGCCGCCTCCACCATTCGACTTACGCCTGCGGCGCCGCTCATACGGCCAAGCACCGCCCCGTGAAACTCGTCTCCTCGGAGCCGTACACCGACCGGACCGCGGCGCTACGCCGAGAACGACAACTCAAACGCTGGACGCGCAGCCGGAAGGAAGTTCTTCATGGGCCGGAGACCAGTTCGAACAGCTCCGGGCGAGAGATCTCCACCGGATTGTTGCCCAATCGCTCGAGGTTGACATCGTTGACGATCCGCTCCAGATCGGCACCGCCGGAGATGCCCAGCCGCGCCAGATCGGTCTCCAGCCCAACCTCGACCATCAGCTCGTGCAGGATGCGCCGGCATTGTTCGGCGTCGTCGCCACCGATAAGCGCGCACAGATCGCGCATCACCCGCTGGTGGTAGTCGGCGCCACGGGGATCGTTGGAGCGCCCTCCCGACGCCGCGTTGAACACGAACCAGCGGCCCAGCGTCAGGGCCACCGCGTGCCCGTGGTGGATGCCGTGATGCACGGTCAGCGGATAGGACAGGGCGTGGGCCCCGGTCGTCTTGCTGATGTTGATCGCCTGCCCCGCCAGATGCGCCGCACGGGCCATATCCTCCCGCGCTCGATCCGATGGATGCCTCACCGCCTGGGCCAGCGAGCGCATGCACCGCGTGATCGCCTCTCGGGCGAAGCGCTGGCTCTCGTCGGTAGCCCCGACGGCCCAGAACGATTCGATCGCCTGACTCAGCGCGTCGAACCCACACGAGGCCGTGAGGTAGGGCGACAGCGCCCGGGTCAGCACGGGATCCACGATGGCGAAGGTGGGCAGGATGCTCGGATGCGCCAGGGAGTACTTGTCCGTCCCGACGTAGACGACGGCGAAGTGCGTCGCTTCGCTGCCTGTCCCGGCGGTGGTGGAGATGGCGACCAGGGGGACACCGGGGCATTCGATGCTCGTCCGTCCCGTGACGATCTCGAGCGGCTCGGCAGTCTGGGCCGCCAGCGTATTGACCAGCTTTGCGGTATCGATGACGCTTCCCCCGCCAACCGCCAGGATCAGGTCGGGCTCGAACTGCTGAGCCAGATCGCGACCCTTTGTGGCGTCGGCGAGGTTCGGACTGGAGCCGAAATCGGAGAAGCGTTCGACCACCGAGTCGGAGATGAACGGGGCGAGCAACTCCCGCGCCCCCGAGGAATCGAAGGACCGCCGGCCGGTGATCAGCAGGATCCTCGAGGATCTCAAAGCATCGAGCAGGTCGCCCAGCCGTTCGAGACTGCCGTTTCCGACGAACCGTCGCCTGATCATTGCCCCAGGTTGGCCATGAGCTCCAGTTTGTTTTGCTGCGGCGTCGTGGTAGGTCGGCCCAGGTTCTTCCTGAATCCTTTGTTGACGCGAATCTCCATGAACCCGGGACCCTCTTCCGCCTTCAACCGCCGGAACATACGCTCGATCTCTTGTGCGGTCAAGGCCGACAGCGCCATTCTATACCCACTGGCCCTGGCGATGGAAAGCATGTCCACCTCGAAGCCCAGAGTCGGCTGGCCGCCGACGGAGTCGTGGGCACCGTTGTTGAAGACGATGTGGTGGAAGTTCTCCGGACCGCGCACGCCGTTCGTGGCCAGCGACCCCATGTGCATGAAAAACGAGCCATCGCCGTCGAAGCAGTAGACCTGGCGCTCGGGCTGCTGCAGGGCCAGGCCCAGAGCGATCTGCGAGGTGTGCCCCATGCCCCCGACGACGAGGAAGTCGCGGGCGTGACCCTGCTGGTGTACATCGCGCAGTTCGAACAGCTCGCGCGAGGTGACCCCGGTCGTCGAGACCACGACGTCGTCGGGATCCAGCTGTTCGACGAGGATCGACAGGGCCTGCTCACGCAGCAGTGGATGATCGGAGCTCGAGCTGCCCGACGGACGGTACGGCGCAAAGCTGTTCTTGCGAACCAGCAAGGCGTACGGCTGTCGTTTGCTGCGGGCCTGATTCACGGCTTGGGTCAGCACCGCGGTCAAGCCGGGGCCGCGGGAGTCGAGCTCCGCGTCGATGACGCTGTAAGGAATCTCCATCGACTCGAGCATGGCCCGCGTCACCCGGCCCTGTTTCACGTGCTGCGGCTCGTCCTTGACTCCCGGCTCTCCGCGCCAGCCGATCATCAGCAGCATCGGGATCGAGTAGACGTCCGGGTCGGCGATCGACAACAACGGGTTGATCAGATTTCCCAGACCCGAGTTCTGCAGGTAGATCAGCGGAATCCGTCCCGTTGCCAGGTGGTATCCCACCCCCAGCGCCACCGCCGACCCCTCGTTGGCCGTGATCAGGTGGTCCTTCTCTGCAACGTTGTCGTTGACGTAGGCGCAGAACGACTTCAACAGCGAGTCGGGCACACCGGCAAAGAACGTGATTCCCAGCTCGTGTAGGACCTCGAAGCAACGCGCAGAATCGAGCATGCTCAGGCTGTGCCCGGGATGAGGTCGAGGATTTCCTTGATCGGCATGCAGTCTCCTTCACACTCGTACGACCGCCCGTGCTGCAGTATCGATTGAGCG
>JAAELW010000298.1 GCA_024226235.1 bacterium
AGGCTTGCGATCCACGAGCGCAACGAGATGGGTGCATCCCTGCGCACTTCTTCGGGGGTCGGGCGCAGCGGCTCTTCGGCTCCAACCGGGGACGCCAACGCGAGCGCCATCAGCACCGCAGTGATCCACGTTCTGCGCATGGCGCGTTTCAACCGCGGCCCTCATCCGGTTCGAGACCCTCGAGCACCGCCAGCCACTCGAGCACTTCGACAACGGCAACATCTTCTGCATCGAGTTCGCCGACAAGAACCTCCACCGAATCCCCTGGTGCAAGCAAGTCCGGGAGAATCGACGTGGAATCGACTTCGGGTACAGGCGCCTCCGCGATCAGCTGCACGGCGTCGGGTACAGGCGCCTCCGCGATCAGCTGCACGGCGTCGGGTACAGGCGCCTCCGCGATCGGCTGCACGGCGGCGGGAGTGGGAACGGCCGCGATCAATGGATCGTCAGCTGCACGGGGAAGAACCAGCCACACCAGCACAGCTGCTGCGGCAGCAGCGGCAACGGCCATCACGAAGGACCGTCGCCGACGCCGAGGTGGGCGGGCACTCGGCGCGACGCCCTGGGCTGCGATGCTCGCGCGCAACCGCGCCTTGACCGCGGCGGGAACTTCAGGCACCGGAACCGCAGCCAACGCTGCATCCACCCTCTCGAGCTCCGCGAGCTTGCTGGCCAGACCGGGGGACGCGGCAATGGCTTCGCGCAGCCGGTCCTCGTCCTCTGCGGACAGCTCACCGTCCAGATAGGCCGAAAGCTGAGCCTCGAAATCGGTGCTCATGCGACGCCTCCCTTGGATGCACCGCGCGGTGGTTGCTCTGCTGGGGTTCCTACCAGCTGGCGCGCCAACGCCGTGCGACCGCGATGGACGAGTGCTTTCACCGATTTCTCCGTGGTATCGAGGGCCTCCGCAACCTCGGAATAGGACAAGCCTTCGACGGACGCGAGCCATAGTGCCGCGCGCTGGCGTTCGGGCAACTGCGCGAGAGCCACCTCCACCGCATCGCCCTGGCGCCGCGCTTCCACCACGTCATCCGTGGCAGGCTCGGTGCTGACCAGCACCAGCGGCACGGCATCGCCTTCCAGATCGCGCTCGGTGCTCTCGTGGGGGCTACGCCGGAACGGCCGGCGCAGCTCGTTGCGCGCCACGTTGCCGGCAATCGTGTAGAGCCAGGTCGAAAACCGCGCCTCGGGGCGGTAGCGATCCTTCGCGCGATGCACGCGCAGGAAGCTCTCTTGAAGCAGCTCCTCAGCCACGGCGGAATCCTTCACCATGCGTTCCAGAAAGCGGAGCAGGCGCCCGGCCCAACGATCGAACAGAGCATCGAAGGCGGATTCATCACCGCCCGCGAAGGCCAGCATCAGCTGGACATCTTCGTCCACCGCCTCCGGCAAGCTCTTCTCCACTCCAGTTCTGTAACCCCCCTCGGTCCGCCGAGTTGCGCTGTGAAGCAGAGTGCCTGGCCCCTTGCTTAACGGATCTCCCCTGGGGGGTTGGCCAGGAAGGTCAGGACTGCGGCATTGAAGGCTTCAGCCTGCTCGATGTTGACACAATGCCCGGCGCCGGGAATGACGACGCGCTTGGATTTGGGCAGCTTGGCCGTCATCACCTCGGCAGCGGCTTGGTATGCGGCATCGAGGCTCCCCACCAACACGAGCGCCGGGATCTCGATCCCAGCCAGGCGATCCAACGTGGACGACGCCGGCCCCGCCACAAAGCGGCCAAAGCGCGCCACACCCTGCGCGTCCTGGGCCTCGATCGCGCGGCCAGCGGCCTGGGCAGCCGGGAGGTCCGGAGCAAGGCCGATCGAGTTGGGAGCGGCGCGCCCGCTGGTGTAACCCTCGAAACCCATCCGCTCGAGCCAGCCTGCGATGCGATCCACCTGAGCCTCCCAGCCGGCCTGGGCCTTGGGCTTCTTGAAGCCGGGTCCACTGGCGATCAGCAGCAACGCGCGCACCCGTTCCGGATGGTTCAGGGCAAAGTGCTGGGAAGCCAGACCACCGAACGAGAGCCCACCGACCACGGCAGGCTCATCCGCCGCAGCCCAGGAGAGCACGCGGCCCAGATCATCGACCACCTGGTCCATCGAGTAGGCGGCCTCGTCCTCGGGAACTTCGCTCTTGCCGTGACCGCGGTAGTCCCACAACACAACGCGGTAGCCTGCCGCGACGAAGGGTTCGACCTGAGGCCGGAAATTCTCATGGGTCTGGCAATAGCCCGGCGATAGGACGAGGGGCGGTCCGTCTCCAGTCGCCTCCGCATAGAGCCGCACACCGTCGCTGGCGGTTACTTCCGCCACGTTGCCCTGCCACGCATCTAGTGAACCTCCATCAGGCCCGGCGGCACGAGCAGCGGTGCACCCACCGGCAGCACGCGAACCAGCCGAACCAGGGAGCCGAGTGTACCGGGTAGCGGCAATTCCGGAGCTATGGCGCTCTGGATCCCACCGAACAGCTCCATCAGCTCCTCGGCCAGCGGACGCGGGCGCGGATACTGCACCAGCACGACCGGTGCATCGTCTTCCAGGTCGACCAGCCGCTTGGCTTCGACCACCGCGTCTCGCAAACCGCCTAACGAATCCACCAGGCCGATCTCCAGCGCCTGGGCGCCGGTCCAGACCCGCCCGCGTGCGATGGCATCGACGGCGTCGCGTTCGAGCCCACGGCCCTCGGCCACACGCTCCAGGAAGAGCTCGTACACGCCTTCGACATCGTCACGCAGTACGGCCCGGGTTTCGTCCGAAAGCGGCTCCGAACCGAGCAACAGGCCTGCATGAGGGCCCCGTGTGATCGTCTCGACGCCCACCCCGAGCTTTTCCAGCAGACCCCCGATCACCGGACGCAGCACGAACACGCCGATCGAGCCGGTGTAGGTGGTGTGGTGGGAGACGATCTTGTCCGCACCGGCCGCCACGTAGTAGCCACCGGAAGCTGCGACGTCGGACATCGACGCGATCACGGGCTTTCCCTTCTTGCGTACGTCCTGCACAGCCTGCCAGACGATATCCGAAGCCAGAGCGGAACCTCCGGGGCTGTTGATGCGAAAGACGATCGCCTGGACTTCCGGATCCTCCGCAGCTTCGCGCAGAGCCCGCGCCACCGTATCCGACGCCAGCACCGGCGACCCTCCGGAGGCGTACTGGCCCTTTCCGATCAGCACCGGGCCCGACCCATGCACCAGCGCAAAAGTGGCCTCGGGCTCGAAACCGAGCGAATCGAAACCCACCTGGGCGTAGTCGGATGCCTTCAGCACCGGCTGCTCGCCGAAGCCATCCATCAGGGCCTTCCAGGTCTTGATCTCGTCGATCAAGCCGAGCCGAATCATCGGCTCTCCGCCGGTCGGCGCCTGATCGATCGCTTTCGATATGGCACTGGGTTCGAGCCCACGGCCCTCGGCGACGATTTCGAGGAAGCGCTCCTGGATCGAATCGACCAACGCCTCCTGCATTTCGCGGGCAGGCTCCGACATCTCCTTCTTCGCGTAGCTCTCGACAGCGCTCTTGTAGCGCCCGATGCGCTCGTACTCGATCTCGACACCCAGCTTCTCGAACAGCCCACCCAGGAACAGGTACTCGCCCGCCAACCCGACGAATGGGTTGCGATGGCCGGGAGCCGCCACGATGCGCTCTGCAGCAGTCGCGACGACGTAGGACCCGTTGCCGAAGCCTTCGACCTCGAGGTATGCCACCGTCTTTCGGCCCTTCTTCGCCAGACGTGCGATCGCTTCGCGGATCTCCTCCACCCGCCCCCAGCCAAGGGACAGGCTGCGGATCCGGAAGACGACCGTGTCCACGCGCTCGTCCCGCTCGAGCTTTGCGAGTTCACCGAGCAGAAAAGTCAGCGAGTTCTCACCGCGGCCGGTGAGACGCGCCAACAACGGGTTCGCCGGGGCATCTGCGTAGCTGCCCTGGAGCTGGATCACCACGACGCTGCCTGGCTCCACGCCCATCGGACGAGTCTGGAACCAATAGGCCCCAATGATCGCCAGCAACAGGAAACCTAGGACCCAACCTCTCGCTCGACTCATTTCATCACCCCTCGAGGATCGTCCCCTACAGCGGGAGACCGCGCGAGACGAAGGTAACGATCAACAAGCCATGCCCAAGTCCGTGTACATCGCAGGTGTCGGCCTCACCAAGGTGGATCTCACCGGTCGGGTATTCGGCAGCATTTTCGACCTGTTCGCGCAGGCGTTCGCCCGGGCACTGCAGGACTCACGGGTCCGGAGCTTCGACGCGGTGCAGATCGGCGTCATGGACACCGAGGAGTTCGAGAACCGCGCCAACATCGCCGCCAAGGTGGTCGACCGACTCGGCCTGCGAGGCGTGCCCGCCGTACGCAGCGAAACCGCATCCTCGACCGGTGCGGCCGCCTTCCACGAGGCCTGCCACAAGGTGGCCTCCGGCCAATGTGAGAGCGTACTCGTGCTGGCAGGCGAACGCATGAAGACGGTCACCACCCAGGTGGCGACCCAGATCATGTCGAAGACCGTCGATCCCGAAGAGCGTCGCTTCGGCTTCACGATGCCCGGGTTGATCGCCTTGATCACACAGGCATGGCTCGGCAAGGCGGGCATCTCCCCACACGAAGCGCAGGCGATCCTGGGGCGGCTGATGGTACGCGCCCACGCGCTGGGTGCCGAAAACCCGCTGGCCGCGTTCTTCGGCAAACCAGAGCCGCTCGAAGCCTATTTCGACGATGCGAAGAACCTGCCGGTCGCCACACCGCTGATGCGCAAGGATTGTTCGCCGATCTGCGATGGTGCGGCCGCGATGATCCTGACGGCGCGGCCCGATGCATTGCGCGTAGCCGGACTGGGCTCCGCCACCGAGAGCTCCTCCATATTGGACCGCAATGCCCTCGATCATCTGGACGCCACACGCCATGCCGCAAGGGTCGCCTACTATCGCGCAGGCATCCGAGATCCACGGCGCCTGGCAGGCCTCGTCGTCGAGGCCCACGATGCATTCAACAGTCTGCTGCCGATCGACCTGGTGGATCTCGGCCTGCTGCGCGACGACGAAGTCGTCGAAGCGCTGGTGGGCGATCCGAAAGAAGCGCCGGGCGATCCGCTGGCGAATCCGGTGACCGGAATTCGCGGTCGCGTACCGACCAACCTGTCGGGTGGCCTGAAGGCGAGAGGTCATCCGGTCGGCGGCACCGGTCTGTTCCAGATCACCGAGTGCGCGCTCCAACTCCAGGGCCGCTTCCCGAACCCCCGTGCCCAGGTAGACGGCGCAACGATCGGTATCGCGCATTCGATTGGCGGGCCGGGAAACAACGTGTTCGTGACCGTCCTCGAGAGCAGCGACTCGCTGCGCCTCCCCGAGGCCGTGCCGGAGCCACGACTGCACTTCGAAGCCTGTGCGCCGCGCCCAGCTCCGGATCCGTCACGACTCGATGGTGCGAGGGCTCTTGTCGAAGCGGCCACGACCATCCATGTGACCGCCGGCCCCCAGCAAGGCCCGATCCACGTGGCCGTCGTCAACCTGGATGGCACCCGCGTGTTCGCTCGGCTCGACCACCCAGTGGGGGAGGAACTTCCCGAAGGGGCTCTGGCCGGACAGAAGGTGCGTCTACTCGTCAAGGACGACGGCGACCACTACTTCCAACTCGACCGCGACAGGGGTGGATTCGGTCAGCTACTCACGCG
>JAAELW010000299.1 GCA_024226235.1 bacterium
GTGACCGTACCGAAGTAGAAGAGACCACCGCGGCTCTCGATCCATCCCTGTTGGCTTGCCTGCAGCTGTGGCCAGACCTCGGGGAAGGTGTCCTCGAAGCTCCCGCCTGGCTCGAGAGCCAAGCCTTCTTCTTGTTCCGGCCGGTGCTGTATCCAGTAGCCATCATAGTTGATGACCATGTGATGGACGCCGTTCTCGTCGCTCCTCTGTTCGAAGCCGCGCAGGAATCGTCCGCCGTATACATCGAGGACGACGATTCCCTGTCGCTCCCCTGCAGGGTCGTTGACCGGCATTGCCATCCGGATTGCAGGTCTGTAGGGCCACACGAGCACGCCGGTCTTGGCTTCCACCTCGATCGGTGCGATGAACAGTTCGCCCGATTCGAGGCGCATGGATTCCTGGAAGAACTCCTGGTGGCTCTCATCGTGGAGTCCGTGCTCGGGCTCGATCCGGGGCCCATCAGGAGTGTTCTCGGCGTGAACAATCTCCTTCCCAGAGGTGTCGAAGAACCGGACCTGATGGTAGCCGGGCCGCGGGCGCAAGAACGCGAGTGCATTCCGTTCGAGGGGCGAAGCGCTGTCCGGAGCCTGGGCACCCCCGATGAGGTCGGCAAGGGAGGAGAGATCGGCAGCCGTGATCTCCAGCCCGCGCTCGACCAGGTGGACGCCGGCCTGGATGATGGCGGCCTCGTGGGTGAGGAGCCGTGCCCGCTCGGCCCCCACGTCGGCGCGGTAGACGAGAAAAAGAGCGAGTAGCAGTACGGCCGTCAACGGGAACATCGTTCTCAGGTACAGCCGGAAAGGGGTGCTCGCGAGCCCCTGCAGAAAACCACCAGAGGATCGGGGCCCATCCGACCACGGGTCAAGCTGTTGCGTATCCATGCGGGAGATGCCCTCACTGTCCGAGCGCGATCCATCGCTCAGACCGGCTCCCAGGGCGTCCGCCAATCTGGAACGATGCATATGTTGATGTTCGAAGACGGGTGGCCTGATCCTTGTGGCCGTGACGAGTCAGCGTAGGAAGTTCGATCGGGCGATGCTGCTCACCCGGGAAATTTCGGTTTCCTGCTCCGCGATGCGCGGAACGCATCGCGGACGTTCGGCACCGCTTGCGGCCTACCGGTCCTTCAGTTCCTTCGTACGGGTCTGGTAGTAGCCTTCGATCGGCCCGAACGCCGGATTGCTCTCGAAACCCTTTCGGGTCTCATCGAGAATCTGGTCATTGGGCATGTCCTTGTCCCAGATGGTCCCCTGGGGTTGCTGGACGTGCCAAGGGCTGTCGCAGAAGATTTCGATTCCGTTGCCTTCCGGGTCGTTGAAGTAGATCGACCAGGCATTGCCATGGGTGAGCGGAAGACGGGACTCCACCCTGCCGTCTTCGGCGAGCCGTGCGTCCATGATCTTCACGTCATCGAGCGAATTCACGCGGAATGCGAAATGATGGACCGAGTTCGGGGGGTTCTCGTCTCGGAGCCTGTCCACGAATGCGAACTGGTGGTGGTCCGTGTCCACCTGACTCAGGAACACGATCTCCGAGTCTTCCGCTCCAGGTGCGGGGAACTGACCCCTGTCCGTGACGTCGAAGCCGAGCACCTTCGTATAGAAGTCGACCATCTCATTCATGTCTCGGACGAGAATGGCGGTATGGGACCATCGCAATTGCATGTGGGAATCCTTTCGAGGGTGACTGTCGTTGAATGGGTACGCTCGGGTCAGTGGAGTTCCAGTGGGATGTGCGCGATGCGTGCGGCCTCGTCGGCATCGACGCCGAGGCTGCGCAAGATCATTTCGGCGGCGGTCTCCACGGCATCGTTGTCGAGCTTTCCCGGGTTCAACGCCATGAGTACGCCTGTCAGTGCACCGTCGACGAAGCTCCAGGTCGTGCGCAGATCGGCCACGCGAAAGCGCCCGCTGGCTATGCCGCTGTTCATGTCCTGCGCCGGCGGTCCACTCAACCCTTCGGCCAGGCTGCGAAAGGGTGTCCCCGATCGGAACGTGTACCAGTTCCAGAGCGGGTCGCCGATGATCGCGCGGAGTGCGATGCGGATCCCGGTGGCCAGGCGCAGCGCCGGATCGTCTGCGCCCCCCGTCACCTGGTCCACGCGCTCGTGAAGGCGATCGGCCAAGCGCTCGACGACCGGGCTCAGTACGTCGGTCTTCGTCTTGAAATGGAGGTAGAAGGTGCCGTGGCCGACATCGGCGGCCTCGGTGATGTCGTGGATGGTCACGGCCTCGACGCCGCGCTCGCGCATCAACCGCTCCGCCGCTTCCACGATCCGAGCCCGGGTTTCCGCTCTTCGCCGCTGGCTGCGGGTCGTTTCAGCCTCGTCGCCGGATTCAAGTTCCATGGACAGAGTATGACTAAAATCATTGTTGACACAAATACAAAGCTGACTATAGTCAATATATCCTGAGATCTGGAGGTCCTTCCATGAAGCTCGAAGACGTCGTCCCCGCAGCCCGAGCGCTGGTTCCCGCCGCTGCCGAAAGAGCTGAGAGAACGGAGGAGGCCCGCCGGCTTCTGCCCGAGGCCGAGCGCGAAATGCGCGATGCGGGAATGTTCAAGCTGGTCCAGCCCAAGCGCTTCGGAGGCTATGAGTTGGAACCGGCCGCGCTCGTCCGTGCGACCTCCGAGATGGCCCGCGGCTGTGGCTCGACCGGCTGGTGCCTCGGGATCCTGGCGATCCACAACTGGATGCTGGGTCTCTATCAGGAGCAAGCCCAGGAAGACGTCTGGGGAAAGGACCCGGAGACACTACTGGCGGCCTCATTTGCGCCCACGGGGAGTGCCGAGCGCGTCGATGGTGGCGTCCGGGTCAGCGGACGCTGGTCATTCGCCAGCGGCTGTGACTCTTCCAGTTGGATGATGGTGGGCGGCGTCGTTCCCTCCGAGAGCCCCATTCCGGATCTGCGGATGTTCCTCGTGCCCGAGGCCGAGTATCGGATCGACGACAACTGGCACGTCAGCGGGCTGGCGGGAACGGGCAGCAAGGACATCGTGATCGACGGCGCAGTCGTGCCCGAGCATCGGGCCATTTCGCTGATCGAGGCCTTCAACGGCCGCTCCCCAGGCCAGGATCTCTACTCGGACAGTGCCCTCTACCGTGTCCCGTTCGGCACCATGCTGCTCTTCGCATTGGCAGGGCCGGCACTCGGGCTGGCGCGGGGCGCGTTCGATGCGTTCATCGAGCGCGCCAAGGTCCGGCAGGTGACCTACAGCGCCGAGAAGGTATCGGAGCAGACCCCCGTCCACATATTGGTTGGCGAGGCCAGCTATGCGATGGACGCCGTCGATCTGCTCTGGGAGCGCGACCTTGCCGAGATCGCGCGGCTGACGTCCGAGAAACACGAGTTCACGATGGAGGAGCGAGCCCGCTACAAGCGCGACGTGGGCCTGGGCCTGCGCGCCTGCCAGGAAGTGACCGCCAAGCTGGCCGCGGCCAGTGGTGCCCACGGGATCTTCAAGTCGAGTCCCATCCAGCGTGCATTCCGAGACGCACAAGCCATGACGACCCACGCGGCACTCGACCCCCTCCAGGGTGCCAGCTCCATGGGCCGCATCGCGTTGGGCCTCGATCCGGCAACCGTCATCATCTGAGGGCTTCGGCCGTACTCGCCTGTCCCTCGCTCGAATAGGCTCGAGTTTCCATCGACCCTCGGAATGTGCGACGGTGTCCGGGAGGGGGGGAGCATGAGTCCTGGTCGGATTGCGCTCGTTGCGTGGATCTTCGCGATACTTCTCTCGTTTGGTCTTCTGAGCGGTCTTCTTGGCCGCCGCGTCGAAGGGGTGCTGCCTTCGTCGGGTGAGCTGCCGATGCTTGCGGTCGTCGCAGTCGCGCTGCTGATGAGTCTCGTCCTGACGATCCGTTGGGCTCGTGCTGCGGCGGTGGCAGGTGGCAGTGAACGGGCCGGTGGAGCCCGTCGACGCTTCCTGCTCGGAGCGCTCGGTGCGGGCAGCGGGATCGTTGCGACGTTCGCCGCCGCGATCTTTCCAAACCGGCGCTGGTTCAGTGTGACCGGTGAGAACATCTTCCTCGTCAAACCCCGCTACAAGGCTGACGTGGCGCGCGACGAATGGGTCGGCTCGCGTGTGACGGGTTACCGTCGGCTCGGCCGGACGGAAGCCCTCGTTTCCGACATTTCGCTCGGCTCGGGCGCGGGAACCGGCGGACGCCAGACCGAAGCCGTCGCACGTGAGGCCATCGAGCGCGGCATCAACTACTTCGATACCGCTCCCGATTACAGCGAGACCGGATCGGAACATCGGCTCGGTCAAGCGATGAAGGGGCTGCGCGACAAGATGTTCGTCGCGACGAAGTTCTGCTTGCCGAACGGTCATCTGGGCCTCGGAACTTCAGTCGAAGGCTACGTGGAAGCCGTCGAAGGCAGCCTGCGCCGGTTGCAGACGGATCGGATTGACCTCGTCCATGTGCATTCCTGCGATTCGGTCGAGCGACTGATGGACGAGCGTCTCCACGAGGCATTCGATCGCTTGAAGTCGGCGGGAAAGGCACGCTTCCTCGGCGTGTCGACCCACACCCCGAACCTCGAAGAGGTTGCAGACGCGGCGATTGAAAGCGATCGCTTCGATGTGATGATGCTGGCCTACCATTTTGGCGCCTGGCCGCGCCTTGCGGAGATCATCGATCGAGCAGCCGCCAAGGACATCGGAATCGTCGGCATGAAGACGCTCCGCGGATCGAAGCATCACTTCCTCTCCTGGACACCCGACGAGCGCGATTCCTTCACCCAGGCGTCGTTCAAATGGGTGCTCTCGAACCCCGGCGTTGCCTGTCTGGTGATCTCATTGTGGGAGTCCGCCCAACTCGACGAGTTCCTCTACGCGTCGGGAAAGGAGTTGCGCCCTCGAGATCAGGCGATCCTCGAGCGCTACCGTGAGCTCACGACGCGGGACTACTGCCGGCCCCATTGTGGCGTGTGTCTGGATCGTTGCACGGAGGGCCTTCCGATCCACGACATCCTCCGCCAGCGTATGTACTTCGAGGACTATGGTGCGCAGAAAGAGGGCATGCGTCTCTACGCGGCACTCGAGAAGGACGCGAGCGTCTGCGCGAGTTGTGCGGAGCCGTGCGCGACGGCCTGCCCCTTCGGGCTCGAGATCCCTGCACGGCTGCGGGATGCGCATGCCCTGCTGGCGCCCGGCCCGGTCGCTCACGCGGGTGTGGGTGCCGATCCGCGCTAGGCTGGGCTCCATGAGGTGCCTACTTTTCGCGGGGTGGATCGGTCTGGCTTTGGCGGTTTCGGCTCTGGCCGATGACGACCTGGGCCGTTGGGAGCCGACCAGGCAGGAGCAAGGCATCACGATCAGTCGGCTGACCGGAGGAAGTGCCCAGCCCACGTTTCGTGGAACGGTGGTGATGGCGGCGGAGCTGATGCAGGTGCTCGCGGTGCTCAGTGACGATTCCCGGCGCGTCGAGTGGTTGGCCCGCTGCATCGAGTCGCGCAGGCTCGATGAGCGGCCCGATGGCAGCTTGCTCTTCTACACGCGCACGAAGGGACGCTGGCCGGTTTCCGATCGGGATTCGGTCACCGAGTCGAAGGTCACGATCTCACCGGCCCGGGACCGCGCGGTGATCGAGCTTCAGGCGGCGGAGAGTCCGCTGATGCCTCCGGTCCGGGGCGCCGTTCGGATGCCGGTCATGCGGGGGCACTACCTGCTCGAAGCCGTTTCGCCGGGGCGCACGCGGGTGGAGTACCAGCTCTCCATGCAACTCGGGGGCAGCGTCCCCGAGTTCGTTTCGGCCTTCGTCGAGGAGGAGCTGCCTTTCGAGACCCTGCAGGCACTGCGCGATCAGGTCGACGAGACCCGCGGTCAGTATGCACTGGAAATCGAAGCATTCCGCCATCGGCTACCCAGCGTGGCTGCGCCGCCTTCCGAGGACCCAGGAATCTGATCCGGTAGAGCGGACGGGCGGTGACGTGTTGTATCGATCGGGCGGTGCCGGTTTTACGACCCGATCCGGCGGACGGGATCCGAGCCGTCCCAGGTACGAGCCGCCTGTTCGATGTGCTCGAAGACACGGCCCTTGCTTCCGCTGATCTCCGAGAGCTCGACTACCGTGCCGGGGTGCGCCTGGGTGTCGAAGTACACGAAGCGTCCATCGGGTCCGCCCGCCTGCCCCGATTGTCCGATCGAGTGGCCGAGGCCGGTGAGACGAGCGAGGTCCTCGTCGAAGTGTTGGGTCCAGCAGGCGACATGCTGCAGGCCTTCATGGCCCGCTGCGAGAAAGTCGCGATACATCGAAGGGGCGTCATTGCGTTGCTGGATCAGCTCGATCTGTAGCGGCCCCCAGCAGCCCAAAGCGATCGAGACCCGGAGGTCGGAGGGTTCGTCGCGGTACCGGAATCCCTCGATCGGAGCTTCCTCCAGGTAGAAGAACGGCCCCACGGCCAGGACCTCGGTCCAATGCTTCATTGCCGCGTCGATGTCGCGGACCACATACCCGTTCTGCCTCACGACGCCGAATCCGCGCTCCATGTGCCCTCCTACTGGACCTGTTCCCGGCCTGCGCTCTAGAATATCCGATCGGATTGCCCGAAGGAGAATTTCCATGCCGGTCAAAGTTCCCCTGCCGCGTGACGCCGATCTCGCGGAGGAGGCTCGCACGGCGCTCGCAGCGCTGCCCCCGCTCCACGTCTTCAGGATGATGGCGAACGCGCCCGCGAGCCTGCGGCCGTTCCTCGACCTCGCGGGCTCGATCTTGATCGGCAGTGAGTTCGATGCGCGCAAACGCGAGATCGCGGTGCTGCGGGTCGCCCACGTCACCCGTTCCAGCTACGAGTGGACCCAACACGTCCGTTTGGGCCGGAATCTCGGTCTCGACGATTCGGAGATCGAAGCGATCGCCGTCGACGGGCCGGTGACTGGCCTCGATGAGGAAGGCCGCCTGCTGTGTCGGGTGGCAGAAGAGATCTCCCAAGACGTGCGTCTGAGTGACGAAGCCTTGTCGGCGATCCTGGACCGCTATGGGGTCCGTCAGGCGACCGAACTGATCGTATGCTGCAGCTATTTCAACATGCTGAGCCGTTTTCTCGAGTCGACACGAGTCGAGCTCGAAGCCGACGACCTGATCGGCAATCGCACCCCCGACGAAGTAGCCGGTTAGGGAAGGGATCAAGTTAAGGCAGGGGCCAGGCACCTTATTCAAGTTGGCTGTTAAGAGGGGGGCCAGGCACTTTTGTTA
>JAAELW010000300.1 GCA_024226235.1 bacterium
GCGTGCGGACCCGCCATCACCCACATGAAGTCGAGGACCTTGAGGCCGGCCAACGGAGCGTGTTCGGCACCCGGTCGGATGCCGGAGACCGTAGGGCTGCGGGCAGGCTCGGCGAGGATCTCGTCGCTGTGCTCGCCGACGCGCGGCGCCGGGCGGCGGTATTTCAAGGGGGTGCGCGACGGCTTCGCGAAGGGACCCGGGTAGCGCAGGACAGTGCCCAGTTCCGGATGTTCGTGTTCGCGCCAGTAGTCGCGCGTCGCGAGCTGCGGGCTGCGGTGCACGTCGGCGACCGTCGACACGGGCACGAGCAAGAGCCCGCGCGCGATGGACTCGTCGAGCAACTCCTGCTTCGTTCGTGCGCGCAGGAACTCGGCGATGCGCTCGATGAAGGTGGTGACCCGCGAGGCGTCCTCTTGCCCGCTGATGACCTGGCCGATGGCTGCGGCCCAGTCCCGCTTGGTGTCCTCCGCGTCGAGAGATCCCGCTTCGTGCATCCAGTTGAGGAACTTCGCGAAGAACGGCGCGGCGGGACCGCTGAACATCAACGTGAGCGAGACGAAGCCGTCGGCCACCTCCCAAATGAAAGGCGAATAGAGCGGCCCAAAGCGGAGACCACCGCCGGACCGGGTCTCGCGTCCGCCACCCGTGCGTGTCGCCAACAGCAGGAAGGCGGCGGCCAGGTTGGTGGACAGCAGAGCCGAGACATCGACGCGTTGGCCGCGGCCGCTGCGCACCCGCTCGTGGTGCGCGACGAGAGCGGCGCCCGCGGCCTCGATACCCGCGTAGGCCCACGCCGAGATGCCACCGGCACGCAGCGGCGCCCGGTCGGGTTCACCGTTGCGCGTCATGGCGCCGGAGGCGGCGTGTACGATGAGTTCCGTGGCCTGATAGCCCGCTTTGGGCCCTTCGGGCCCGAACGGGGTGATCGATACGTACACGAGTGATGGGTTGTGCGCGGCGAGATCCTCGTAGCCGAGGCCGAGCGCGGCCATCGCCGCGGGCCCCTGCGACTCGATCAGGAAGTCGGCGCCGGAAACCAGTCGCAACAGGTTCTCCCGAGCGGCGGAATCGTCCAGGTCGAGTTCGAGGCCGCGCTTGTTGCGAGCGTAGGCGAGCCAGTGGAGAGAGCGTTCAGGGCCAGGCTCGTCCCCCAGAAAGGGCCCGTGACGACGTGCCCTCGAGCCACCCGGCGGCTCCACCTGAATGACGTCGGCACCTAGGTCCGCGAGGACGGCGCCGCACGCGAGTCCTCGTTCGTCAGCGAGATCGATCACGCGATACGGAGAAAGCATCTGGCTACTCCAGTCGGTTTCGCAGTGTGCGTTCGAGATTGTCGAGCAGTTGTTTCCGGGTCGTGTCGATGTCGACACCGGATGGGTCGACGAGCCGCTGCAGTGTCACGCCCCGCAAGCTGCCCACGAACAGAACCGCCTGAGCCGAAGGGTCGATGCTGGCACGGATGTCGCCGGCTTCGATGCCGGCACGCATTTCGCTCTCGATGAATTCGCGGAACTCCTGGGTTGCGCGCGCGAACATCTCGCGGAGTTCGGGCATGGGGCCGATCGACTCGGCCATCAACACGTAGAAGGCGCGACCAATGTCTTCGCTGCGAGCGACGTTCACGAGGTAGGCCTCGACGATGGCGAGCAGTGCGTCGAGCCCCCGCTTCCGACCGACAACGGATTCGACCACCCCATCGTTGATGCGCTGCTCGACCTCTCCGACCAGACGTTCGATCAGCGCCTGCTTCGTTCCGAAGCGCTCGTTGACGATTCCACGGCTGTAGCCGGCCTCCGCTCCGATGCGCGCGAGCGAAGTTCGCACGGATCCCTCTTGACCGATCAGGCGGATAGCGGCGTCGAGGAGGGCGCGCTCCGACTCGGCCCGTCGCTCGTCCTGCGTCTTTCGGGTCGCCATGCCGGGCAAAGTAACATAGTTGCTTGACGGCAAACAAGTAGATTGTGTAGGGTCCCGGTCTTGGAACCGTGAAAGGAGCCGTCATGTCCGATGCCCGTGCCGCCCACCCGGGCCTGTACCGGATCGACCAGAATCCTCCTTCGCTTCTCGGACAGCGCTGCGCGGCGTGCGGGCGCCTGGCATTCCCACCGAACCCGTACGGCTGCGAGGGCTGTGGTGCCGAGGCGGATGAACTCGTGACAGAGGAGATCCCCGGTGACGGCGAGCTGGCGGCGTTCGCGACCGTGCACTTGCACCCTGGCAAGGATATCGAGACGCCGTTCACGGTGGGCACGGTCGTTCTCGATGCGGGGCCCACCGTTCGCGCGACACTGACGTGTGCGACGGACGACGGATTGGCGATCGGCAACCGTGTGCACACGCAGCTCGTTCCGCAGCAGAGCGAGGACGATGGCGAACTGCTCGAGCTGCGCTTCGCGGTGGAGAAGAGCTGATGCCGAAGACGCTGCGTGACCTGCGCCCCGTGCGTGTGATCGGCATCGGGCTCCACCCCTACCAGCGCGCGAGCGACACGAGCTACGTCACGCTTGGGCTTCGCGCCGTGCGCGAGGCGCTGACCGACGCAGGGGTCGCCTGGACCGACGTCGAGGCGGCCTACAACGGCACGGCACTGCTCGGTATGGCACCCACGCGCGCGATGCTGCGTCATCTGGGAGCGACGGGCCTTCCGGTGCTGCAGGTCGAGAACGCCTCGGCTTCCGGCTCGAGTGCCGTCGCACAGGCATCCCTGGCGGTTGCCAGCGGCGTTTGCGACGTGGCACTGGCGATGGGTGTCGACAAACCCGGCATGATGAACGTGGCATCGGCGAAGGCCGGCGTGCGCGACCTTTCCGGTTCGCGCATCCTCCCGTTCACGCACTTCGCGCTGCTCGCCAACGAGTACATGCGCCGCCACGGGGCGCGCCCCGAGCACTTGGCGCAGGTCGCCGTCAAGAACAGCCGCAACGGCGCCCACAATCCATACGCGCAGCGCCAGAAGGCCCGATCGCTCGAAGAAGTACTGGCGCCGCCGTTCATCTCGGGTTCGCTCACGCGTTTGCAGTGCTGTCCCATCGGTGAGGGTGCGGCGGCCGTCATCATCGCGTCGGACGATGCGATTCGCCGGCTCGGCGTCCCCGCCGATCGTGCACCGCGCATCCTGGCCTCGGTGACCCGCTCCGAGCGGGTGTACGAAGGCGCGAGGAACTTCGACGCGGAGCTCACACGCGAGACCACCGCGCAGGCCTACGAGGAGGCCGGGGTCGGGCCGGAAGATCTCGATCTGATCGAGCTACACGACGCCTTCGCAATCGAAGAGCTGCTCTATGTCGAGGCGATGGGCCTGTGCGCAGAAGGCGAGGGCGCCGCCATGCTGATGAAAGGCGACACCGATATCGGCGGCCGTTGTGCGGTCAGCACCTCGGGCGGCCTTCTCGCGATGGGCCACCCGATTGGCCCCACCGGCGTGGGCCAGATCTGCGAGATCACCCGCCAACTGCGCGGCGAGGCCGGTCCCCGTCAGCAGCCAGACGCCCGTACCGGCCTCGTTCATATGGTCGGCATCGGCGCGGTGTGCGTCGCACACGTGTTGCAGCTGTAACCTCGTTCTCTGAAGCCGGGTGTTCAGGCCCGGCCGTTTAGCCGGAATCCAGGCACTGGAGCAGGCGCATGTCTTGTCTGGCCATGACATGCTCCGAGCTGGTTCTTACTGGAGTGTGAATTCGAGCCAGATACCGATGTCATATTCGTCGTTCTCGAAACGGTACAACTGTTGCGTCTTCCAGCCGGTCGACTCGGCGTAGGGAACCTCGATGACGCGGGAAATCCCGGTGTAGGCCAGGAAGCCGCTGCCGGAATGAGCTGGGTTCAGCCAGGATGTGTCGTCTTCGGCGACCCTGACGGTCACTGGGAAGGTATCCGATGGGTTCTTGATCATGCCCGAGCCGTGCACGACCCAACCGTCGGACTCGACGGTTTCGCCTGTGCCCCAATACCCCCTGGAATTGAAGAGCTCCTTCCCCTGATAGGTCACATCGATCCAGAAATCACCAAGATCGATGTTGTCGCCGTCGTCGTAGATGACGGCCTTCAAGGGCCTTACCAGCACGCTGCGCATGGCCGTCTTGAACTCGCCCTTCTCCCATAGCGTCGCTCCGCCCTCGACGGTCGATTTGGCCACGTAATGGTAGGTAGAATTGGGTGCCAATCCGGTGAGTTCGATGTGGGCCACGGTCTGTCTTCCGGGCGCGAGTTGAAAATGCTTGGCCGAGTACGCGCTGGCAGGTTGCAGTGGCTGCAGGCTCGCGAAGATCCCGATCTGCGCGGGCACTGAAGTCTGGATCGCAAATTTTGCCTTGTGGGTAGATGGCAAGACCCCAACTGACTTGATGCACCCGAGTGACTGACACATCTCAGGTCCGAAATTCATGAGAGGGGGCATCTTCTTCGTCAGCTGCGTCGGGATGTTCTTCTCGAGAGGGATCGGAGCGTTGCCTCCTCCGCTCTTGCCACTGAAAGACCCAGTCGGGCTGCTCAGCCCTCTGCCACCTTGCACCGTGTGCGGCGGGGTCTTCTGGCCGTCACCACAAGCACCCGTGCCAAGGGCGATCCCGAAGCCGCAGCTGGAACCGGATTTCTGGACCGTGGTCGGCGTCTCCGTGCTGGGTTGGATCGGGTTCCGGCCGGCGCCGGCGGCGCCGAAATTTCCGGCCTGGGAGACAAATGGAAACAGTCCCAGGCTGGCAACGGTTGCCCATCGAAGAATCCGCATCCGGTTCGTTGCGTTCATGGGTCTCTCCCTCTCCTCGTCACGGCGTTCTGCGCCGCGGTCGCCGTCAGTTGGGGCCCCCGACGCGCATGGTGGGTACTCGGTTCCAGTGGAGAGACGATGCTGGCTCTGTCTGGGTTCAATCGGAGCGGCAAATTCTCCGGGGATCAGAGGCCTCTCCCTGCGGCGGAATCGCGCGGCTCCAGAGCGTCGCTCCGAGCCAGCAAGGCAAGGGCGCCGCATGGAATGCGCGATCCGTCGCGTGGCCCAGGAAGTTCATGAGTGGAATTCTGGCGTAGTCTCTCTGGATGCTCCGCGTTTCGATCGCAGGCCAGGACCGCTTCGCCGAATGCCTTGCTCTCCGTCTGGAGGTCTTCGTCGAAGAGCAGGAGGTGCCCATCGAGGAAGAAGAGGATGGTCTCGACGTGGAGAGCACGCACTTCCTGGCGGTCGATGGCGATGCCATCGTCGGCACGGCGCGCCTCCGGATCGTGGACGGTGAGGGCAAGGCCGAGCGCGTGGCGGTGAGGGCGGCGGGGCGCCGCGGGGGCGTCGGACGGGCGTTGATGAGGGCATTGGAGTCCGAGGCCTCGCGGGTCGGTGCCCGCACGATGTGCTTGAACGCCCAGGTGAGCGCCATCCCCTTCTATGAGGCGCTGGGATATCTGGCGCACGGCCCCGAATTCGATGACGCGGGCATCCCGCATCGCGCGATGCAGCGGGATCTCACCGCCACAGCGGGTTGCTAGCTCAACGTCCAATCCAGATGGGAGACGTCCAGGCGCGTTCCTGGATCGTTGCTGGAACAGTTGGGTCGCAGCAGGCACCCATGCCGTCGGGAATGGAGGAGGGGGAGGCGCAATCGACGCCCGCCCGATTGCAGAGGTATTGGGTCCAACGACAGCTCGGGTTCTCCACGACCCGGGCGTAGTAGAAGGCGGGTTGTTCCGGGTCGAAGTCCGGGTCGGTCCACAGGCTGCAAAGCTGGTCGTGCCCGGGCCCGCGCTGAACGCAGGTAGAGAGGTCGACGTCGGCAAGGTTGTCGGGTGAGCCACCTACCTCGTAGACGCGCTCGTGGCCCTCGCCGCCTTCCAACCAACCCTTCACGATCTGGAGGCGTTGCAAGGGCGTACGCGGAGCGCCGCCTGGTGCCGGATCGCGGAGCGCCGAGAGCAGGAAACGCGGCGCCGCAGAGGCATCCTCAGGAGAGAGCTCACCGCCCATGGGCACGCCGCCGGCATACGCGCGAGCAACCCGATCCGGCGCTTCGCAGAGATCGTCCGGGTAGTCCCATCCGCCGAAGAACCGGACACCGATGCGAGGCCCGCTCGTCCCATAGGTCTCGCGGCGGTGCATCGCGGTGAAGAGCGCATCCCGGGAGTTCTCCTCCGCATAGACGACGGCGAGTCCGCCTGGATTGAAGAGCGGAATATCCGGCATGGCGCGGGGGCCGAACCTTCCACTCACCAAGCCAGCCGCATGGCCGCGGTGCTGGTCCTCATCCACCATGCCCGGCGTTCCGAAATGCGTATCCGTCGAGCCAATGATCCCGAAAGCAAACGGGTTGATACCGAGTCGTTCGCTCTGCACGAGGCCTTCCGTCAAGGCTTCTCTCGTGTATGTCATCGGAGGTACGTCGGGTTTCTTCCAGGGCATCGCCATATCCGTCATGGTGCGCATCTTCAATGTCTCGAAGTCGCAGAGTTCGTCCTCTGCCCCCGCCCGGCATTCCGAATCGCCTTTGTGCTGGGTGATCTCGACCAGGCGCTCGAGGCGCATGCGGGCTTCTGCATCCGGGGCTTCGATCGGGCGGCCGTTGCTCCGGTGGGTCGTCCAGATCGTTCCTGCACTCACGTTCGAGTTATGTGGAATCGCCAGGACGTCGCAGCCTTCCGCACCGTCGAGGCATTCGTCGACGAGGCTCTTCCACAAGCCCTCGGCAGTGGGTGTCTCCAGATAGGTGGTCGGATAGGCCTGCGTGATCTCATTTCGGAAGATCACGTTGCGGTGGGCGTTGGCACCTCCGGGCATTCCGGTCCACTCGTAGCCGACGAAGGTGGTGAAGGCGCAAGCCGAGCTTCGGTCGTAGTAGGCCTCGGCCGCTGCTTGGATTTCCTTCCAGGGCCCCCGGCCAGCTTCGAGGCAGTGGATCGCGTCGGGGCCGCAGAAACTGTATCGCCTGGGCTCCTTGCTCGAATAGATGTGCCCGTTCACCAACCCGTACCCCAGCATGGGAAAGCGCCGTACAACGCGGCACACAATCGAGTCATGACCCGGAAGCTCGGGATCCCGGCAGATGCGGGTCTCGCCCATCAAGTCGCTGTGGTCCGTGACGACAGCGAAATCGAGGGGCCGGCGAAGTTCGACATGGGCCCGGGGTGTCCCATCCTCTGCGTAGGGCTGAATGCCGATGCGCTCGCCTCGGGCGAAGCGGTACGCCTCGCGAGGCCCGGCGAGGGTTCCCTGTCCCCAGGCATCGAAGGAGAAGGTCGTGTGGACGTGCGTATCGCCGTAGTAGGCGCGGCGTAGCGGGTCGAAGCTCGCGCAGTCTTCGCGAACCTCGGTGCGCTCGTACTCCGCGCCGGCGTGAGCGGCGGCCGTGATCAGCAGCGCAAGGAAGGTCAGCCATCTCACGACAGGATCTCGATCAGTCCGCCGCGCTCTGCGTGACCATAGGGGGTTCGGTACGGCTGCGTGGTCAATGCGATCAGGAGCGCGACGACCAGGCATAAGAGGGTCAGTCCCATCCGGCGCGGAGGCGTCGTGCGGGCAAGTAGCTTTGCGACCGCGCCTGCCAACCACCATGAGAGGCCAGTGAAGAGAAGAAAGGCCAGGCAGAACATTCCGATGATCAGGGGGGCAGGGCCCTGGGCACCTTCGGCGGCTGCGACTGCAAGCCCGGCGCCGGCCAGCATTCCATAACGAAGAGCAGGCACGAGGGAATACCCCATTCCGATCCAGGGCCACGGAACGAGTAGGAAGATCGCGGCGAACCAGATCCAGGTGAGCATCCTGGGAGTCACGCCCAGGTCATCCTTGAAGAAGCTCCGGCATGGGCTCACGATAGGCTGCCCGGACTCGTGTTCCAATCCGCTCCGGCAGAGGTTCCGCTCGGCCGCCAATCGGACCCCGCCGAGAATCCTGCCCTAGCGCGTCAGCGCCACCACAGCGATGTCGGCGTTGAGGTTCGGATCCTCGGTCACCTCCGCCCCGGTAGTCGAATCCACGTAGATCGCCTCGATGATGCGAATGCCAAGCTTGTTGCACAGCTCCTCGAAATCGCGAATCGAGGGGAAGCGGCGGTTCGGCGTGTTGTGCCAGTCGTAGGCGTAGAGGCCTTCTTCCTTGGGCAAGCGGCCTTCATTCATGAACATCTCGCGGAGTGGCGCGTGGGCGAAGTTGGGAAAGCTCACGATGCCTCGCCGGGCGATGCGAACGATCTCTTCGAGTACGCCCGAGACGTCGACGATCGATTGCAGGGTCTGGGAGAGCAGCGCAACTTCGAAGCTCTGGTCGGGGATCGCTGCCACGCCTTCATCGAGGTTCGCGTGGATCGTGTCGAGCCCGCGGGCCACGCATTCCACGACTTCGTGCTGGTCCCATTCGACGCCGAGCACCGGTTCGTGGCCGCGGTCGCGCAGAATCGCGAGAAGCTCTCCATTGCCACAACCGAGATCCACGATGCTCGCCTGCTCCGGCATCAAGCGAAGAATCATTTCGTAGTCGAGTCGTCGCGCGAAGAAGATGCCCGTCGGCTCGTCGATCTGGGGTTCGTCGGGCACGCGAATCGCGGCTTCCGCTCCCGGTTCGGCAGAAAGAGACGCGGCGATCATGCGTGCGCCGTCGCGCATGTGGTCTTCGAGGAGGAACGAGTCATGGCCGGCCGGGCTCTTGATTTCGCAGCTGCTCACCGATCGTCCCTGTGCGACCAGCGCATCCACGATCTGCCGCGAGGCGGTCGGGGGGTACAACCAGTCAGTCGAGAAACTGAGGAACAGCCATCGGCAGCGCGACGGTTCGAGCGCGGTTCGCAGTTCCTCGTCGCTCTCGCCCATGTCGAATAGATCCATCGAGGTCGAAAGCGTGATGTAGCTGTTGGCGTCGAAGCGCTCGACGAAACGATCGCCCTGGTGGGCCAGGTAGGTTCCGACCGAAAACGTGCTCTCGAACCCTGTCTCGATCGCGCGCGGCTGCAGCCGTGTCGGGTCGAACTTCGAACGCATTGATTCATCGGAGAGATAGGTGATATGAGCAAGCATTCGTGCGAGTGCGAGCCCTGCTTCGGGCCCTGGGCCGTCGTAGTACTGGCCGTCCGCGAAGCGCGGGTCGTGACGGATCGCGTTTCGACCGACGACATCGAATGCGATGCCCTGGCTGCTGAGGCGCGGGGCTGCCGCGACGACGATTGCGGTCGCGACGGCGGCGGGATGGCGCGTGGCCCATTCGAGAACCTGCAGGCCGCCGAGCGACCCACCGACCACCGCGCGCAGGGTCTGGATCGCGAGGTGATCGAGCAGGCGTTTCTGGACTTCGACCATGTCGGCGACCGTCACCACGGGAAAACCCGCACCATACGGTTGCCCTGTTGTCGGGTCGATGAAGTTCGGCCCGGTCGTGCCGCGGCAACCGCCCAGCAGGTTGCTGCACACGACGAAGTAGCGATTCGTATCGATCGCTTTGCCCGGCCCGACGATCACGTCCCACCAGCCCGGGTCGTCTTCATCTGCGTGGCGTGCAACGTGGGAATCGCCACTCAACGCATGGCAGATCAGGACCGCATTGCTGCGCTTGGCGTTGAGCTTGCCGTAGGTCTCGTAGCTGACCGTCACCTCGGGCAGTTCGGCCCCGCTCTCGAGTGCGAGCGGGGTGCTCGAAACGAAAGTCTGAGCGTGACGCAGGGGCGCCGCGCTGCGCAGGTCGTCGCTGCTGGTCGGGTCGCTCACGAAACCATCATCAAACTACGTCGTTGCGATAGGCGCCGCCTACTGGCTTGCGCGCAACGCCTGGTCGAGGTCCGCGATGATGTCGACCGCGTCCTCGATGCCCACTGAGACCCGCACGTACTCGGGCGTCACACCGGCCGAGTCTTGTTCTTCCGGGGTGAGCTGCGAATGGGTCGTCGAAGCCGGATGGATCACCAGCGTCTTGGCGTCGCCTATGTTTGCGAGGTGGCTCGCGAGCTTCACGCTCTCGATGAACTTCTTGCCTGCCGCTTCGCCACCGCGAATGCCAAAGCCAAGAATCGCCCCTGCGCCGCCCGGCAGGTAGCGATTCGCCGAATCATGATGCGCGTGGCTCGAGAGCCCGGGATAGTTCACCCACTCGACCGCGTCGTGGCCTTCGAGGAATTCCGCCACCTTCTGCGCGTTGCCACAGTGCTGCGGCATGCGCAGGTGAAGGGTTTCGAGGCCGAGCAGGGTGAGGAATGCCGCGAATGGGCTCATCGCCGCACCTGTGTCGCGCAGCCAGTGGGTTCGGATGTGCATGATGTAGGCAATGTTGCCGACTGGTCGCAGCGCTTCTTCGAGCACCGCGCCGTGGTACGACGGCGAAGGGCCGCAGAACTCGGGCCAGCGATCGGGATCATCGGCCCACTTGAAGTTGCCGCTGTCGATCACCACGCCGCCGATATGAACACCGTGGCCGCCGATGAACTTGGTCGTCGAGTAGATCACGATGTCGATGCCATGTTCGATCGGGCGCAGGAGCGTCGGCGTCATCACCGTGTTGTCACAAAGCAGCGGGAGTTTGTGGCCGTGCGCAATGTCGGAGATCGCCTCGAAGTCGGGGACGTCGTTCTTCGGGTTGCCGATGCTCTCGAAATAGATGCAGCGCGTGTTCTCGTCGATGAGCTCGTGGATCGACTCGGGTTTGTTCGGGTCGAAGAAGCGCACCTCGATGCCGAGGTTCTTGAACGTCTGTGTGAAGAGCGTCCAGGTGCCGCCGTACAGGCTGGTCGATGAGACGAAATTCTGACCCGAATGGCAGATCGTCAGGATCGCGGCGGTGATCGCCGATTGCCCGGAAGCGAACGAAAGCGCCGCTGCACCACCATCCATCGCCGCAAGCCGCTTTTCGAGTACGTCGTTGGTGGGGTTCATCAAGCGGCTGTAGATGTTGCCGAACTCAGAGAGACTGAAGAGGTTGGCGGCGTGCTCGGTATCGTTGAACACATACGACGTCGTGGCGTAGATCGGAACCGCCCGAGAATTGGTGGTCGGATCGGGTTCCTGGCCGGCGTGGACCGCCAATGTGCCGAGCCCTTGGGGGTCTTGTTTGCCGCTCATTTCGGGGGACTCCTTCGAGGGGTTCTGGGCGTAGCCACCGCGCTCGCGCAGGCATGCGAAAGTAGTCGAAGCGAGGCGCGTCTTCTACCTGGTCGTTTCCTGCCCTGCTGCGAGGCGTGACGTCTAGCCAGCGATCGAACCCGTACTCGTTTGCGCACTGGGTTGCGGCATCGGTTGCTGGAGCAGTAGCTCGAGCCCCATTTCGAAGGGAAAGCGCTGCATGACCCTTGCCAGGTCTGCTGCCCCGTCTACGACATCGGGGAAGTCGCTGCGCGGCGCCGATGCGATGCTGAGCTGCATCAGCCGCCGGCCCTCGTCCGGGTCGTCGGCCTTTCTCCGGGTCGTCCAGGCAGAGGCGAGCCCTGCCGCGCCGATCGTGTAGGCACACATGAGCGCAAAGGCATCCACGGCCTGGCTCTCCGACATGCCCGCACGGCGCAACACCCGGAGGGTTGCGTCGAGGGCCCCCGTTGCGGCGGGGCCGAAGCGCGAGGCTGTGCTCAGGAAGGGCATGACGCCGGGAGTCTCCACCAGGGCGCCGAACATCTTGCCAAAGGTGAGCAGCATCCAGCGGCGCCAGTCGTCGGGATCCTCACTCGCCTCGTGTTGGGTGACGGCCGCGTCGCGCACGAAGAGATCGAGCACGCCGTCGACGACCTCCGCCTTGTTCTCGAAATGGCGGTAGATGGCCATGGGGGTGACGCCCAGCTCCTCGGCGAGCTTCTTCATCGTGAGGCGCGTCAGCTCGTCGCGCTTGGCAATCAAGAGGCCCGCCTCGAGAATCTCACCGCGCGAGAGGGAGCCACGCGGGCGTCGCGCCGCCGCGGTGCTTCTGTTTGCGCTGGATCGAGCCATCAGGAATACCTCGAGAGGGAAGATCCCGAGAGGCATGACTCCAGAAGGAGCGGCCTCAGAAGAAGTTTCCCATGTGCGATGAATCGCAGATGTTCATGTCCAGTACCACGACTCGCTCGGCTAGCAGGAGCCCCTTGTCGGTCTGCCTCAAGACATCGCGGCGTTGCCCCACGAACTGCGAGACCTCGTCGACGCGACGCGAGCGGTGGAGCAGAAGATTCGAATAGACCTTCAGCTCACCGGGCCCGTCGCCTCGTTCGGCCTCTACATTGCTCACCAGCCGTCGCGTGCGAGAGGGCGGGTTCTCGCCCCAGCTGGTGCCGGTCCCGAGCCGCAGCACCTTGGCCAGCAGGCTGAGCTTGTCGTCCTCGAAGTAGCAGACCGCCGCCAACTCGTCTTCCACAGTGACCGGGGCCCCTCCGCGAACAGCTTGCACGTTCTCGCGCGTCGGTACCTTGTAGCTGCAGTCGTCGGCGAGTAGCCCCAACCACTCCGTATAGAGGCGTTCGTCGAGCATTCGCGCCTCGCGATAGAGGAATTGTTCCACCGCGTGTAGCTCTTCCAGGCTGACAGGGGAGCTTTCGGCCCTTTCCGAACTTTCCGGGGGTTGGCTCATGGGAGGCTCCTTTCGTTTCTAGTCGACTTCTGGTCGCTTCACATCGCGCTCACGTCGTCGTCGCGTGGCGTTCGGCGGCCCGGCTCAGGGCTTGAGCATCAGATTGTGCCAGTGGCGGTACAGGTTGCGCTGGGTGTGTTCGCTGTACGCGACGCTGACGGTACCGGGAAGCTCCGGATGGGGACCGGCTTCCAGCCCCGCGCCGTAGTGGAAGGGGTGCTCGGAGGCCGCGATATGCGCTGCACCGGTGGTGACTCCCTCCCAGTTTTCGCCGTCGTCCTGCTCCAGCAAGCCCCCCGCGCCGAAGGTCAGGGTGAAGAACTTCCGCTGGGCATCCTTTACCTCTTGGGGCGCCTCGCGATCCACGAAGACCCAGGACCAGAGTTCCGACTTCATCGGACCGCGGGGGTGTGCCACGCGGAAGGTGAAGTTGCTTCCCAGCAGGAAGAGGTTGGGGAAGGCGATGCAGGTCGCGATCTTGACGTGTTTGCGCACCTCGCCCAACCGCTCCTCTGCTCGCGCCTGAACCGATTCCAGGTATTCGCCGACACCCGGCGCCGCGCGCAGGGCCGCTTCTCCCGGCAGCCGTCCATCGGCGTCGTCCTTGGGATACACGCGGAAGGTGCCACCGTGGCCGCCCGGGAGCGCCACGTTGTGTCCGTACTCGAGCACCGACTTCAGGGCACCGCCGGGGTCCGGGTCGGCCGGGTTGATGAGAAACACCGATGAGTGAGTGGCGGGTGCGTGTGCGACGTCGCCGACCATGTTCTCGGCCGGGACCTTCCAGTTCGTTCCCACCCGCCACCTCTGAACGCCGAGTACTTCGATGCCTTCCGGCTGGCGGTTCAGGCTCGTGTCGAGATACCAGCGGAGGTCTCCCAGGTAGTCATCGAGCGACGTCGCGCCGGCGTCGTGGTTGGCGAAGATCAGCCCGCAGTAGGTCTCTACGCGGGGTACCGCGATGAGACCGAGATCCGACTTGTCGAAGTCTCGTGGGTAGGTGGCGCGTTGGTTGGGGACTCCCACGAGTTCGCCATCCCGGGCGAAGTTCCAGCCGTGATAGACGCAGTAGAAGGTCCTCGCGTTGCCTCGATCTTCCCTGCAGACGGGCATTCCCCGGTGCGGACAGGTGTTGAGGTGGACGCGGATCTTCCCCTCGTTGTCGCGGACCACGATCACGGACTGCTCGCCCATGAAGGAGGTGAAGAAGTCTCCGGGGTTCGGGATCTGGCTGTCGTGTCCCACCATCAGCCACGAGCGGCCGAACACCCGCTCCTTCTCGATCTCGTAGAGATCGGGATCGAAGAAGAGGCGGCGACTGATCCAGGTCCCATCCTCGCTGAGGAGCCCGGCGATGTCGCTCTCGACGTTCGAGTCCACTCTGCGTCCCATCTAGTTGCCACTCCACAGTGATGTGAGCGACGTAGTATACAACATATACTTAGCCTCACCACCGCGGCGTTCCAGAAGATCACGGCGGCTCCGCACAGCAGGGCTGCCGTCGGTCCGGGTCACTTTGGTGTGTATACCCCGAGCCGGGACCCGATCCGCTGATGCCGAGCTTGACACAGGCGTAGGTCATCGGAGGTCGGATGGAAGAGGGCGTTTCTCTCTCCTGCTCACGGACTCGGATGCGATACTGGAGGACGCAAGGTGCATACGCGGACCTCACGCCAGGCCGCAGCCCGGAGTTTCCGGGCTCCGCCGGGCAGGCGCCGTACGACTCTCTCGGGGATGACGCGATCGAGCCAAAAGGAAGGAGGGGAAGTGACGTCGGGCCTTCCGAGCACTCTCCGATGGACCCAGAGCAGAATGCTGCGGATCGTCGTGGCGATCAGCGCGCTGCCGATCGCGCTGTCTTGCGCCAGCACGCAGGCCGGCGAGGGGGCTGTCCGCAGGGGTCGCCTCCTCACTGATCAGGGCCGCTACCCGGAGGCGCATCGGGTCCTCGACGCGGCAGCCAGCAAAGCAGAACAGGCTCCTGCACCGAGCCTCGGTCGAGCCATGGCCTTCTACGCTCTCGGCGACCTCTACCACCAGTCCTCAGACCTCGACGGACCGGAGGGCGCCTGGCGCTGGCTCTCTCGTGCCGCCGAGGAGTACGCGGCAGTTCTCGGCGCTCGACACCCTTCCGTCGGGTTGGTTCTCGCGCGCCAAGCCGAAGTGCTTCGCGAGAGGGGCGATCGGGACGGTGCGGACCGGCTCGACCAACAGGCCCTCGCCATCTTCCGGGAGTCCCTGCCCGCCAACCATCCCGTTCGCGCCTTCCAGGCGGCTGGCCAGCCCATCCTGGTCCATCCCGATGA
Organism: bacterium; assembly: GCA_024226235.1. GTDB lineage: Bacteria > Myxococcota_A > UBA9160 > UBA9160 > UBA6930. Next base: position 14,788 of record JAAELW010000300.1, read on the forward strand.
AATCGCAGCGGTCGCCTTCGCGCCGGGGGCGGACATGAGGGATCCGGTGGAGACGCAGTCGACCGGTTCGGCTCCAGCCGCCTCGGGGGCGCGAACCAGCCTGATTTCGAACTCCGAGCCGGCGGTCGTCGACGACACGGGCACCTACTTGAAACCGAACATCACCCTGGACGACGGTACGCCCGGCTACGCGCATGTGACCGAGGCGGACATGCCGTGGATCGTCGCCATCGGATACCCGCGGGAAGGGGCCAAATACGCGAGTCGAGAGATGACACGCCGCAGTGCGATCGCAGCCATGCAGATGTGGGAGGAGGCGATCCAGCCGCACCTTCCGTGGTTCAAGCTCGCGTTCGTCGAAGACGATCCTCATGCACCGGTCCAGATCGAGTGGAAGAGACGGATCAACGGACCCTGGGCAGGGTTCGGAGGAATGAGCTTGGGCCGGCTGGGAGACGTGGTTCGCATCGGAGGCCGCATGGAGATCAGCACGACGCCAGGCCGGTTCAACAGGCTCAGTGCCGATGAGATCTCGCTTCTCGTCGCTCACGAGTTCGGGCACATCCTCGGCCTCGGGCACTGCCTGGATTGCGACTCGGCGATGAACTACTCGTGGCATACGAAGGAGCGCGTCATCGTGACGGATCTAGACGTCCAGACCTTCCTCGCCCTCGTCCGATGCGAGAACTTTAAAACGTGTTCACGAGGCTCGGGGTTGGGTGGGCGGTGACGAAGAGGTTGGGAGCTCCTGCCGCGCGGCGACCTCGTACGAGCTAGAATGGGCGGCGTGCTTCGGCTGCGGCTCGGGTTCCTCGGAGCGGTTGGAGTCAAGGAGGATTGCCGATGGCATCTCGCAACCTGAAGCTGGCCCGCCAGGCGATCGAAAAACTCGCCGAGAACCCCGATGACACCGCGCAGGCCATCGTCGCCATCGCGGCGATGAGTGGCAACTCGAACGAGCGGCTCTTCAAGCGCTTGAAGAGGTCTCCCAGGGGTCAGAAGATCCTGGACGAGAGGCGTGATCTCTACGGAATCCTCTGCGATCGCGAGCGGCTCCTCGCGATGCCGAAGGGCTCGCTGGGCCGCACGATCTGCGAGTGGTTCATCCGTGAGAATCTCAGCGCCGAAGGCCTCGCGGGAGCCAGTGAGGCTGCGGCCCAGCAGTTTCCCGACCGCCCCATGAATCTGGGCGAAGAGGCGAAGGTCTTTGGCTCGCGCCTGCTCAATCTGCACGACGTCTTCCACGTCCTGACCGGCTACGACCGCGACATGCGCGGCGAGATCGCCGTGCTCGCCTTCACCGTGCCGCAGACCCGAAACACCGGCATCGCCTACCTGGTGTGGAGATCGTTGAAGGGCAACGGCTGGAACTCCGAGCCCGGCCGGCTGATCCGCCAAGGATTCCTGCGTGGGCTGCAAGCGAAGTGGCTGATCGACCAGGACTGGGAGTCGCTCTTCGAACAGCCGATCGACGACGTGCGCGAGCGGCTCGGCATCGGTACTCCGCCGGTCTACGAGCAGCTGCGCTCGGCCGCGGCACCACCGCTCTCCACCTGAGCCCGTTCCATCAACGCGGAACCTCGCCCGAGCATGTCGACGTCGTGTGGGTCGAGGACAGTGGGCACGTGATCCCCCTGGAGAATCCAGAGGCGTTCCAGCGTGCGCTCACCTGGAAGGTGCTTCCGCGCACCCGATGAAGGAGCGCTCCGTCAGCGTTCGCCTCGCTCGCCCTTGAGAGCCAGGTCGACCCCGCCGAGGCGGCGCTCTCCTTCGGCGCGCCCCGGGCCTCCCGTGCTTACCAACACCAGGAAATCCGCGAAAGCCGCCTCCATTGCAGCGCTGAAGCCCTGCACATCCTGGGCCTTGTTGATTGCCAGCTTCGACATCCGCAGCGCCGTCATCCCGTTCTGGGCGACACGCTGGGCGTAGGCGAGGGTCTCGGGTTCGAGCGTCTCTGTAGGGTATACGCGGTTGACGAAGCCCGACGCGCGGGCCTCCTCGGCATCGATGAAGCGGCTCTCGAAACAAAGCTCCTTGGCTTTGCGCGGGTGGATGTCCCAAGGCACCGAGAAATACTCGACGAGCCCAGCGAGGAAACGTGCGCTCGGTGCAGCGAACACCAGATCCATCGCGGAAGCGATCATCCAGCCACCATAGATGCAGTAGCCATGCACCATCGCAATTGTCGGCTTCGGCAGGTTCCGCCAGCGCAGTGTGAGATCGAGGTTGTACTTCCGGAATCCCTCGTACCAGTCGAGGCCCTTGTTGGGTTCGAGGCCCCGGGCCGCAAAATCGGCCTGCTGCGCCGGAGTGCCGAGATCGTGCCCCGAAGAGAAGTGATCCCCCGCGCCCCGCACCACCGCCACCCGGACCTCGCGATCTTGCATCGCCCGTTCCAACGCCTCATCGAGCGCGTCGAGCAGTGTCCAGCTCTGGGCGTTGTGGTAGCGCGGACGATTGAGGGTGATCAGGGCGACGCGGCCGTCTACTTCGTAGAGCACTTCCAGGTCAGACATGGCTAAATCCTCTCGTGCGGGTGCATGGAACCGATTGGCGCTCCTCTGGCCGACGGCGATCTGCTCGAATCACTCGCCCTTCGGATGCGACCACTCGTAGGCTGCGCTGCGCGCCAGTCTGAAACCTGAGGGTCCGTTGTACTCGCCCCCATGACGTCGATCGCAGCGGGCCAGGTCGGCATCCAGGCTGTAGACCCCGCCGCGAGTGATGCGGTAGGTCCCGAAGCTTCCATCTTCGAACGTCGCGTCCGGGTACGGCCAGTAGAGATCGGCCACGTATTCCTCGACATTGCCGGCCATGTCCATTGCGCCGCAGGCCGAGATTCCTGTGGGATAGATTCCGACGGGCGTCGTGTTTCCGACGCCTCCTTCGCGGGTGTTGCAGCGCGTGGCTTCGAACGAATCCCCCCACGGAAAGACGCGCCTGTCGGTTCCTCGGGCAGCGCACTCCCATTCGGCCTCGGTGGGAATACGGTACTGACAACCGGCCTTCTCCGAGACCCATTCTGCGTAGAGGAGAATGCCTTGCCAGGAGACGCCGTGCACCGGGTGATTGGCCCGGTACGGCGGGGGGCGATCGGCTTGCCAGTGATCGGGAATCTCCCAGACTCCTGTGTCCTGGATGAAGGCCAGGTACTCCGATTCCGTGACCAGAAAGCGGCCGATCTCGTAGGCATCCAGCTCGACCTCATGCGACGGTGTCGACTTCTTGAACCAGGCTTCCGGAACTCCGAATCGACGTGCCGCGGTGGGGATCTCTTCTTCCTCCGTGCCCATCCAATACGAGCCCATTGGAACCCGGCACATGGAAGGCCGCAACGGATCGATGCGAGGATCCCCCACCAGCCCCAGCACGTTGCCCGAAGAGATCCGCTCCAGCAACGCCCGCTTCTCATCACCGATCACCTGGAGCATCGATTCGCGAAGAGCTTCCACTTCCCGTTCCTGGATGCCTTGGAGTGTTGCCTCGATCTCCGGCATCCGGTTGGAGAGGAGGAGGGGGGCCGGTTCACTCATCGCCGTTGCCCGCCAGCGTCGCCGGTTCGGTCGTCAGCGCCGGACGTGTCGAGAAGAACATCTGCCAGAAGGCGACCAGGAAAAGGGCGGCGGCCGAGGCGACATGTCTCGAGAGCCACTTCATCATCAAACATCACTCCACCGAGAAGGCTGTACGCTCGGGAAGTGCCAGGGCTGTCCGTTCTGAATAGTCATGCGTATTCGCCTGCTCGCAAGATCTCGGACTCGCACGAGATCCGAGATGCATGCCTTGCCCTCGTCGCGTCGCTTCAGGAGTCACCCCGCTCGACTTCCGGTCGCCAGTAGCCGCGTGCATCGTAGTCGAAGCCGCGCAGCTCGTAGTTGTCCGGGCTCTGCAGGTGATGATTGCAGTGGTACGAACGGATCTCGGCGATCAACCCGTCGACGAAGCGATACCACTCGGTGCCGCGCAGCAGCTCCGGCGTATTGGTGCCGATCGGTGTCCAGCGCATGCTCCACTCGATGACGGCCTCGTCCCCTGTCACGATGGCGTGGTCGCAGCTCCATCGTGCGCGCGTGCGTGGCCCGACCTTGGCCCAGTAGCCAGCCAGTCCGTCGCGGCCGCGGACGGGTTCATGGTCAAGGTAGTAGTGTACGACGTCGGCGCTGAAGGTGGATCGCATCAGCTCGGCGTCCGCGGTATTGCATCCGTCGTAGTAGCGTAGAATCGTGCGTATGTGGTCGTGATCGGGCAGCCGAGACATGGGCCCGACTATGACCCACACCCCACGCTGGTCGCAAATAGGTGGCCTTTCAAATGGTCCGATCAAGTCCACATCCACTGGATTTGCGAGCCATCTCAAATCGGAGGCAAAGACCTTGAAGACAGGAATCCTGATTGCGCTGGTGGCCATCGCCGTCGCTGCCATCCTTTTCACTGGCGTCATCACTCGCGACGGAGAAAGGGTCGTTCCGGAGGGAGAAGGAACCATTGCCTTGGATGCAGGCGAGTATGAAGCATTTCCCCTGCCGGATTACGCAGCGAAATACCC
>JAAELW010000301.1 GCA_024226235.1 bacterium
ACGTGCGCTGGGGATGCGTTTCGAGTTTCTTTTTGCCCACTGCGCCGTTCGGGAGGCGCTTACTCAGGGACTAGCCCGCTTGTTTCATGAGCGGGCACGGAGCCTGTGAAGGCGGCCCCACATTCGAGCGAGGTGGTCCGTGGGCGCGGTCCTGGCGCGAGCGCGTGCGGGTCCCGGCAGGATCTCCCTCTCTCCTCCCTCGATTTCTGATCGTTCCGCGGCTCGGACAGAACACCCCCAAGGATCCTGCCGTGTCATGCGGCGCAGGTCAGGTCGCCTGAAGAGCTCGCGCTCCCAGCCGCCGGGCCGCGACACACCAGGCCGTGGCAAACGGGAAGTGGCGCGGGTAGTGCATCACGATTCGGCGCACGGATTCCTTGATGCGTGCGCCGATCTTCAATAGGCACAGCCGCATGCGCCCAACCTGGGCGCGGGCGAAGTCCGTCTGGCGCAGTTCCCAGCGCAGTTCTTGCAGCAACACGTAGGCGGCGGCCGTCAGCATCACGCGGGCCTGGTTGGCTACGTAGCTCGAGCAACTCGTGCGATCGATCTCGAGGTCGTTCTTGAGCTCCTTGATGCGGTTCTCCACCTCGCCGCGCTGGCAGTAGATCTCGTAGATCGTCTTCGGCTTGAAGGTCCGCGGCAGGTTGGTGAGCACGTAGCGCGGATTGTCTTTCGTCGCGCGGCCCTTGTACGGGATCACCTCCACCTTCGCGATGAGGCGACGTTCCTTCTTCCAGCCCCTCGCCCGATACGTGCGTTCCTCAAACAGCCGCGCCGCACCATCCTCGTCCTCGGCCATGAGGCGCACCTCCTCGAGAACGGGCTCAACCCACCTCTTCAAAACAGCGTTGCTGGGGAAGCAAACGACGTATTTCAGCCCCAGGGCCTCCAGCGTGTCGAGCACGATGGGCTTCGCGAAGGCCGAATCCAATCGCACCAGGATCTCGGTCCGCGAGCCGAACCGATCGCGGATCTCGCCCACCATCCGCCGCAGCGCGCGCAGGAATCCGCGCGCCGGAGAGGCGGCGCCAGGCCGAAGCCGAGCGTGCACGAGATGCTGCTCGCCCAACTCCGGTACGGACAGAAAACCGAAGATCGGCAGGTAGCACCAATGCCGGTAGAAACCGTCGAAGAGGCTCATCTGCTGATCGCCGTGGGTCTTGTCCACCGAGGGATCGAAGTCCAGCACCACACGCCGCGGCTTGGGGCAGCGCTGGTGGAGCCTCTCGATCACACCCGAGGCCAACTCACGCTGCATCCACACGAGCTCCCGCGCTCGAACACGGTTCTCAAAGCGACACAGCGTCGCCGCGCTCGCCAAGTCTTCGCCTCGGATCGGCCCACGCCCGCAAGCGTGCTTGAGGCACGGGTCCCCCGCGAGCCGGTCGGCGTCGCGCACGTCCGGGTAGCCGAGTGCCAGTCCGAAGATCCGCTGGCGCAGCATCTCGAGAACCTCGTGGCGCACCTTGCCAGGCTCGCGGGGATCCCCGACGCAATCCGAGAGAGCGCCCGTCAGGCCTAGTTTCCGGTCAAGCCTCGCCAACAGCGGCAGGCCGCCATCAGAGCTCGAGCCCTCCGAGTCGAAGCGAACGTGGAGGGGCCTCGAAAACCCCTCGTCGAACAAGACACCCTGTTGCGTAGAATGCGTCATGCGGCCGCGCCCCGGTTTGCGTGAATTCGTTGTGGTAAACGCCATTCTCGCAGTGCCGGGCCGGTCCGCTTCACTTCATTCGCGCAACATGCGGGCTAGACCGGAGAGGTTGTGAAATGAAGAGTCACAACGCCATGAAGACTGAGTGCCCGCACGGTCATCCGTACTCGGTCGAGAACACGTACCGTACGAAACTGGGTAAGCGCATGTGCAGGGCATGCGCACGCCACAGGCAGCGTAGGCGCACCGCCGCTCGCCGCCTGTCGGAGGCGGAAGATCGCCGCATCCGTCAGGAGATGCGCCGGAAGAAGGTGCGGCACCGCCTGAACCATTCGCGACGTGCGGGAGAGGGGAGGGCCCGTGCATAGATCCCTACCCACCCCGCCAAATCTCTCGTCTGAGGACTGCAAGTGCCTCTCGGCGCTGCTCAACGCGGGGCAGCTGGTGTATCCCGACTTCCACGAGGGGAAGACCAACTGCTATCCGCGCACTGTCCTA
>JAAELW010000302.1 GCA_024226235.1 bacterium
CACATCCGCAGGCTGCGCATCAGGGAGCAAGACGACGGCAGCTACGCCCTCTACAGCCGTGATCCCGATCTGGAGGAAGGCACCGAGCCTCGCGGCATCGTGGCCAAGAACGAGGGTTCATTTGCGCTGATGGCGGCCGGCGTCCTACCGCTCCTGGCGGAAGGCCGCAGCTACTGGATGCGCGCATCGCAGACCTCCGATCCCGGCAAGGAGATCTGCCGTTACGGCCACGCCATCGCCAACCTGCGCTTCACCGACGACGAGGCCCTGACGATCTTCAACTTCTGCGACGTCCTGGTGCGTTCGCCGGAGTGTCTGGCGGCGATCCTGGAGTCTTCTGGCGCCCGGGTGCTGCGGATCATCGGGAAGATCATAGCCCGGCGTCTCGGGGTATGGCTCGCGGATCGTGCCTCCTGGCTCGCCAAGCGTGCGGCCCGGAAGTGACGAGGAAGTGACCAGCGGTGCCCAGCCGCCCCGGGCTGCGGCACCGCTTCTCAAGCCCGAAGGGCGTCCGATGGTAGCCTGGGAATTCATTCCCAGGTCGGCAACGTCGAGCCATGGTCTTTCGGGAACGTCGAGCCATCCATTAGTATCCAGTACCATGTCCAGAAATCGGGATGTCCTCAGCCAGCTCAAACGCGACGAGCTCCTCCACGCACTCGACACCTTCGACCTCGAAGTCGCCGACCGCCGCGTCCGCGATCAGCTGATCGACGCCCTCGCCTCCTCG
>JAAELW010000303.1 GCA_024226235.1 bacterium
CACCGCGGTGTTCCAGCTCCACAGTGGAGTTCGGCGCACCCACAGGGGGGTGACCCAAGATATGGCAGCTCGAAAGAAAGCAACTCGCAAGAAGGCGACTCGCAAGAAGGCGACTCGCAAGAAGGCCACGCGCAAGAAGGCGACCCGTCGCAAGAAGGCCACTCGGCGGCGATAGCCGTGTGGTGACCTTTGCGGAAGGTCTTGGGACCCCGGCCGGCATTGCCGGCCGGGGTTTCCTTCTTTTGGGCGGCTGCTAGCCTGCGTCGTCCCCATCCATCAGGCGCAGTTGCTCTCCCCCAGGGGGAAGACGGGCTGCCCGCCGCCCGCCGGAGGATCGTCATGGCACGGATCACGATCGAGGACTGCACAGCCAAGGTCCCGAACCGCTTTCATCTGGTGCAGATGGTCGCGATCCGCGCCAAGCAGCTCAAGAAGGGCGCTTCCAGTCTGGTCCAGACGGACGAGAACAGGGAGATCGTGGCCGCGTTGCGAGAGGTGGCCGCCGGCCACATCTCGCCGGACTACGCGGTCGAAGACGAAGTCGCCGAGGAGTAGCCAGAGACGGCTGCGCTTCTAGGCCAGCGTCACGGGCACCGTGAAGCCGACGCGCGTCCCGTGGCCGACCTCGCTCGAGAGTTCGATCTCGCCGTCCATGAGTTCGAGAAGCTCACGAACCAGGGTCAGCCCGAGTCCGGCCCCGCGGTAGTCGCACGATGCGGTGTCGTCGACCTGGAAGAACTCTTCGAAGATGAACTCCTGGTCGTCGGCACAGATCCCGATACCCGTGTCTTCGATCGTGCAGTGAAGCCGGTCGTCGAGCACTTCGGCACAGATCTCGATCCGTCCCTGCTCGATGAACTTGGCCGCATTGTCGAGCAGCAGGAACAGGATCTGATTCACCTTGGGAAGATCCGTTCGCAGCTTAGGCAGAGGCTCGGCGATCTTCTTCTCGATCACGACGGGCTTTTCGCCAAGCGTATCCTGGACGCTGAAGATCGCTTCTTCGACGACTTCGCGGAAGTTCACGGCCTGCTGAGAGACCGGCAGCTCTCCCTGCTTGAGCCTCCAGAGGTCGAGGATGTTCTGGAGGGTGCGAAGGAAGGCCGTGCCTTCGTCGAGTGCGCTTCGCAGGCTCGCCTTGCCCGCCTGGGAGAGGTTCTCGTTCTCACCCGCAAGCACGGAGATCACGGCCTCGATGATGCTGTTGAGTGGCGTGCGCAGCTCGCGGGACATCTTCTGGATGAAGTCGTTCTTGAGTTTCTGGACGCTCCCGAGTTTCTCCTGGCTCTGCAGCAGTTCGATGTCCTGGGCAAACAGGGCCTCGGAGAGTTTCAGGATTTCTTCGCCGCCCTGGCTGGTCGAGTTGCCCGTCTGGGAGGATTTGCCTTCCAGTTCGCGCACCCGGTCTCGTAGGGCCTCGTGGTCGATACGCAGGGCGGCCGAGCTAGCGAGTTGGGCCGCATTCTCCGCGATGGCGAGGCTCGGCTCCCGCGGGCACAGCACGAGAAGGACGCCGTGGCAGGGGCCGTCATCCGCCTGTAGCGGAAGGGCGAGTACGCCACCTGCTTGCTGGGGCAAGTTCGCGGGGTCGCCCTCGCGCACCTGACGGGCAGCGGTGGTCATCACGTCCTGGATCAGCGGCATCAAGGATCGGGACATCTCGCGAGCCTGCTCCGGAGAGTCGAGCCCTGCCGCAGCGCGCAGTCGGGGTCGATCGTCGGAGGGGTCGCAGATGAGCAGAAGTGCCGCGCCACCGGCCGTCTGCTCTGCCGCACGAGCTGCCGCGCGCCCGAGCGACGCGGCCAGCGAGCGGTTGACCGGGGTCTCCTGGTCCGTTGTGGCTATCGGATTCGAATGGGCATCAGGGGTTGCGGCCATCACTAGAACCTTCCGTCCGATTCGATCTCGAGATCGTCGGCCGGTTTCTCGTCCTGTACACCGACTTCGTGATCGTGGCCTTCCAGCGAAAGTGTCGTCTGGAAATCGGTCGGATTGGAGGCTGCAGCCAGCGCGGTTTCGATGCTGATCTTGTTCGCCTTCAGCAGGTCCAGCAGGTGCTGGTCGAACGTCTGCATCTTTTCCGAACGACCGCGGGCGATGTAGTCCGTGAGCTCGGGTGTCTTGGCGGGATCCCGGATGCACTCCTGCATCGACCGCGTCATGCGCAGGACCTCGACTGCCGGAACCCGGCCGTCTTCTTTCTTGTTCACGAGCAGCCGGAGCGAGACGATCGCCTTCAGGTTGTCCGCCAAGCGCGCCCGCACGTTCAGGTGCTCTTCGGTCGGGAAGAACGAAACCAGGCGGTTGATGGTGGATGCGACATCGGAGGTGTGGATGGTCGAGAAGACCAGGTGGCCCGTTTCGGCGGCCTTCAGAGAGGTATCCACCGTTTCGAGGTCACGCATTTCACCGACCATGATCACGTCAGGGTCCTGGCGCAAGGCGGCGCGTAGCGCTGCAGGGAAGGACTCGGTATCCGTGCCGATCTCTCGTTGCGTGATGATCGACTTCTCGTGGCTGAACACGAACTCGATCGGATCCTCGATGGTGATGATCTTGGCCTTCCGCAGCCGGTTGACCTCGTTCAGCATCGCCGCGAGCGTGGTCGATTTTCCCATGCCGGTCGCGCCGGTGACCAGCACATAGCCGCGGGTGACCTGGGCGATGTCCCTCAGTACGCCGGGGAGATTCAACTCGTCGAATCCCTTGATCTGCAGCGGGATGACTCGGAGGACGATGTTGAAATGGCGGCGTTGGCGGGAGATGTTCACCCGGAAGCGGCCTTCTTCGGGCAGTTCGTACGCGAGGTCGAGCTCGTTGAAGTCGGCGACTTCACCGTGGAGGCCGTCCTCCAACAGCATGCTCGCGATAGCCTCGGTGTCACTGGGCTCGAGGACCTTGTAGCGGAGCTCGACCAGGTTTCCGTTGAAGCGGTACAACGGGAGATTCCCCACCTGGAAGTGGATATCCGAGGCTCCCTTTTCGATACCGAGCCGGAGCAGCCGGTACAGAGTCTCCCGTTCCATCGTGCTTCCTCAGACCTGTTGAAGGGCCGCGTGGCCCATGGGGTATCACCCCGTATCGGCGGATCCCCTGGGCGCTTGACCTCGATCCCTGGCCGGCTGGGCCGCTATCCTGCAGGCTCCCATAGGGTTCGAAAAGGCCCAGGAGGACCCATGGCCGCGCCCCGAAGCTTCTTTCCGCCCAGGCTCCCGATCTTCGTCTCTCTGCTCATCTGGATCTGGGCGGCCCCCGGGTGGACCGAGGCGGATCGGCCCCAGGTAGGGCTGGACAGGCTTCTGGAGCTCCCGGGCAGCCGCAGCTACGAGATCGAGAAGAAGGGTGGTCGCACTCCCGCCGAGTGGCGGAGACGCTTTACCAAGGTGCGCGAGGCCCTGGCTGGGGAGAAAATGGCTCTCGCAGCCTCAGAGCAGAAGCTGGAAGAGATCGCCGCCTCCACTGAGCCGTGGCAGATCGCGCCGCCGATCCCCGGTGCGACTGCTGTGGATGCGCCCCTGGACTATCGGCTGCGCCAGGAGATCCGGCGGCACCGCAGCGAGATCGAACGTCTGGAGACCCGGCTCCAGAACCTGCGGGTGGAGGCCGATCTGGCATCCGTCCCCCCCGAATGGCGCAGCTGAACGCATCAGAGGGGACGCTCAGGGATTGGGTTCTTCAGGGATGGAGGCGACCCATCGGGCGGCGTGGGGGAGTAGCGTGAAGGCGGGCAGGGCGAGGCCCGCTGTGGCGGCGAAGAAGAGGGCGAAGCCCACCTGCTCGGTGGCCCAGCCCGATCCCATCCCGAGCAGGCGGCCGGCTGTGGCATAGGCGCCGGTGAGAACTGCGTACTGGACGGCTGCGTACTCGCGCTCGCAGATGCGCATCAGGAACGCCAGGAAGCCTGAGGCGGCCAGTCCGCCGCAAAAGGACTCGACCAGGGATGCGGCATAGATGGCCTCCCGCGGCATGCCGGTCTGCGCTGCAACCGCGTAGCCCAGGTTCGAGGCGAGGGCGAATGCGCCGAGCCAGAAGAGGGAACGCGAGATCCCGATACGGCTGACGATCCAGCCTCCGATCGCAGCACCAGCGACGGTGGCGCCCGTGCCGAGGGTCGTCGAGACCAGTGCAATTTCTTCGTTCGACAGGCCGCGCTCCACCCAGAAGGGCTTCAACATCGGCGCCATCGCCATGTCTCCTACGCGATAGAGCAGCACGAAGCCGAGTACGCCCGCCACTGCGCCGCGACTCCGCCAGGTCTGGAAGGCATGGCGCAGGGGAGGGTGTCCGTGTTCCGGATCGTCGACGCGCGGCGCGAGCCAGGTGGCCAATGCCAGTAGCGAAGCGATCGCCCCACCGGCCAGATGCGCGGCTCGCCAGCCGAATGGACCGGCCAGCAACAATGGCAGCGTTCCGGCGAGGATCACCCCGACGCGGTATGTCGTGATGCGCACCGCATTTGCCAGGCCTTCTTCGCCACGCCGTACCAGCCCGATCGTGTACGCATCGATCGCGATATCCTGGGTGGCGGAAGCGGCGCACAGAAGACCCGTTCCGACCCATAGTGTGATTGCGCTGGGCTGGTCGCTGCCACCGAAGAAGAGGGCGGCTGCCACCAGCGCCATCGAGCCACTGATCCATGCTCGCCGCTCACCGAACCGCTGCACGAGCGGTGACCAGAGCGGTTTGATTGCCCAAGCCAGGCCGAGGCCCGATAGGGCGCCGATCGTTTCGAGAGGCACGCCGATCTGGGCCCAGTACACGGGCAACAGATCGCTGAAGATTCCCATCGGGAACCCCTCGATCACATAGACGCCCGCCACGATGGCGAGCATGCGCCTGCGTCCCACTCCCCCCCTCCCGTCGGTCGGAGGATACCGGTGCATCGACCCGGCGCCGTTTGCTGGCGGGGGGGGGGCCGGTGCGCAGACTCGACGCTGGAATAGCAGCTCGCTAGTGTGCGCGTACGGCTGGAGGCCCCATGGAAGAAGAGAACGAGTCGCAGGGAACCGTCGATCTGGTGAGCGTGCTCTACATCGTGGGCGGCGTTCCGGCGATCGTGGGCTTCATC
>JAAELW010000304.1 GCA_024226235.1 bacterium
AACCATGAGTGGGAGGCCGGGACGTCTCCGTACGCGGAAAAATGGATCAAATTGGCGGAGGTCCAGGTTTTGCTCCCGGCTCCGGCGCTTCCGGAGATCGCGTCCTTGCCGTACCCCCAGAAGTCGTAGGCGAGAGGACCGTAGGGGGTCGAAGTTCCGGCCGGCAGAGCCAGGACGGGGGCCACTGCGTCGTCGAAGCGCATGGTGACCGAGTAGGTGAAGTCCTGGGGCACGACGCCGAACACCGTGTCTCCACCTGCACCGCTGCGAAAGTTGTCGGTGGTGAGATCCACTTCCCAGGTTACGTCGTATGCAGTCGCGTGAGCCTCGACCGGCGTCAGGAGTGCGAGAAGAGCGAATAGGGAAGAAGCGAGAAAGCCCCGCGCGATTGATCCGAGCAACACCAGTCCAACTCCATTTCAGGGCCGATCCAGCAACAGAAAGGGCCACTTTCTCAGTCACCCCCGCATATCCACCGCGGACGCGGTCGACGGCGATGGGTGCCGTGTATCTCTGGTCTTGTGGTGGTTTCAACCCACAGGAAGTGTCAGGCAAGCGCGTAGCGGCTTCAGAAGATTGCTCCGCCGGGCCCCCGAGGGGAGTTGGTGCAGCGATTGAGGCAACGCCTGGGCGGGGCGGGGTTCTTGCGAGGTGGAGCTTGTGGGACTGCGGGCGATTGCAGGAGGCCCGCGGATCAGCTCGTGTGGGTTTGCTCTCCCGCGAGCCAGGTCTGCACGACGTGGTCTCGGGCATCCAGAACCGCGAAATCCGCTCGTGCTCCTGGCCGCAGGGTCCCGCGCTCGGCCTCGACCCCGAGCCGCCGCGCCGGCCGCAGCGTCACTGCCGCCACCGCCTCGAGCCTCGACATCGCCCCAAACTCCACCGCGTTGCGCAGCGCCCGATCGAGCGTCAGCGTCGAGCCGGCGAGCGTCCCATCCGCCAGCCGCATCGCGCTGCCATCGTCGTAGATCGCCCCGGCACCGAAGTCCTCTTCCCGGTCCTCCGGCAGCTGGATCCGATCGGTCACGAGAAGCAGCCCCGGCCCCTTGGCCCGGGCGGCCATCCGCACCGTGGCGGGATGCAGATGCACGCCGTCGCAGATCAGATCCGCACTCATCCGGTCGTCGGCCAACACGGTCCCCGGCACCCCGGGTTCGCGGGCGAGCAT
>JAAELW010000305.1 GCA_024226235.1 bacterium
CCATTTGCGTCGTCCGCGACGTAGACATGATCACCCGCCACTGCCACCTTCCAGGCCTGACCCGGCGTGTCGTAGCTACCGGCGAGGGTGGGCACGAAGGGGAAGAGCTTGAGTTCCCCGTCGGTGGTGTTCCAGTCGGCGGAGGTGCTCAGCGTGTCCTCGTAGGTCGTGGTCGTGAAGTCCTCCGCGTACTGGGCCTGGCTTGCGGGAGCCAGCAGAAGCGGAAGAGCCAGCGTGGCCAGCAGGCCGGTGCGGAAGAAGCAGGACATCGGGGTTCCCTTCTCGGTGAGTTGCGTGAACTCGTGGCTGAACACCGGCTGAACGAGCCTCCGGATCGACGCGACCATCATGGCAGCGGCGAAGGGGCAGATCGACTGTCAGAACTGACAGTTCTTCGAGGAATCTTTACCAGTCGGGGCGAATGGCCGGACGGGAGGGACCCCACCGCTCTCGCTCGCGGGGGGCCCTCTCGGCCGATCGCTCAAACTGCTACCGGATACGCACCACCTTGCGCGTGGACTCGTATCCCTCCGCCTGCAAGCGGACGAAGTACACACCCGGCGCCACCGATCGTCCGGAGGAGTCCC
>JAAELW010000306.1 GCA_024226235.1 bacterium
CGGCCCCGCTTCTTAACTTCTTGATGTCAGAACAGCTCGAGCTGGCGGTCGTCGTGTCTGATTCGGACGATCTGGGAGACGGCGATGCCGACGCGCTTCACGGGCCGCCCGAGCTGGGTGTGGCCCAATAGCTCGGAGGCGAGCTCGGAGATCTCGGCGGTCGTCGAGAGCGGACGCTTCAAGGTTCGGCTCCGGGTGGTGCCCTCGCCGTCGTCGTAGCGAAGTTTCAACACGACCCGTTTCGCAGCCAAGCGCTCGAGCGCCAGGCTGCGCTCCAGATCCACGGCCAGTTCGCCAAGCCTCTCCTCGAGCACGCCCCGATCGAGTTCCGGGGTTTCGAACGTGGATTCCTGGCTCACGCTTCGAGGGTGGGGGGCCACGCGCAAGCGGCTCTCGTCGCGCCCCATTGCATAGGCGTGAATCCCGAGCCCATGGGCACCCAGGCTGGCCTCCACCGCAGCCGGGGACATCCGCCGTAGCTGCCCCACCGTGGCGACCCCCTGGCTCGCCATCCGCTCTGCAGTGCGGGGGCCGACACCGGGCAGGCGTGTCACCCGAAGCGCGTCGAGGAAGCTCCTCAAGCCCTCCGGACGCACCCAGAAAAACCCTGCATCATCAGCCTCTTCCGACGCAAGCCTGGCAACGAACTTGATGGGTGCAGCGCCGACCCGAAGGGGCAGCCCGAGCTCGTCGGCCACCTCCTTCTGGAGCCGCACCGCGACTCGCTCCAGCGGCTCATCAGAGCCGCCGAGATCGAGGTAGGCCGCGTCGAGCCCAGCCGCTTCGACCCGTTCGGTCTGACGCCGGAAGACAGCCTGGAGACGCTTCGCAACCTCCCGGTACTCCCGCATATGGGTACGCAGCGCCTTCGCATTGGGGCAGCGGCCGAGCGCCTCGATCATCGGCATCCCCAGGGCGATGCCAGCAGCCAATGCATCCGGGGTGGCGGCCTGGACCAGCCCGCGTTTGCGCGGGTCGCCACCCACGACGATCGGCCGATCCCGCAGCCCAGGCTGAGCGGCGCGTTCGGCCTCGGCGTAGAAGCCCGGAACGGTGGCGTAGAGCAACACGTGATCAGGGTGCGGGCTCGAGCCGCAGCTCCGCCACCCGGGTGTCGTCGATCACCGGATCCCGAGTCGACAACAGCGTCGGTCGCCCGCGAAGCCAGCGTCCGATTCCATCCGCTTGCCAGCGATGGCCGGCCTGCTCGGTCTGGCCCGGAACCAGGAAGACCAGGGCCTGGTCGAGGTCTCCCGCTTCGGCGATCAGTCGATGCACGGCCACGACCCGAGCCGCAAAGGAATCGAGCGGGGTGTACTCCCCGAACGCCACCGTGGTGGCGTCGCCACCGAGCGGAAACGGACCGAAGGCCGGGGCGCTTCGCCAACGGCTGACCGGCCGCCGCGACAGGAACCGGAGTGGATGCAAGCCCCCCCATCCCCACTTCTTCCGGTTGGGCCCAAGCGTGACCGCGAGCTCGATCCAGGTTTCCCGAAGGCTCCGCAGCACGGCCTCATCCACCCGCTTCGGATCCGACCACGGCGCAGCCAGCGGTTCGAGTTCCGTAGGCGGATCCAGCGCGCGTCCCACCAGCCAGGAAAGCTCCATGCCTCGCAGCCCGACCAGACGCTCGAGCAGCTCGGATCCGAGTTCGGGCTCGAACAGACGTCGCGCCAGGCGGGCAAGGAACACATGATATGCGGCCGCCTCCACCCGCTGGGCACCCATGTCCCCATCCCAATCCCGGAGCAGATCGATCAGCTCCTGCGCCTCGGAGCTGCCGGCCGGCTGCTTCCCGACCCGTATCAATGCGCTGCGCATCAGATCGACCGCAACCGCAGACCGGGAGTCGGCCTGCAACGTGACCAGATCGTCTTCCTCGAGGGGCTGGTTGCGCCGATCGCGGAGCAGCTGTGCCAGCCGTCCGGCTCGGGCTCCTGACCGCCAGAGCATCTCGATGCCCGCAGCCCGACCGCCGGGCAGCGGCCCGTCGGCCGCGATCAGCCACGGACGCGCACGGGAGAGCGCCCGATGAGGCAGGGCCTCCGGCGAAATCGGGTGCTCCCACGCATAGGACGCATTCGTCGAGGGCAACGGCACGATGCCACTGGGCAGGTCGCGATCCGGCAGCGCTCCGGCCACTTGAAGGGCACCGCGTCCGCGGCGGTCTGCGAGCAGAACGGCCACGACCGGCTCGGGATGCCGACGCAACGCGCGCCGTCCCTGTGGCACGCTTGCCGCACTCGCGAGCCCCAGGAAACCCGCGATGGGATTGCGCGTCTCGGCACCCATCCAGCGCACCGAGACAGGCACCGGCAGGTTCAACAGCTCGTGCACCAGCGGGCCCCTCGGCGTTTCGCGCACGATCAGCGTTTGCGACGCGGCACCCCGCACATGGATTTCCTCCTCCCGCTCTTCGAGCTGCCTCCAACGCCGCCCATCCAGCACCCGCCCGTCGCGCTGTGTGTGCAGCGTCTCCCAGGCCATGTCGGTCACCACCGCCGGCAGATGGGTCACCGCCCAGACGAGGTCGGGGTTGAAGCCGTTCCAGAAGATCGGCAGACCGGGCACGGTGGCGCCCGCCAACTGAAGCCGGCCGCCTCGCAGCTCCGCCAGGTGGAGTTCAGCCGGCAGCCGCGCTGGATAATGAGCATCCGCGGCGAGCAGCGGCGCGCCCCGACGGGCCCGCGAGCCCGCGACGAGGAACGCAGAGCTGCCGATCCCCTGCCCGGCGTGGCCAGCGCGGCTCCGCAGCGGATCGATCGGTGGCCGCCAGGCCACCGGCAGTGCGGGGCCCTGGGCACGGGCCGAGCTTCGCCCGGCACCGGACGGAAAGAAGACCCCGGCGAGCGTCGGGCCGAGCGTCCGAATCAGCGCTTCGAGGACCAGCGATTCCTCGACACTGGCCCCGAGCGTCCAGGCCCGATGCTTCTGCAACGCGAGAGAATCAGCCGGCGTCCAGGGCTCCAGGGCCAAGGGATCGGGCTCGCCGGCCGGAGCCACCCTGCTGCCACGAACCACCGGTTCGAGCCGCGCGTTCACCCCAGCCGCGTAGGCCTCCAGAACCGCTCGCTCGGGCTCGGACAAACGCGCGGCCTCTGTGGCGGCAAGCCGGGCAAAACCCAGCGTGCGGGCCCAGCGATCCGCTTCGAGTGCCGCCGGGCCGTCGACCTCTGCACTGCGACCACGCGCCGCGCGCCGCGCGACGAGCATCTGGCCGAGCCGATCCTGGGCATGGACGAAGCCCAGGCCATACCAGGCGTCTGCCTCATTGGCGGCGCGAATATGCGGCACGCCGGCGCGATCCCGAAGAATGCGCAGGGGTTCGACCAACCCGGAGACCCTGAGCGTGCCGTCGATCTGCGGGTAGCGGTCCTGACGCGTATTGCGGGCATCCATCCAGAACGCCCCGCCGAGGATCCCGACCACCAACACCGCCACGACACCCAGCATGCGACGAGTTCCGATCGGAGATCTTCTTCTCCGACTGCGCGCGGCCTCGACCATCCCCTCCCCTCACCCTGCGAGCAGTCGAGCATAGAAGGCCCCCCGCCGCTGAGCACAGGCCCTGTGGGGCCGGCACCGAGCCGGAGGGAGCGAAGTCTCCGAGAAAGTGGCTACATTCCCGTCCGCCCACGCCCGGGGCAGCCCCGGGGGAAACCCGGCGTTCAATCCGGGCGGAAGGGCAGCCCGGATCACGGGCCAGTAATGGGCAGAATGGAACGACCGCGCAGCAGGTCCGCTCATTCTCGCCCCGGCAATGCGGCGGCGACTGGGATCGCCACCCCGCTCGCGCCAACCAGGCGCCAACCCCCAACCCAAGAGGAAGCGACAGCATGACGGTCAAGGTGGGTATCAACGGATTTGGACGGATCGGCCGGCTGGCCTTCCGTGCCATGCAGAGCAAGAACATCGAGATCGTCGGCATCAACGATCTGGTGGAACCCAGCACGCTGGCCCACCTGCTGAAGTACGACTCCGTACATGGACGCTATCCGGGTGATGTGACGGCGGATGGCGACAATCTGGTGGTCGATGGCCAGTCCATCCCGATCACCGCGGAGCGCGATCCGGCCAAGCTGCCCTGGGGCAAGCTCGGCACCCAGGTCGCGATCGAATCCACAGGCATCTTCTCCAGCCGCGACAAGGCACAGCTTCACCTGGACGCCGGCGCCGAGCGGGTGATGATCACGCAACCGGCCGGTGACCCGGACGTGACGGTCGTGATGGGCGTCAACGATTCGGACTTCGATCCGGCGAACCACCGGATCGTGTCGAACGCTTCCTGCACCACCAACTGCCTGGGCCCGATGGCCAAGGTGCTGCACACCGAGTTCGGCATCGAGCGCGGCCTGATGGTCACGATCCACGCCTACACCGCCGATCAGCGACTCGTGGACGCGCCGCATAGCGACCTTCGCCGCGCGCGTGCGGGCGGACTCTCGATGATCCCGACCAAGACCGGTGCCGCCCGGGCGATCGGCCTCGTGATGCCCGAGCTGAACGGAAAACTCGACGGCTACGCGATGCGCGTCCCGACACCGGACGTCTCCGCGGTCGATCTCTCGGTCCAGCTCAAGAAGAGCACCGACGAAGCCACCATCAACGATGCGATCAAAGCCGCCGCCGAGGGGCCGATGAAGGGCATCCTCCAGTACATGGACGAGCCGCTGGTCTCGGCAGATTTCGTCGGCAACCCGCACTCTTCGATCTTCGACGTGCAGAGCACGAAGGTGATGGGCGGCGATTTCGCCAAGCTCCTCTCCTGGTATGACAACGAGATGGGCTATGCGACCCGCGTCGCGGACCTTGCCGAGATCATGGGCCGCGCCTAACCACGGTGGCCACCAGGACGCTCGACGAGCTCCTCGCGGAAGGGGTCAGGGGCCGGCGCGTGTTCGTGCGCGCGGACCTGAATGTGCCGCTCGAGGGCGGCCAGCATGGCGACCCCATCAAGATCGGGGATGACACGCGGATCCGCGCTGCGACGGGCAGCCTGCGGCGGCTGCTCGCAGGCGGGGCGCGAGTCGTCCTGGCCTCCCACCTCGGGCGGCCCAAGGGCGAGCGCAAGCTCGAACTCTCACTCTCGCCTGTCGCCGAGAGGCTCGGCGAACTGCTGGAACGCAAGGTCGCCTTCTGCCCGGATGTGGTCGGACCCCTGGCCAGCGCCGCCGCCGACGGGCTCGGAGATGGCGAGCTGCTGCTGCTGGAGAACGTGCGCTTCGAGCCTGGCGAAACCAAGAACGACGAGGCCCTGGCCCGAGGCTTCGCGGAACTGGCCGACATCTTCGTCAACGACGCATTCGGCACCGCACACCGCGCCCATGCCTCGACGCAAGGCGTGGCCCGGCTCGTGCCGAAGCGCGCCGCTGGCGACCTGCTGCGCGCGGAGCTGGAGCACCTTGAAGTGGTCCGCCAGCCAGAGCGACCGCTGCTCTGTCTGCTGGGCGGCGCCAAGGTCTCGGACAAGCTGGCGGTGCTGGAAGCTCTGGCACCCCATGCGGACGTGCTCGCGATCGGCGGAGCCATGGCGTACACGTTCCTCGCCGCCCGGGGAGAGCCCACAGGCAACTCTCTCGTGGAGCCGGACCGGCTTGAAGACGCGCGCCGGGTCGAGGAAGCAGCAGCCAAAGCCGGGCGAAGACTGCTGCTTCCGACGGACCACCTGGTGGTCGAGAAGCTCGAACCCGACGCGCCGGCCGAGGTGGTGGCCCAGGTGCCCGACGGGCGCATGGGCGTCGATATCGGGCCCGAAACCGCTGCCGCCTACGCGGCGGAGGCAGCGGCAGCCCGCACGATCTTCTGGAATGGCCCGATGGGTGTGTTCGAAATGGACGCATTCGCAAAGGGCACCGAGGCCGTGGCAGACGCCGTAGCCGGCTCGTCAGCGCGCTCGGTGGTCGGCGGTGGAGACTCAGTGGCCGCGATCAACCGCCTCGAACTCGGCGATCGCATTGGACATCTCTCGACCGGTGGCGGCGCCTCCCTGGAATTCGTCCAGGGCAAGACGCTGCCCGGTGTCGCAGCGTTGGAGGAGTGAACTTGGCACGCAGACCGATCCTCGCAGCCAATTGGAAGATGCAGAAGACCGTCGGCGAGGCGCTCGCCTTTGCAGAGGGCTTCCTGCCGCTCGTGAAGGACGCCGCCGCCGACGTGGTGCTGGCACCGCCGGCCACCGCACTCCAGGCCCTCGGCCAGGCGATCAGTGGCAGCGACGTCTGCCTCGCCGCGCAGAACGTGCACCCGGAACCCGGGGGGGCCTTCACCGGCGAGCTCTCGACGCAAATGCTGGCCGACGTCGGCTGCAGCTATGCGATCGTCGGCCACAGTGAGCGCCGCACGTTGTTCGGCGAGAGCGACGAGTTCGTGGCCGCCAAGGCCGAGGCCCTGCTTGCGCAGGGCATCCTGCCCATCGTCTGCTGCGGCGAATCCCTCGAGCAGCGCGAGGCGAACCAGACCATCGCATTCGTCGGCGGACAGGTCCGTCAGAGCCTGGCCCGCATCGACAAGGCCCGGGCCGCAGAGATCGTCGTAGCCTACGAGCCCATCTGGGCGATCGGCACCGGCAAGACTGCCACTCCCGAGATGGCCCAGGAGGTACACGCGATGATTCGCGGCGTGCTGGGAGAGCTATTCGGAGCCGATGGCGAGGCAATCCGCATCCAGTACGGAGGTTCGGTCAAACCGGCCAACGTGGCCGAGTTGATGAGCCAGACCGATATCGACGGCGCCCTGGTGGGAGGCGCGAGCCTCGAACCCGAGAGCTTCTCCCAGATCGTGAATTTCGGCGGCTAGTCAGATCGGAAATTCCGGCCGCTAGTCGCCCCGCTACACTCCCCCCAAGGAGCCACCATGACCCTATTCGTAACCGTGCTGCACATCCTCGTGTGCGTGGTGCTCATCGTCGTCGTGCTACTCCAGCGGGGCAAGGGCGCTGAAATGGGTGCGATCCTCGGTGGCGGCGGTGGCAACACCGTTTTCGGCGCACGCGGTGCCGGCAACTTCTTGACGCGGCTGACGACAGCAGCCGCGGTCGTGTTCATGTTCACCAGCTTGATCCTGGCCTACTTCGCCCGGGAGAGCGCGGACTCCACGCTCTTCGAGGAAGTCCCCGCGGTAATCTCCCCGGCCGAGGAAGCGGAAGAGGCGGGCGGCTTCGAGGAAGCACCCACCGACCCGGCGACCGGAGGCTTCGAAGAGGTCGCGCCTGCTGCGGAAAGCGAGGCGCCGGCGGAAGAACCGGCCCCCTAGCGGCCCCGGGGTTCTCGGCACCCGGGTGGTGCGGCAGAGAGGATTCGAACCTCCACGCCCTTGCGAGCGCCAGCCCCTCAAGCTGGTGCGTCTACCAGTTCCGCCACTGCCGCACGTCCCGGATTGCCAGGGCCGGGAAACGTACCCCTTCCCGAACGATCGTCCAGCCAGAAGCTCTCCCCGGGAAGAAGACCCCGACGGACGATCGCGACGAAACGAACGAAACGGGTTGTCCCTACCCGTCCAGCACTCCGTCACGCAGCCGGCCGATCCAGTTGCGATACGTCTCGAGCGGCTGGGCGCCGGTCACGAACACGTCGTGTCCCTCGACTCGCACTGCGGGGACGCCGGTGATACCCACCTCGAGGGCCTCGTTGTGCTGCTCGGCCACTTCGCGCACCAGCGCACGCTCCCGCTCCGGATCCGCCAGGATCGCCAATCCGTCGGCCGGAAGTCCGAGCTCTTCCCAGAGCTCCTTCAACACCGGCATCCGGCTGATGTCTCGACTCTCCTCGAAGTACGCCACGAGCAGGCGATCGTGCATCTGCGCGAATGCCTGCTCCGAGAGCCGGGCCGCAGCCTTGGCCACGAGATGGGCAGGCACACTATGGGTCGGCGGGCCTTCGCTGCTCTCCCAGACCCGGAACTCCGGTGTGTCGGGCTCGGAGGCCGGCCGCATCCAGCTCTGCGTGTAGCGCATGAACTTCTCGAGATCGCGTCCGGGCTCGGGCTGCGGACGCAGCAGGTAGCTGCGCCACGTCAGCTCGAGGCCGGCGCCGCATTCCTCCTGCAGTTGGTGCAGACGGTACGAGGCGACATGACACCACGGACAGAGGTAGTCCGAATAGACGATCAGGCGGACCGGATCCACGTCTAGTCTTCGTCGGTGACCTGATCCTCCAGGCGCTGGATCTCCGCCATGTCCTCGGCGGTGGCGGGCAGGTAGATGGTCGTCATCGGCACCGGATCGGTCTTCTTCCTGCCGGGGCGCAGCACCAGCACGACGGGCTCGCCGGCCGCGATGATCTTCCCGACCTCGGCCTTGAACCACTCGACGCTCTCGGTGTCGTTCAGCATCTTGCCGCTGAGGTTGTTCCGGATCTGCGTCACACTCAGCTTTCCACCGGTGGCCTTGACCGGCACCGTCGTCTGCTTGAGGGTCCGCCGTTTACACTTCCCGGGAATCTTCGTGATGTCACCGGTGGCACCGGAAACCCGCGGGAAGAATTTCGTGGCCTTGCCCTTGGTGAACTCGACCTCGACCGTACTGCCCGCCTCGTCAAAGGACTTGAGAATGCCGAAGGTCGAGCAGCTCTTGGCCTGGGCGTGGGTCGCCACAAGGAACGGAACCGCAGCCAAGAGAATGAACAGAGTGGAGCGCATGAGTTTCTCCTGTTTGATTTGCCGGCAGCTCATCCGCCAGCAGTTGAGAGGCCCCGACAGGCCCCGGAATTGTAGACGAGAGCACCGCCTTCGCGATTCACGAATTATTGCACCCGGTCGATCCGGACTCCAAAGCCCAGACGTCCAGTGATCTGCTCGGATTGCTCGGCGCTGGCGGACATGGTCGGGCAGGGTAACGCGGGCCGGGGCGCCATGCCTCGCGGAGCAAATATTCTCAGCTGGATGATCCCGGCAGAAGGAGCGATCACGCTCAGCTGGATGATCCCGGCAGAAGGAGCGATCACGCTCAGCTGGATGATCCCGGCAGATCACCCGCCAGGAAGATCGTCACATAGGGACCCACCACGTCGAGGGGCCGGATGCCCGGGGCCAGCTCCGTGGCCAGCCCGAGAAGCAGGGTCAGGGCTCGAGACCACATCACCAGCCCATCGGGCAGGCGAAAGCTGCGGATGTTCTTCAGCTGGGAACGCATGCGACGCAGGTAGACGCTGAAATCGATCTCGGAGGCCTCCTTCGGCGTCAGGTTCCAGTACTCCGGAGCGAAGGAGATGCGCACGAGTGCCTCCACCGCATCCCGATCGCGCGGATCGATCATTCCAGCGGCAAGCAGCGCGTCGGTATAGCGCCGCGCGTCCCGGCTCATCGACGAGAGCAGGGATTCGCGCAGCATGGCCATCACGGCTGGAGCGATGCGCTTGTTCATCCCGAAATCGATGATGCCCAGGCGTCCGTCATCGCAGACGAGCAGGTTTCCCGGGTGCGGATCGCAGTGGAAGAAGCCGTCCCGGAACATCATGTGCAAGAAGGCGCGAGTGGCCCAGACGACCAGGCTCTCTGCATCCCGGCCTCGCGCCTCGACGCCCAACGAGTCGTTCACCTTGCATCCACTCAGGAACTCCATCGTGAGAACCCGGCGCGATGTCGCCTGCCAGTGGATCGCTGGAATACGCACATGGGCAGCGACCTCCGGATCCCGGCCCAGGTTCCCGGCCACTTCCTCAGCCGCCCGCCCTTCTCGTTCGTAGTCCATCTCACCGTGGATCGACTCCGCCAGCTCCCCGTGCACCTGACCGAGGTCGGCGATGGTCACCCAGTCGAACAACCAGAGGGCGATGCGCGCTGCCAGCAGATCGATCGTCACGGAGCGCTCGACTCCTGGGTAGAGCACCTTGACGGCCACGCGCTCGCCGCCGGGAAGCTCGGCCTCGTGAACCTGTCCGAGACTCGCCGCGGCCAGTGGCTCGTCCTCGAAACGGCGATAGACCTCCTCCAGCGGCCGACCGAGTTCTGCCTCGATCTGCCCGCGGATTTCCTGACTCGCATGAGGCTCCACGCGGTCCTGGAGCCGGGCCAGTTCATCGCTCACCTCTTCGGGCAATACGTCGACCCGCAGACTGGCCACCTGGCCCAGCTTGATCAGACCGCCCTTGAAGCGGTTGGCGGTCGCGACGAAGTGCCGAGCGAAGCCCACCTGACGGTCGACCAGCGCACCGGGCGCAGCGCGAAACACACCCTTGCCGTCAAGCACGATGGTCAACCAGATCCAGGCCGCGCGTCCGATCAGCCCCAGCAGCACCAGGAAACGGGTCGACAACGCGAAGACGGACGGAGTGCCGGAACGAGCCACGCGCGGAGAGTAACGGTCACGCGCCCGGCGGCCGTACCTGAACGGTACCGGTCAGAAATTCGGCGGCCGTACCTCGAGAAGGACCAGATCCATCACATTCGTTCGGGTAGGGCCCGTGACGAGGAGCCCGCCCTCGGCCTCGAAGAACGTGTAGGCATCGTTGTCGGCGAGCCGGGCCATCGCGTCTACGCCGGATGCGTGCCCCCGTGCAACGCTCCCGGCATCGGCAAACGCTCCGGCGGCATCGGTGGGCCCGTCGGTCCCATCGGTACCGGCTGCGAGCAGATCGATATTCGACGCGTCCCCGAGCGCGAGCGCAGCGGCCAGCGCCAGCTCCTGGGATCGCCCTCCCCGTCCGCCGCCCCGAACCGTCACCGTGGTCTCGCCACCGATGACCAACAGAGTCGGCACCTCCGGCTGCAGGCTCCGGGCAAGGCCCACGAGGCGCCCTGCCGCATCTCGCGCCTCTCCAGCGAGCCCACCTCCAAGAGAAATCGTGCGCAGGCCCTGCCGGCGTCCGGCCTCCATCGCGGCCTTCCTGGCCGTCGCATTCGAGGCCAGGATCCTGCTCTGCACCAGACCCAGAGCCGGGTCCCCCGGTTTCAGGCTTTCGTCTTCCTGGCCGTCGGCTCCGGCCTCCAGGTATTGGCGGATCGAGCGCGGCAGCTTTGCTCCCCGCGACGCGGCCATCGCATCGCTGAAGGTCGTCCGGTCGGGCGCACAGGGCCCTGATGCCAAAGTGGACAGGTCGTCGCCGGGGACATCAGAGATGGCCAGTACATGGATCTCCGAGGCATCCGAGGCCGCGCGGGCCAACCGCCCCCCCGACACGCGGGTACAGTGCTTGCGCAGGGTGTTCAGTGCTTCGATGTCGGCACCTGCCTCGAGCAGAGCCCGGGTCGCAGCTGCGACATCCGCCAGCGCCAGGCCCGGTAGCGGAGCGCAGAGCAGCGCCGAAGCACCGCCCGAGAGCAACAGCACGAAGGCCTCGCCACGGGTCGCCCGACTGGCGACCGCCAGCACATCGCATCCAGCGGCTTCACTGCGTCGGTCGGGAACGGGATGGCCGGCCTCGGTGACTCGCCCGTTCGCCAGCTCCAGCCCGTGGCCATCCTTCGTCACGACGAAGCACTCGCGGATCCTGTCGCTACAAGCGGATTCAAGCGCGCGGGCCATCGGTGCCGCAGCCTTGCCGGCGGCGACCACGCGGAGCGAGCGACCTGCCGCGAGCCCCTCCGCGACTGCGGCCACACAGGCCTCCGGATCCACCGCAGCAAGGGCGGCCCGGTGGATGCGGGCCAGACGCTCCCGCGCCGGATTCACGAGGCGACGACGCTCAGTCAGAGCCCACCGATGGCGTCGCATCGGCGCCTCCGGTGGGCAGCAACCGGATTTCGATGCGGCGGTTCCGGGCGCGACCCTCGCGCGTATCGTTGGGTGCGACCGGATGATGCGGGCCATGGGAAACCGCAGTCAACCGACCGGCGGCAACACCTTCGCGTTCGAGGACGCGGACGACTGCGGCGGCCCGCGCACCGGCAAGCTCCCAGTTCGTCGGATAGATCTGGGCCAGCCGACCGCGGATCCCCTGGGAATCGGTGTAGCCCTGCACCTGCACGCGGTGGTCGTCGGCCGCAAGCCGCGACGCTACACGGACCAGAACGCTTCGTCCCTCCGCGGAAAGCCGTGCCGAGCCCTTCGCGAACAACACGTCCTGTGCGAGCTTCACGCGCAGCCCTTCACGCAGGCGCTCGATCTCGATCCGCCCCTCCGCCACCTCCGACTGCAGCTCCGTCACCAGATCGTCGTAGGTGTGGCGCAGCTTCCCGACTTCCTGCTGCTCTTCTGCAACCTCTCGCTCACGGGCCTCCAGGTGGCTCTCGAGCTCGTCCCGGCGCGTGGTCAACCCGTCGACCTGGGCCTCCAACTCTCCTTTTCGCCCCTCGAGCCCCTCGCGAACCACGCGCAGATCCTCGACCTGCTCGAGCAACGCCACACGCTCGCCACTCAGGCTCTCGTTCGAGGCGAGGAGATGCTCCACCCGGCCCTCGAGGGCCTCCCGCTCTGCGTTCTGCGCGTCGCGATCGGCGACGACCTCGGCGTGAGTGCCCGGAAGCACGCAAGCCGAGGCGAGCAGGCCCACGATCGCGAGGGCCGTCGCCGCAAATCGTTCAGGCGGGCTGGGCAGGGAGCAGGATCCGGTCGAGAGCTTCATCGATGGACGAAACGTAGTCGAAGTCGAGCCCCTTGAGCAGCTCTGCCTGGATCTCCTCGACGTCCCGCCGGTTGCGTTCGGGCAGCACGACGCGCTGGATCCCGGAGCGCTTGGCCGCAAGCACCTTCTCCTTGATGCCGCCGACCGGCAACACCTTGCCGCGCAGCGTGATCTCACCGGTCATCGCGACTTCCGGAGCGACGCTCCGGCCCAACATCAGGGAAGCCAGCGAAGTGACCATGGCCACGCCCGCGGAGGGACCATCCTTCGGAACTGCGCCCGCGGGCACATGCAGGTGGAAATCCCGTTTCTCGAACGCCTCAGGCTCGAGATCGAACTTCTCTGCACGAGCCTGGAGCCAGGTGCGCGCCGCTTCCGCCGATTCGCGCATCACGTCGCCGAGCGAGCCGGTCAGCTTGAGGGCGCCCCGGCCCTCCATCATCGTGCTCTCGACGAACAGGATGTCACCACCGGCCGGGGTGTAGGCCAGACCCACCGCCACGCCCGGCAGGCCGGTGCGTTCGGCCAGCTCGGGCTCGAAGCGGATCGGTCCGAGTAGCTCGGCCAGGTCCGGCGCATCGATCGCCACCGACTCGCCGTCTGCTACCTGACCCTCTGCGATACGACGGGCGACCTTTCGGCAGAGTTTTCCGAGCTCGCGCTCCAGATTCCGCACTCCAGCCTCGCGGGTGTAGCTGCCGATCACCGTGCGCAACGCCGCCTCGCTGAAGCTGAGATCGACCTCGGCCAGACCATTCGCTTCACGCTGCCGGGGGATCAGGAATAGGCGAGCGATCTCGACCTTGTCTTCCTCCGTGTAGCCCGGCAGTTCGATCACCTCCATGCGATCTCGCAGTGCAGCCGGAACCGGCTCCATCTGATTCGCGGTGGCGATGAACAGCACCTGGGAGAGATCGAAGGAAACCTCCAGATAGTGGTCACTGAACGCCGAGTTCTGCTCCGGGTCGAGAACCTCGAGCAGCGCCGAGGAGGGATCCCCCCGATAGTCGGCGCCGACCTTGTCGACCTCGTCGAGCAGGAACACCGGATTCCGGGTTCCGCTCCGCCTCATTCCCTGGATGATGCGACCCGGCAGCGCGCCCACGTAGGTGCGGCGGTGTCCACGGATCTCGGCCTCATCGCGCACGCCACCTAGTGAGAGGCGCTCGAACTTCCGTCCGAGAGCCCGCGCAATCGAACGGCCCAACGAGGTCTTCCCGGTTCCCGGTGGCCCGACGAAACAGAGGATCGGCCCGCGCAGGTCTCGCTTCAACGACAGCACGGCGATGTACTCGACGATCCGATCCTTGACCTTTTCGAGACCGAAATGGTCCTCGTCGAGGATGCGCCGCGCGTCTTCGACAGAGAGTTGGTCCTCGCTGGTCTCGCTCCAGGGCAGGTCGACCATCCACTCCAGGTAGGCGCGGATCACGCCATGCTCTGCGGAGGCCGGCGGCATCTGCTCGAGGCGTTCCAGCTCCCGAAGCGCCTGTTTCTCGGCTTCCTCGGGCATTCGCGCTGCGTCGATCTTCGATCGCAGGGCATCGGCTTCGGCGTCCTCGTCCTCCGCCTCGCCGAGCTCCTTGCGGATGTGGTCCAACTGCTGACGCAGCATGTACTCGCGCTGCGTCTTGCCCATTTCGCTCTGGACCTTCTCGCGGATCTCGCTCTCGATCTGGATCGCGTCCCCGGCGCGCCGCAGTTCGTCGCGCACGCGATGCAGCCGCGCCACCACGTCGAGCTCCTCGAGAAAGGCCTGCTTGCCCGAAATGTCGAGTTCGAGGTTCGAGGCGACCAGATCGGCGAGCCGGGTCGGCTCCTCCACGTTCATGGCCAGCACCTGGAGCTCATCGGAGAGCCGACTCGATTCGGAGACCAGCCCTACGAACTGGTCGCGCACCTCGCGGGTCAGGGCCAATGCCTCGACCGCCTCGGCATCACCACAATCCTCCAGGGCCTCGACGCACCCGCGGAAGAACGGGTCCTCCGCGGTGAACTCGGTCACCCTGGCGCGCCCGGTACCCTGCACGAGCAGCCGATAGGAATCGTCCGGGAACTTCAGCATCTTCACGATGCGAAGCACGGTTCCCGTGCGATGCACGTCCTCCGTGGTCGGGCTGCCCTCGAGCGAGCGATTCACCGCGACACTCATCATCAGCCGTTCGGGGTTCACGAGCACCGCATCGATCAGCGCCTTCGACCGCTCGGTATTGACCAACAGCGGCGCCAGCAGGTGCGGAAAGATCACCGTGTTCTTCAGAGGAAGGATCGGGAGCTCAGCGGGCAGTTCCTCGACTTCGTCCTGAACCGCGGCGACCTCCTCGCTCGTGGGTTCCAGCTCCTCCAAGGGGCCCTACTTCTCCTCCGAGAATTCGGCGTCGATCACATCGTCATCGTTCCCGCCGGTCGGGCCATCGCCTGGGTCGGCGCCTGCGGCCCCGGCCGTCGGATCTCCACCCGCATCACCCTGGGCCTTGTAGAGCACCTCGGCCACCTTGTGCATGGCCTGTTCGACCTTGGCGTGGCCATCCTTCATCCGGTCCTTCTCGTTGCTCTCCAGGTCCTGCTTGGCCGCCGCGAGCGCCTCTTCGATTTCCTTCTTGTCGGCTTCGTCGAGCTTGTCCCCGTTGTCGACGAGTGTCTTCTCCGTCTGGTAGATCAACGAGTCGAGCTGGTTGTGGGCTTCGACGGATTCAAGGCGGTCCTTGTCCTCGGAGGCGTGGCTTTCCGCGTCGTCCATCATCCGGTCGATCTCCTCGGTCGACAGGCCGCTCGAGCCCTCGATACGGATCGACTGTTCCTTGCCCGATGCCTGATCCTTCGCATGCACCGCGAGGATGCCGTTGGCATCGATGTCGAAGGCCACCTCGATCTGGGGCACACCGCGCGGTGCCGTCGGAATCCCGTCCAGGATGAAGCGGCCGATCTCCCGGTTGGCCGACGCGATCTCGCGCTCGCCCTGCATCACCCGGATCTCCACCTGGGGCTGGTTGTCCGCTGCCGTCGAGAACACCTGGCTGCGCTTGGTCGGAATCGTGGTATTCCGCTCGATCAGGGCGGTCATCACGCCACCCAGGGTCTCGATGCCCAGGGAGAGAGGCGTCACGTCGAGCAGCAGCACGTCCTTCACGTCGCCAGCCAGCACCCCGCCCTGCACTGCCGCACCGACCGCAACCACCTCGTCCGGGTTGACGGTCTTGTTCGGCTCCTTGCCGAACAACTCGGTGACCTTCTGCTGCACGAGCGGCACGCGGGTCGAACCACCGACCAACACGACCTCATCGATATCCCCGGCGGAAAGGCCCGAATCGGCCATCGCCTTGCGACACGGCTCGAGGCTCTTCTCGACCAGGTCTTCGATCAGTTGCTCGAACTTGGCACGACTGAGCTTCAGGTTCATGTGCTTCGGACCACTCTGGTCCGCGGTCACGTAGGGCAGGTTGATGTCGGTCGTCTGGGAGGTGGAGAGCTCGATCTTCGCCTTCTCCGCGGCCTCGCGCAGACGCTGCATCGCCATCGGATCGGCAGTCAGGTCGATGCCCTGGTCCTTCTTGAACTCGGCCACCAGATACTCGATCACCCGGTGGTCCAGGTTGTCGCCACCCAGGTGTGTATCACCGTTGGTGGCCTTCACCTCGACCACGTTCTCGCCCACTTCGAGGATCGAGATGTCGAACGTGCCGCCACCGAAATCGTAGACTGCGATCTTCTCGTCACTCTGCTTGTCGAGGCCGTAGGCAAGGGCGGCTGCGGTGGGCTCGTTGATGATTCGCTTGACGTCGAGGCCAGCGATCTTGCCCGCATCCTTGGTGGCCTGGCGCTGGGCATCGTTGAAGTAGGCAGGCACGGTGACGACCGCACCCGTCACGTCCTGGCCCAGATAGTCCTCGGCTGCCTTCTTCAGCTTCTGCAGGATCATCGCCGAGATCTCGGGCGGCGTGAACGGCTTGCCATCGATCTCGATCACCGCGACGCCTTCCGCGCCCTCTCCGACCTTGTACGGAACCAGACTCGTCTCCTCCGGAACCTCGCTCTTGCGCCGGCCGACGAAGCGCTTGATCGAGTAGACAGTGCGCTCTGGATTCGTCACCGCCTGGCGCTTGGCGACCGCTCCGACCAGCCGCTCGCCGTCGTCCGTGAAGGCCACGACCGAGGGCGTCGTGCGCCCCCCTTCCTCGTTCGCAATCACCGTGGGCTGTCCGCCCTCCATCACGGCAACCACCGAATTGGTGGTTCCCAGGTCGATTCCGATGATCTTTCCGCTTTCCGCCATGACCGCGCAGGCCTCCTGAAACGATGTGCCGCCAATCCTTGTCCCCACTCCCCCCCCGCCAACGCACCCCCCGCGACAGTGAAGAAGCGGGGCCCGAGGTAAGAAATCACACGTATGGATGGGGCAAAGCCCCC
>JAAELW010000307.1 GCA_024226235.1 bacterium
ATTGGCTAGCATCCGGCCATGCCCATCTCCTCTGGAATCGTTGGACGTCGCGGCGAGCCTGTCACGCATGGGATCGATGCGCGCTGGACCATGGCCTACGCAGCGTGCCTGGAAGACATGGCAGCCGGGTACCTCGATACGCGGGTGCGACCGGACGTATTGGCCCATCCCCTCTTCCCGGTCTGCTTCGAGTGGCCGCTCTTCCTGGATCCACGTGGCATGCCGACGGACCTCGATGCTGGAGACCGCATTCGCGGCGTCCATGCCAGCCATGATCTCGAATTGCACCAGCCGGTGCGTGCCGGCATGGAGCTGACGACGCATGCCACCATCGCCAAGGTCGAAGCGCGGCGCTCGGGCGCCTACCAGCTGGCGAAACTCGACACCGTCGCCTCGGACGGCCAGCCGGTCGCGACCACGTGGTACGGCATGCTGTATCGCGGTGTCGAAGTCCTGGGCGGGGACCGCTCGCTCGAGGGCGCACCGGAGACGCTCGAGCCTGCACCCATGGGCGACGAAGCAAAGGAATACTCGATTCCCATCGCGGCGAACGCAGCTCTCGTCTACACGGAGTGCGCGCGCATCTGGAATCCGATCCATACGGATGCCGCGGTGGCTGCGGCTGCGGGCATTCCCGAGCCGATTCTTCACGGCACGGCCACGTTGGCGCTCGCCGTGTCTCGCGTCCTGGCCGAGTGCTTCGACGGCAACGCGGAAAGCGTCACCCGGATTGCGGCCCGCTTCAGCGCGATGGTCCAAATGCCCTCGACCCTCACGCTTCGGATCGGCCCCGTGCGGGATGGCGCGGCGCGCTTCGAGGTTCTCGAACCCGAGGGAGGCCGGGCAATTCGCGATGGACTGCTCGAAATGCGGTGCGACGGGAACAAGAACCGATCGAGCGAAGCGGCACAGACGCAGTAGCCCACAGGGTCACCCTTCCCCCATGAAGACATCGGAAGTACTGACGGAATGGGCGCAGCTCACCGAGCGAGCGGGAATCGCAGCAAGCTGGGTCGGTCCCTCCGGAGAGGTCGTCGGAACTCCGCCCGGTGAGGAGCAGGCGCGCATCGTCTTCCACAGCATGGCAGCCGTCCACGCCCTGGGTCGCCGCGACCATCTGGCGATCGGCGAAGCCTTCATGGGCGGCGAGATCGACATTCACGGAGATCTCACAGAGGTGTTGCGGTTGATCGACGAGGTGGAGTTGGCACCCAGCTTCTGGGTAAGGGCCGGCCTCGCGATGCGGCTGCTATTCGGCCAGCGATTGCGCCAGGATCGCGCTTCGATCGCATTCCATTACGACCGGCCGGCGGAGTTCTTTCTTCCCTGGCTCGATCGCCTGCGTTGCTATTCCCACGGCCTGTACGCCGATGAGCACGAATCCCTCGAACGCGCGGTCGAGCGCAAGATGCAGACGGCCATCGACGCTCTGGCCTTGCGCCCCGGTGATCGAGTGCTCGACATGGGCGGCGGCTGGGGTTGCTTCGTCGAGTACGCCGGACGTCAGGGCATCGAAGTCCACGCCATCACGATCTCGGACGCTCAGTTCGACTACGTGTCCGAATTGATCCGCACCCAGGAGCTGCCTTGCAGCATCGAGAAGGTGAACTTTCGCGTCTATCAGCCCGATCGTCCCTTTGCCGGTGCGGTCTTCATGGGAACCTTCGAACACAATCCCGAATACGCGCGTGCGGCCCGCTTCCTGCAGCGACATCTCGAACCCGGTGGACGGGTCTGGGCGGACTTCTGTGCGCAACGCCGGGACTTCACGATCGGCCGTTTCATGAAGAGGTATCTCTGGCCGGGCCCGATCACCTACGTGAACCCCTACGGCCTGGTCGAAGCGTTCATCCGCGAAGGATTCAACGTGCATGAGCTCAGCGACGACACATTGAGCTACGCGTGGACCATTCGTGACTGGGGCGACTCCTTCGAGGCCCACGCCAGCGAGTTGGCCGACAGGTTCGGCGAACCGACGATCCGAGCCTTCAGGCTCTTCCTCCGGGGCTCGCTGCATTTCCTTCGGAGCAACCAGACCCAGGCCTACCACGTCGTGTTCGGCCGCGACCCGCGTCCTCTCAGCGGAGGCGGCTGAGCTCGACCCGATCGCCACGAGCAGGCACACTGGGATGCTGCAACGCCCAGACGACGGCCGACCCCACCGACATCGTATCTCGCTGGTAGTCGGGCAGATGCGGATTCAGCACCTGCGTCGCTTCGACGAGCCGGTAATGTGGAATCCCGGAGAAGAGATGGTGGGCCGTGTGCCATCCGGCGTGGTGGTGGATGCGATCGAAGATCCCGTAGCTGCGATCGATGGTCGCCAGAGCCCCCCG
The DNA here is from genome assembly GCA_024226235.1 of bacterium. GTDB lineage: Bacteria > Myxococcota_A > UBA9160 > UBA9160 > UBA6930. The sequence goes on from JAAELW010000307.1 coordinate 2,337, forward strand.
CACAGGCGTCCAGGCCGAGCCCCGGTACCAGGGCACTCCTGGCCCCTGGTGGTGCAGGTAGGTCACGAGATCGACCCACACCACAAACACCAGGTAGGGCGCGACGAAGTGCCTCACTACGGCACCAGGACCCATTGACACAGCCGCCATCAGCAGCAGACCGAGCCACACCGCACAGGCCCACAGACTCACACGCACAGATCGCTGCTCATGGGCCTCGAAGAGCGCGCTCCCGGGGCTCAGGTGATTTCCCGCGCGCCCGGGTGTGCCGCGCATCAGATAGGCGGGGAATGCGACCAGTGGCACCTGGAAGCGCAGTAGACGAAGCCACCAGGGCATCGCATGGATTTGCTCACTCGTATACGGGAACCACCCTTCATCCCGGTCCAGATCGCCGACATGGCGATGGTGGCGCCGATGGCTGATGCGCCAGGCATGAAAAGGAACGAGCAGAGGGGTGTGCACCAAATGGCCGACCCAGGTGTTCACACCTGCACGGCGAGAAAATGAGCCGTGACCGCAGTCGTGTCCGATCACGAAGAGCGCCCAGAACAGCGTGCCTTCGACGAAGATAAGGACGGGCTGCAGCCATGGCGAAGCCACCCACTCGGCCAGCGCGATGACTCCGGCCAGCGCGAGGAGATCGCATAGCAGGTAGGTCAGCGAGTGGAGCGTGCTGGGGCGCAGACAGCGGGCAGGCAACATCCGCCGCAGTTCGTCCCAGTCGGGGTCCCGCATGCTCATCTCCCCTTCCAGAACCCCAGCAGCGCAACGGCACCACAGAGGAAGCCAAAGCTGTCGCCGATGCGCGCGTAGGGGCTGAGCCCTTTCCTGCGAAGAACACGGGCTTGAAGCGCGGCGGCTTCGCCCGGCGCTGTGGCCTCAGCCGATCGCCCCCAAGCATCGATGACCGAAGAGGGGCCGGCTGTCGATACGCGCACGAGATCTCGACGCTGCTCGATGGCGCGCATCGAGGCCACGCCGAACTGAAGTGCGGTGTACTGTGGATGTTGGATCCAGGTGTCGTTGGTGGGGTTGAGCAGGTACTCGGCACCTCTGCGCACCCGCTCTGCGGCAACTTCGGGCAACATGGCTTCGTTGCAGACCAGCACCCCGGCGTTCCCGGCTCGGGTCTCGAGTAGCGGGAGAGCCTTGCCCGGCTCGAAGAACCGCACCTCTCCGAAGCTGCGCTGCATGATCTCCAGGTTCGCGAAAGGCAGCGACTCGGCCAGCGGCACCAGGTACTGCTTGTCGTAGCGTCCCTCGATTTGCCCTTCGGATGAAATTTGAAATACGCTGTTCGTGTAGCCCGTCGGCGTGCGGCGCGGACCACCCGCAACGAGTTCCAGATCCGTGGGGCCGAGAAAGGAGGCAAGGGAGCGCCGGAAGGCCGGCTCTTCCTCGAGGAAAAAGGTCATTGCGGACTCCGGCCAAAAAACCAGGACCGGACGCTCCTCACCGGCAAGCGACTGGCTCGAAAGCCGCACGTAGTGCTCGAGGTGTTTGCCGTAGCTCGCCCGGTCCCACCGGGCGCCGATCGAAACATCGCCCTGGACCAACGCGACGGGTGTCCCTCCGGACACGGGCGGAGCGGTCCTCTCGAAGGCGAAACCTGCGATGCCCGCGGCGAGCGTCGCGCCGACACCCAATCCGGACACGAGCCATGACCCCGGGTCGCCTGCCAATCGCTTCCGCGTTTGCCAGGCAAGGGCTAGCGCGGCGTTGGTCGTCACGACTGCGAAGCCCACCCCGTAGATCCCGAAGACGGAGGCCACCTGCGCAAACGGAGTACCGACCTGCGAGTAGCCAATCAGGCCCCACGGATTGCCGATGAAGAACGTGGTCCCGGTAAACAGGCGCCCGCGGAGCAATTCGCAGGCGACCCAGCCGGCTGCGATGACGAGCGAAGCGCCCCACCCGGAGAGGCGCGCCAGACGTCGACTCAGCAGAGCAAACAGGACCGTGTACGGTGCGACCATGAAGGTGGCCACCGCGAGGAAGAGGAGGAACCCCACCCAGACCGGCTGCAGGAAGTAGGTCGCCATCGAAGGCGCGAACCAGACCCCCAGGCCATAGGCAGCGGATACCCCCCAGAGCCAGCCGAGCATTACCCTGCGACCCCTGCCTTGCCCCTGGAGCGCGATGAAGAACGGAGCGAGCGCCGCGAAGGCGACCGGCTTGGCGTCGATCGGGGGGAAAGCCAGAGCGAAGAGCAGTGCAGACGCGAGCGTCAACAACAGCGAAGGGAGGAGCTTCATCCCGCGGTCCAGATCTCTCCGAGTTCGAGTTCATGGCTCAGATCCAGCTCATCGAGAAGGGCTTCACCGCGCTTCCGATGCTCTGCAGATTCGCGACCCGAAATCCGACCGCCCTTCGCCAATAGCTGCGCGGCGGCCAGATGGGCGCGGGCCAACTCCGGACGAAGACCCGCGCCCTCTGCGGATTCGATGGCTCGTGTCAGGAAGTCCAGGGCCCTTCGGTGGTGTCCGGTCAACGACTCGAGGCGTGCGATCAGGCGAAGGACCTCGGGCTTGCGCCAGGCCACGGAGCGCGCGGTGCCGAGCGCGCGCTTGGCCGACGCGCGTGCAGCCTTCTGCTGAGCCCTCGCTTCGGAACCGTTTCCTTTCGCCAGAGCAGCAGCGATCGCCGCCACTTCTACGATCAAGTGCGTCCGGTGATGTGCGGAGAGATGCATCGGCGGAATCCGGGTCTGGCTTGCGACCAGACGGTCCGCTCGCGCCAGGGTCTCGCCGGCTGCGTCGAGACGACCGGCAAGCGCCTCGGCCTTGCCTCGGGTCGCCAGGGCCAGGAGGTTCGGCAGCACCTCACGATTCTCGGCAAAATAGCGCTCTGCCGCGACGATTCCGTCGTCGTACCGACCCGTTTCCACGGCCAGGAAGGCCTCGCCTCCCTGGTAGTTCTCCCGCGCGACCCGATAGGCGTAGAGCACATCGAGCTTGCCCAGGTACTCGATCCACTCCGTCGCCTCCGAGAAGGCTCCCTGATAGACCTTCTTCTTGATCAGCATTCCCAGATACATGCAGACGTCCCAGAGGCCGCCCTCGCGAACGTTGCGCTCCAGAAGTTCCGGGTCGATCTCCGGGACGCCGGCTACGTCGGGCCCCTCCAGGAATGCGTGCACGAACTCGAAGAAGCGCAGCAGGAAGGCTTCGCCCACGACATCCCCATCCAGCTGCCGCCGCGCCTCCTCGAGGAACCGCCGACTCACGCCGAACACCCCGCTGAAAGCGAACAAGCCGGCGCTCCCTGCATACATGCCGGCGGCGCCGGGTACGGTGGCAGGATCGACCGTGGTGTTGAAACGCATCGCTTCGATCGTGTCCGAGAGAAAGCGCAACGGATCGGTGGTCGTCTGGGAGCGTGCCCGCTTGAACATCAGGTCTGCCACCTCGCGATCGCGGTCGGTCGCACTCGGCAGTCTTCTCTGCAGGAAGGGCAGGTAGAGCTTCGAGAGCACCACCGCGATCCCACCAGCGGTACGCCGCAAAAGCGGCCCACGGCCCTTCGGAATCGGGATTCCACGCAGTTCCAGCGCACGATTGATGTGATCGATCGCCTCGAGCTGGCGCCCACGATGGTAGTTGGCCAGCGCAATCTTGGTCTCGAGCGATGCCACCTTCTCCGGATCGGCATCTTCCCCATGAAGTTCGAGGTAGATTCGCGAGGCCTCCTGGAAGTAGTGCAGCGCCTCGCTCGAGGCCGCCGCCCGGGCCGCGTCGTCACCGGCCTTGAAGAGGTACTCCTCTGCGCTCTCCAGATCGTTCCCGCGGCCGAAGTGGTAGGCAAGCATTCCGTGGAATCCCGGCGTGGTTTCCGGAACCTCACTTTCCAACGCAACGGCCGTGCGCAGATGGAGATCCCGTCGGGTGGCCAACAGGATCCCCTCGTAGCAGACCTCCTGGATCAGCGGGTGTTTGAAAGGGTAGACCTGTTGGCCGGCCTGCTCGTGGATCTCCAGGAACTCGAGCTCGATCAGCCGGGCCAGATCCGACTCGAAGTGTCCGTCCGAGACGATCTCCTCGAGAATTTCGTGCGGAGTCGCACCTCCAGCGACGGACACCACCTGCAGCATGCGCTTTGCACGGAGCTCGAGACGGTCGATGCGTGCCATCACGACTTCCTGGACCGTGCCGGGTATCTCGATCGCCTCGACGGGCCGAAGTGCCACCAGACGCCGGCCCCGAAACGCGAGCGCACCCTGGTCGATCAGGATGCGAACCACCTCGCCGATGAAGAAGGGATTGCCGGCCGCCTTGATCTCGATGACCTCGCGCAGTCTCGCGGGCACGTCTCCGTCGGCAAGCAGGTTGTCGATCAGCCGCTCGGAGGCCACAGCATCCAGCGGCTGCAGCTCGATGCGCGTGAGGCGCGCTTCGCACTCCTCGGCGACGTGGCGCAGGAAGCGATCGGAAGTATCCGGAAAACGCGGACGGCAGACGACCACGAGCAGGATCGGCAGGGTCTCGGTAAGCGGGACGAGATCGCAGAGCAGCCCGATCGTGGACTGGTCGGCCCAATGAAGATCTTCGAAGACCAGCACCAACGGTCGGTCCGCGGCCGCCGTCCGCAGCAGGTCACCCGTCGCCTTCAGGATCAGCTTCTCGAGCGCCTCCCCTTCGAGGTGTTCCATCCGACGGCGTTGGCTCGGTGGAAGCGGGATACCCATCAAGGACGCGAGAAAGGGCTCGTGGTCGTCGTCGTCGAGGCCGAGGCGCGCGAGGACCTGGCCGAGTTCGAGCAGCGCAGTCCGATCGTCAGCGGCAGCGTCGATCCCCGCCCAACCGCGCAGCAGGTCGCGAATCGGGTGGTAGGGAAGCGCGCCCCCCGCGCTTGCGCTGCGCCCTTCCAGCCACAAGGCCGGGTTTCCCGAGCAGCCCTCTCGCACCTCCAGGAGCAGACGGGACTTGCCGAGCCCGGCCTCTGCAACCACTGCCATGACACCGCCGGTACCGCGCTCGGACAGGGATGCAATTTCGTTCGTGATCTGGCCGAGCTCGACGTCGCGACCTTCCAGCTTGGACCAGAGGAGCGAGTCGGCATCCAAAGCGCGTCGATGGATCCGCTCGCGTTCGCTCCGGACCTCGTAGACCTGGACCTTCTCGTTCTTGCCCTTCAGCGGAAGCGGCGCCATGCGTTCCATCTCGAACTCATCTCGAGTACTCCGCCAGGTCTCCTCACCGATCCAGATCTCACCCTTCGGTGCGAGGTCCTTCAGCCGGGCGGCGATGTTGACAGCGTCTCCCATCACCGCGAATTCGCGGTGGATCGGGCCGCTCACTTCACCGGAGATCATCAGGCCGGTGTTGATTCCGCTGTGGATCTCCAGGGGCCATCTGACCCGATGTTCCTCGTTGAAGGCGTGTACCCGGCGCCTCATCTCGATCGCCGCGTTGATGGCCGCCTTGGGCGCTTCATCGATGGCCAGAGGCACTCCGAAGACCGCCATCACCGCATCGCCCAGATACTTGTCGACCGAGCCGCCATGCTTGCGGGCGATGCCATCGAGCAGCTTGAGGCAGCCCGTGACGATCTCGTAGGCTTCCTCCGGATCGAGGCGCTCGTTGAGAGTCGTGAAGCCTGTGATGTCCGCGAACAGGACAGTGGCTCGCCGACGTTCGGTATCGGTGGTCCGTTCCGGGGGTCCGCTCATCATCTATTGCTCGGTGGCAGACCGGGGGATGCAGCGAGCCCCGGCGTTGGTTCTGCAGCAGATGCTAGCCGAGAAACCGGCCACCCAGCTTGCGACGCCGCCACAGAGCCAGCAGCGGGACCAGCAGGACCAGTTCCGCACCGACACCGCAGATCGGTGTAGGCCCACCACCGCTACTCAACGGGACACCCGAGCAGAAGAAGCCGAGCTCCGACCGCAGCTCGAAGACATCGGCATTGTTGACGTTCCCATCGCCGTTCAGATCGCAGAGGTCGTTGCAGCCCGGTCCGGCGCACGCAAAGCAACCTTCCGTATCGTCGAACTGATCCATGTCGGTCTGGTCGATCCGGCCGTCCAGGTTGACGTCACCCTGACACCCCGCGACCCGGCAAAACTGGGAACAGCCATCCCCATTGTCCGTATTGCCGTCGTCGCACTCCTCCGAGCCTTCCGGAATGCCACCGTTTCCGCAGGTCTCGACGTCGCATTCGTCGCCCACACCGTCCCCGTCCTGGTCCACCTGGTCCGGGTTGAAGTCGACTGGGCAGTTATCGAGGGCATCGGGAATCTTGTCCGAATCCGAGTTGGTGGCACCGATCGCCGCCACATCGGGCGCACAGACCTCACCGCTACCGCCGAGGCAATCGTCATCCCCGGCACAGGTCGCGCCGCGCCGCTGGCAGGTGCTTGCCGAGCAGACTTCACCGATCGCGCATTGCGAGGCGGCGGTGCATGAGAGGCCCGAATCCGCAAGGCAGACCCCACGCGCGAGCAACACCTGGGAGCTGTTGCCATCGTCGAAAGGCGGAGTGGCCAACGGATCCAGCCCCAGACCGAGGTTCTCGGCGTCGGGCGAAAGTTCCTCGACCACCGAGACCACCTGGACTTGCTCGCCAATCTGGGCGTCGAGATTGAGGAGCTGCACCACCAGGTCGAGCTGGTCCAGGTCGTCGTTGAGATCGCGCTGCTCGTCCGGCTCCCGGGTCAGGAAGCGAACCGTTCGTCCGTCAACGCGGTAGGGAACGGTCGGATCGCAGATATCCATCTCACAGAGCACGGCACTGCTTCCGGAGGATTGGATCGCGGTGGGATCGCTGTCCGGATCCTTGGTGAGATCCAGCACGTGAAGCACCAGATCCGATGTATCGCCGTCCGCATTGAGCGAGCCGCCGCCTTGCCCGGCCTCGGGGACTCGGAAGGCCACGAAGCCCTCACCGACCACGAAATCCTCGGCTGCGTAGCCGGTGTTGACGACCTGGGGCGGGCTGTCCTTCGTCGCGAGGAAGAGGACGTTGTCGTCCGTGTCGGCGTCGGGATTCAGGGAAGAGGCCCCCTGTCCGGACTCCGGGACCAGGAACGCGACGGCCCAGGCCCGCGGATGGGACGAATCCGGAGCGATCGCCTGGGTCGCGCCGGTGACGGCGAAGCCACTGCTTTCGCAGGTGAGCGGCGCGACGCTGGTGTCGCAGACGTGGAGCACGGAATCGTCCGTATCCCCGTCGGCATTCAGAATGGTCTCACCCTGGTCCCCCTCGGAGACCGCCACGGCCGCAGTATCCGTCGCGAGCGAAACCTCGGTCGCAGCGAGGGACGTGGACTCCGCAGTGGGCAGAAGCACGTCCATCGCGTCGCGACCACGGTGCAGGTAGGCCACGAAATCGTCCGAGTCTGCGTCGCCGTTCCGAGAGATGCCATCGTGGCTCTCGGGGCGCATGAAGATCATCGCGCCGCTCGGGTCGACCGCCACGTCGATGCCCGCGGGAAATTCCACCGTTGCGCCCGGGTTGTCGCGCAGGTCGACGACCTG
>JAAELW010000308.1 GCA_024226235.1 bacterium
CCAGATCGAGGGCACCGATCATGCCGCAACAGCGAGTGCGCGCCACGGCCGGCAGCGCCTCGAGGCCGCGGAAGGCCTCGGCAATTCTCTCCGCCTTCGGCTTGGCCCGGTCGAGGATGCCTTCCTCCTCGTACACCTTCAGCACCTCGACGGCGACGGCGGAACCCAGCGGGTTGCCACAAAAGGAATGCCCGTAGTAGAACGCGCGATCCGCATCCCCGAGAAATCCTCCGAAGAGTTGCGGTGTGACCAGCGTTGCGGCCATCGGCAACATGCCGCCGCTGAAGCCTTTGGCAGTGCACAGGATGTCGGGCAGCACGCCTGCATGATCCGCAGCCCACATCGGGCCGGTGCGACCGTAGCCCGTGAAGACTTCGTCGAAGATCAGGAAGACGTCGTGGCGATCGCAGAGCTCACGGGCTTCACGCAGGTAAGCTGGGTCGTACATCTGCATGCCCGACGCTCCCTGCACCACGGGCTCGACGACGACCGCGGCCAGCTCGTGCGCGTGGGCTTCGAGCACCGAACGCAACGCGTCGACCGCAGGATCGAGCCCACCCGCCTGTGTCGGTGTCGGCACGAAGAAATTTTCGAGCACGACTCCGTCAAATGGTGCACGGAACACTTCCACTCCGCCGATCGAAGTGACGCCGAGGGTTTCACCGTGGAAAGCTTCCCGAAGCGCCACGAAGTGTTTGCGCTCGGGGTGCCCGGCCTGCGCCCAGTATTGGAGCGTGACCTTCAACGCGACCTCGACCGCGGTCGATCCATCGTCGCTGTAGAAGACGTGCTCGAGACCGTCCGGAGCCACCGCGCACAGGCGCTCCGCAAGCTCGCTGGCCGGCTGATGCGTCATACCCGCCAGGGCCGTGTGGCAGTTGCGATCCGCCTGATCCTTCAGCGCCTGCACCAGCCGAGGGTGGTTGTGGCCCAACGACGCGACCCACCAGGAAGAGTTGGCATCGATCAGGCGACTGCCGTCGACGTCCCAGAGGTAGGGGCCCTCCGCCCGCGCGACGACGATCGGATCGACCTCCGCACGGTAGCGATCCATCGGCGTGTAGGGGTGCCACACGCGCTTCTTGTCGAGTGCAACGATGTGATCCCGATCCATCGTTTCTCCAAATATAATTCGACCAGAGTGGTCGGGCTAGAGCAGGTTCTCGGCCAGGACTTCGAAGAGTTCCGGCTGCCCCCCGCTGATCAACATGTCGGTGACCGGAGAAGCCTTCCATGCCTGGAGACGCTCGGCAATCCGTTCTTTCGGGCCGACCAGCGCTACCTCATCGATGAGCTCGTTGGGTACCGCGGCCATCGCCTCGGCCTTCTTGCCGTCGAGGTAGAGGTCCTGAATCTTCCCAGCCGCCTCACCGTAACCAAGCCGGGTTGCATAGTCGTTGTAGAAGTTCTTCCCGCGCGCACCCATTCCTCCGATGTAGAGAGCCATCATCCCGCGCATGGGCATACGACACTGCTCGAGATCATCTCCCAGGACACCGCCCACGAAGGGAGCGATGCGGAATGCGTCCAGGCTCTTGCCACCGCCGGCCTTGGCAAACCCCTTTCCGAGGTGCGGCTCGATCAGATCCATGCGCTCCGGGTTCATCCACACCGGAATCAGGCCATCCGCAACCTCAGCACTGCAGGCAATACCCGCTGGGCCGATCGAGGCCGTGAAGATCGGAATGTCGGCCCTCCCGTGCAGGATGCTCTTCAACGGCTTCCCGAGTCCGGTGGCGCCCTCGCCCTGGAACGGGATCTGGTACTGCTCGCCCTTGTGCTCGAGTGGTGCCTCCCGAGCGAAGATGGCGCGGAGGATCTTCACGTACTCGCGGGTGCGGGTCAGCGGCTTTCCGTACGCAACCCCATGCCATCCCTCGACGACCTGCGGACCGGAGGGCCCTATGCCCAGCAAGAAGCGGCCGCCCGAGAGCTGATCGAGGCTGATTGCGGTCATCGCGGTCATCGCCGGAGTGCGGGCGGGCATCTGCAAGATCGCCGTACCAAGCTTGATCGTGGTCGTCTGCGCGGCGATCCAGGCCAGCGAGGTAATCGCATCGGAGCCGTAGGCCTCGGCGGTCCACACCGAATCGAAACCCAGTGATTCCGCAAGCTTGACTCGCTCGATGTCGATCTGGAGCCGGGGCCCGGAGTAGCCGATGTTCAGGCCGATTCGCATGCTTGGTCCCTTTGTCTGGAGCGCGGAGGCGTACCTTAGCACCCCGCCCAGGCCCGACCGGGTGAAGACTAAAGCACAGCAGACGACACACCGACTTGGCAGTACGGGTGATGCCATGCGGACGACCGACGATTTCGAACTGATCGAATTCCTGTCCGCAGACGCGCTCGGGAGTCATCCCGTTTGGAGTCATTGGACTCCCGAGGTCGACCGCGAACGCGTGCTTTCCTGGGGCGTGGATCCAGAAGAGCTCGACCGTCAGATCGAACTCTTCGAATCCTGCGGGCCCGTGCCGCTGTATCCCGTGCTCGATCTTGGCCAGATCGATGATCGCAAGGATCTTGTGGTGGCCGCCCACTTCGTGGCAGCCAACGGAGCACGCCTCTGGGGATACGTCCTCGAGCCCCACTCGTTCGGCATCTTTGCCCGGGGCGATGAGTTCTCGTTCAACCGGAACCTGTCCGGCTTCTCCGAGCGCGAGACGGAGCGTCTCGCCGCCGTGCTGGGCACCAGCCCGGACGTGATCTTCCCGCTCACCTTCTGCCTCGACGACGAGGTACCGGAAACCTCCGGCCGGGAGGGCGAGATCCCGCGCTTCTGGTAGCGGGCCGTGCGCGGCTCTGATCTCCTCAGTCGGAGCGGGAGACGATCGCGAGCCGAAGACCCGCAGCCACGAGGAACCCGCCACCCACGCGTTCGATGCGGTCGATCCAGCCACCGTCAGTGAGCCTGCCGGCACGAGAAGCCACTACCGCGTAGACACCGAGTGCGAGAAACTCGATCACCACCGAGCTCGCTCCCAGCACGACCACCTGGAATCCGATCGCGCGCTCCGGATCGAGGAACTGGGGCAAGAGCGCCGTGAAGAATATCAGTGTCTTGGGGTTCGCCGTCTGCACGATGAAGCCGCGGGTGAAGGCACGACCCAGGGGACGGGGCTGCACGGACGGCGCTTCGGAGGAGCGGCCGGAAAAGATCGCGCGTCCTCCCAGATAGATCAGATAGGCGGCGCCCGTCCACTGGATGGCGTGAAACAGCTCTTGAGATGCGACGATTGCCGCACCAATACCGAGAGCAGAGAGAGCGAAGTAGAACGCATTCGCCGCAAGTATTCCGAGCCCCGCGACGAGCCCCGCTCCTGCACCCCTTGGCAGAGCGGCGGATACGACCAACAAGACGGCCGGCCCGGGTGTGAAGCAGAGCACCGCTTCGGTCACACAGAAAGCGAGCCAGGTCTCGAAAGGCATGGCAAAAACCTAGCAGAGCCCCGGAGTGCCGATTTGAGCACGGGTGCCCGCCATGAGCAGAGGATCGATGACATCCTGGAGGTAGGGCCGAAAGGCCATGCGCAAGCCGCCGCGGTCGGATCTCGTCCCCTCCGATCCCGGTGAGCTGTTGGCCTTCGTGGACAACTTCCTGACTGTTTCCGGTCTGACACTTCGGTATATTGCGTCGCATCGCCATGAGCAAGCGAACCAACGAGCTGTACGAGAAGATCTTCGAAAACAACCTCAAGTGGGTCGCCAAGAAAACGGCTGACGACGCGAGCTATTTCGAGCGGCTGTCCCAGAAACACCACCCGGCGTTCCTTTTCATCGGCTGCGCGGACAGCCGTGTTCCCGCCAACGAGATCATGGGGCTCGAACCCGGTGACGTCTTCGTCCACCGCAACGTGGCGAACATCGTTCCCAATACGGACAAGAACGTGCACTCGACCATCCAGTATGCGGTCGAACATCTGGGGGTGCAGCACGTGGTCGTCTGTGGGCACTATGGATGCGGAGGCGTCGAGGCCGCGATGCAATCGTCGGATCTGGGCCAGTTGAATGGTTGGCTGCATGAGATTCGGGACGTCTACCGATTCCACCGCGACGAACTCGATGCCATCGACGATTCCCTGGCTCGAACCCGGAGGCTCATCGAGCTCAACGTCCACGAGCAGTGCATCAACGTGATCAAGACGGCGTTCGTGCAGAAGAGCTACGACAAGCTCGGCTACCCCATCGTCCATGGATGGGTCTATGCGCTCGATGACGGGATCCTGCACGATCTCGAGATCCCGTTCGAGCAGATCCTCGAGATGGTCCGCGAGATCTACCGACTCGAGGACTAGCCCTTCTTGGCCGGATCCTCATCAGGAGGCTTCGCGACGAGCGGGAGATGAATGCGGAAGACGGTGCCGTCCGACTCGCTCAGGGCCTCCAATGTGCCCCCGTGTCGCTCGACGATGCCATGCGAGATCGAGAGGCCGAGCCCTGTTCCCTGGCCGCTGGGCTTGGTCGAGAAGAAGGGCTCGAAAATGCGGCCCCAAGCTTCCGCGGGGATGCCGGGGCCGTCATCGGCGAATTCGAGGATCACGCCGTCCGAAGCCCGGCGTGTGACGATCCGCACCGTACCGGGGCCCTCGAGTGCGTCACATGCATTCATCACCAGATTCATGAACACCTGGTTGAGCTGAGCCGGGTAGCACCGGACCTTTGGAATCGCTCCATACTCCCGCTCGAGGGTGATCCCATCCCCGAAGCGTGGCTCCATCAGACCGAGAGTGCGCTCGATCTCCTCATTCAGGTCGGCATCTGCGAGCTCAGCCTGGTCCATACGGGAAAAGGTACGCAGGTCGAGCACGATCTTCTTGACTCTCTCGGTTCCCTCTCGGCTGCGGGAGAGCAGCTTTCGAATGGCCTCCCGGGGTTTGCCGATATCCGCGCCCGCCTCCTGCGCTCGGACCAGCTTCTTGACGAAGTCATCGATGAGCTGGAGGTTGGCGTGCACGAAGCCGATCGGGTCGTTCAGCTCGTGAGCCACTCCGGCAACCAGCTGACCAAGGCTGCGCAGTTTTTCGCTCTGCATCAGCTGGGCCTGGGCCTCCTGCAACTCGGTGGTACGGGCTTCGACTCGCGCCTCGAGGGTCTCGTTCAATTTTGCGATCTCGTCGAAGGCCTGGGCATTCTCGATCGCGATGGCACCCTGATTCGCAAGGGTCCGGAGAAGTTGCCGGTCGTCAGGTCCGAGGCGCTCCGACGAGACCTTCCCCCCGACGGCGATCAAGCCGAGCAGATCCACTCCGAAAAGGATCGGAACCAGCAGCTTCACATCCAGCAGATCGAAGACATCCCAACACTCCTCTCGGGCCTCCGGATCGGCGAGGTCATCGAAATCCGTGCGGGCCAGCTCTTGTCGGCGCATCCACAGGTGTTTCCCGACGGGATGATCGATCTGCAACTGGAGTGTGGTCGCCTCCTCGTCGAAATCTCCCCGCCAGGCCACTGGAACCAGAGAGCGCTCGTCCTCGCCGAGCAGCAACACCATGGCCCGTTCGACGCCCATCGTGTCAGTCACGGCGAGAAGTAGACGATCGCTCACCTCCTCCAAGGAGAGCATCGAAACCAGGGCCTCGGATATCTCGCGCACGGCATTGCGATAGGCAGCCCGATCGCGATCGAAGAGTCGATCGACGAGGGATTGGAGCCGATTGCGGAGGGGGTTGAACGCGAGAATGGCAAAGAACAGGAAGGTGACCGAAAAGAGCGGTGAATTGGCATTCACGTTGAATTGCCGAAACGCCGCGTCGGCAAAGGTGATCAGACCGGCGAATACGGCCGTGATGGCAAGCGTGGCCGCTGCATAAGCAGCGGAGGACCGAGCCAGGCCGCGCATGTCGAACAGCCCGCGCCGGACGATGCCGTAGGCCATCGCACCGGGGAAGGCCACGAACCAGACCATGGCCACCGACATCGGGAAGGGCAACGACGTCACGGTCTGGGCCAGCAACGCCAACATGACGGGGACGAAGCTCACCAGGGCCGCCATCAGCACGAGATCCGCGGCGGCCGTCTGCTCGGAGCCGCGCTGTTTGAAGCGCTCGTGAACCAACACCAGGAAGGCCGTGACACAGCCCACTGCACCCGCTCCGTAACTCAGGGCTGCGAGCCAGCCCGGCGGAATTCCAAGCGGCCGCTCGAGGATCAAGGCCACTGCGACCGCCAGAGCCATCAGGTAGGGGGCGAGACGGAGCCGATGACGCCGCGAGACCCATTGGGGTTCCAGCGGATAGATCGTGAAGAGATGGAACATCGAAGCGCCGATCAACGGCATGTTGATGACCATGCGCTCATACCCGAGCGGTGCATCATAGGTATTGACGGCTCCGAACATCGCCGTCGCCATTGCGCAGGAGAAGAGCAGGAATGCCCAGGACTCGGCTTGATCCGAGCGCGCGCGCCAGACAAACAAACCGAGCAGCAGGTAGGCAGATCCAGCAACTGCCAAAGCGGCGAAAATCGGAATCGTGAAGCTTTGATAGGCCGAGCGCCGCGCGCGTGGCTGGAGCGAGACATTTATGACGCCGGCGCCAGTTTCGATACGATAGGTCACCGGCTTTCCGGAAACGACCCGATCCCATCCTCGCTCGCGGTACCACTGCTGGACGACCAGGCCATCCACCTCGAGTACGCGATCACCCTCACGTATTCCAAGCGCGCGTGCCTCTTCGGAAACATCATTGATGATGGCCGCGCTGCCGATACTGCTCGTATGCAGGGGCGGATCCACCGTGCGCGGTGTCGAGAGCTGACCCCAGACGGCGAACACGAAGGCAAGAAGTGCCCAAGCCACACCCATAGCGGACGTCGTGCGGCGAAACCGGCGCGTGACTTCCGGACTCACGTGGCACTCGGAGCGCCATCGCGCGCCTGCTCGAAGGCATCTTCAGGCGGTTCGAGCGGCAGGTGAAGGACGAAGGTCGTCCCAATTCCCGCTTCGGTCTCCACCTCCATGGTTCCCCCGTGCCGCTCGATGATTCCGTGAGAGAGCGACAGTCCGAGCCCTGTACCTTGCCCGACCGGCTTGGTCGTAAAGAAGGGATCAAAGATCCGACTCTTGACTTCTTCCGGCATCCCCGGGCCGTCATCCGCGAATTCGAGACGCACCCCGTCTCCCTCGGGACGTGTGCGAATGGAAATCGTTCCTCGCCCTTCCATCGCATCACATGCGTTCATCAGCAGGTTCATGAATACCTGGTTCAGCTGCCCGATGAAGCCGCGCACCTGCGGCAGATCTGCATAGTCGCGATCGACCTGGACGCCTGTCTTGAGCCGAGGCTCCATCAACGTGAGTGTGCGATCGATTTCCTCGTTCAGGCAGACCTGTTGGAGATCGGCATGATCGGTTCGCGAAAACGTGCGCAGATCCCGAACGATCTGTTTGACCCGGTCGGTGCCCTCCCGACTGCGGCCCAACAGCTTGTCGATGGCCTCCCTGGATTTCCGTCGACGATCCGCGTCGGAACCCGGCGAGACGAGCCTCTCGACATAGCCGTCGAGTAGTTGAAGGTTCGCGTGAACGAAGCCGATCGGATTGTTCAACTCATGGGCCACACCTGCCACCAACTGTCCGAGGCTCCGCATCTTCTCGCTCTGGACCAGTTGGGACTGGGTCTCGCGCAACTCCCGTGTACGCTCCTCGACCCGAGCCTCGAGGGTTTCGTTCAACTTGGCGATCTCATCGAAAGCCTGTGCGTTCTCGATCGCGATGGCACTCTGGTTCGCCAGGGTGCGAAGCAGCTCCCGCTCTGCGGGGCCCAGGTGTTCGGCGTTGATCTGGCGCCCGACTGCGATGACTCCGAGCAGATCGACCCCGAAGAGGACGGGCACCAATAGCTCCACCTCCAGCGTGTCGAAGACATCGCGGCATTGCTCTCGAAGATCCGGATCCGTCTCCTCGTCGAAATCCACCCGGGCGAGCTCGGTGCGCCGCATCCACAGACCGCGGCAGACCGGATGCTCCGCATCGATCGAAAATGACCCGAGATCCTCGTCCCAATCGCCTCGTGCGGCCTCGGCACGATAGGTCTCGCCATCCTCACCGACCAGGAGCACGAGGGCGCGTTCCGCACCCATCGTGTCGGTCACGGCGATCAGGATCCGCTCGACGATCTCACGAACCGAGAGCATCGACACCATCGCCTCGGAGATTTCGCGGACTGCATCCCGATAGGCGACACGATCGCGATCGAAGAACCGATCCACCCACTGCTGAAGCCGATTGCGAAGTGGGTTGAAGAGCAGGATCGCGAAGAACAGGAAAACCACCGAAGCCACCGGTGAACGGGCATCCATGTCGAAGCGCCCAACCAGCGCGTCGGCGAATGTGATGAAGAGTGCGAACGCACCGGTGATGCCGAGAGTGACAGCGCCGTAGGCGGCTGAGCTTCGGGCCAACAGACGAATATCGAAGAGATCGGACCGCAGGATTCCGTAGCCCAGGGCCAGTGGGAACAGGAAGAAGCCGAGTAGTGCAAGGGACCAGGGAAGCCGGGTCCCGACGGTCGTGTGAAGGATGATCGCTACGGTCACCGGTACGAAGCTGACGAGCGCACCGATCACCGCGACCGTCGAACGATCGGCAACCAGCCCCCTCTGAAGCCGCGCCCGTTCGGACACGACGATTCCGACCCCCAACATGCCCATCATCAATGTGAAGAAGGTGTTGGCCGGGTTCACGATGGCCATCATGCCGGAGACGAAAGGTGCGACGACGCCGAGCCCTCCCAACACGAGTGCAATTCCGTAGGCCACCGACCGGACGTGCGGCCGCCCCGCAATCCAGCGCGGCACCGTGGGATAGATGGAGAAGAGATGGAAGGAAGACGCACCCATCAATGGCACCGTCACGGCGATCAGACTCCAGTTGACTGGATCGACGCTGCCGGCGAGAAAGAGCAGTGCCGAGGTCGAGCTGCAGAAGAGCAGCAGCGCCCAGGCTTCCTCCCGAGCGCTCTTGAGCTGGAAGACGATCGCCCCGATCACGAGATAGATCAGGCCGACCGCTGGGATGGCGACTCGGACGAGCTGCTCACTGGGAAAGACCGGGGCGCCGGCTGGGCGGGGAGTGAGCATCACGATCTGGCGGCTGCCGTCTCGACTTTCGATCTCGTAGCGGTTCGGAACCCCCTCATGCAGGATGGCATCGCCACGAGCGAACCACTCGGAGACTGACTGACCATCCAGCGAAACCCATCGATCGGCGCTTCGCAGCCCAGCGGCTTCCGCCTCGGGTGTGAGCGCGTGGATCACATGCCAGCCGGCCGCGCTGGAATGTGAGAACGGAGGCAGGGGCGTCTCTCGCAGTCGGATCTGCGAGCGAACCCCCGCGAACAGCGCCAGCAGGGCCCAGCACAGTACGAGGGCCGCGGTCAGGCGTCGAAATCGGGCCGTCGAGCCGGGGCTCATGTCACCCTCTGGGCACTCCGGGGGTGATCTTAGCTCAGCTGGGTCGGGACAGCGCGCCCATTGCGGGCCTGGCGAACTGGGGCCTAGGGAGCCGCCTGCGCGCGCTTTACCTCGGCACGGATGCGACGGATCTCCGCCAGGGCGTCGTCGTCATTGCGGTAGTTGCGACCCGCGCCGTTGAACACGACGACATCTTCACCGTCCGCTTCCAGCTGGGCTTCGAGGGCCGCCATGACCTCCGCGACCTGAACCGCGAGATCGGCTCCCTTCGGCGCACCCACCTCACAGGAGCCAGCTTCACTCGAGAAGCCGCCGAGAGTTCCAGGAGTCAGCGGTCGAGTCGCTGAACGCTGGGCGGGCGCCTCTTCCGCTTCGGCAACGCGCACTCCGGGCGACCAGAGAACGAGCATCACCGCGAGGCACAGACCTCCGGCCGCGTTGAACCAGGAATCACGGGAACGCTCGGACTGCATCGGCTCTCCTCGACCCTTTACATCGGATCGAGGGCCCATGGCCTTTACCCCTGAGGCGAAAAAGAGGCGGAACCTGCACCCTGGTTGCCGGTCGGTGCTCCGCGCAATGGGCGGAAACAGCCAGCAGGATCAGATGCCGGAGCCGTCTGCCTCGTCGTCGACGTGCAGACCGCATTCCTTGGTATCTGCGCTCTCCCACCACCAACGTCCGGCTCGCGGATCTTCGCCGGGTTGGACCGCGCGGGTGCACGGGCCACAGCCGACGCTGGAAAAGCCTTCGGCATGAAGCCGATTGACCGGCACTGAGTGAGTGCGCACGTACTGCCAGACATCGTCATGGGACCAGTCGACGAGAGGATTGATCTTCACCAGTCGGCCGTCGGAATCGAGTTCGACCTTCGATGCGTCCTTGCGCGTGACATTCTGGTCGCGGCGCAAACCCGTCACGTGCGCGTCGAGGTCAGCCAGGAAGCGCCGGTTCGGCTCGACCTTGCGCAAGCGGCAGCAAAGCTGGCGCTTGTCGAGGGACTCGTAGAAGAGGTTCATGCCGTGCTGTCTCACCATGGTCTGCACGGCATCAGCCTCGGGAAAGACCACTTCGATCTGCTTGTCATAGCGGTCGCGGACCCGGTCGATCAGATCGTGGGTCGCCTGGTGAAGACGACCCGTGTCCAACACGTAGATTCGGGAGCTCGGCTCGATGCGGTGCATCATATCGAGCAGCACGAGTCCTTCCGGGTTTCCGAACGAGCAGGAGAGCGCCATTCGGGGGTGAAAATTCTTGATCGCCCAAGTAAGGATTTCGTGGGCGTTCGAGGTTTCCATGCGCCCGACCCGAATGTCGTTCAACACACCGGAATCCAACTGATTATTGGAATGATCGGATAGCGCAGAGACTGTTTCGGGCATCGAGGAACTATTCCTGGGGTGCGCGATTCGAGAGGAGAAGACCTATTCCTTAGCATACTACTCGACAATCAGGGAATCCCACGCTGATACTCTTGTCTGTGATATGGTGGATTTGGATATCACAGGCTGCTGTATGTCACTTCGCCACGCCATCCTCGGAATCGTCGAGCACAAGCCCATCCATGGTTATGGGCTGAAGCGCGTGCTCGATGAGGGGATTTCGAGCTTCTGGCCGGTAAACCTGGCCGCCATCTACCCGAACCTCCACCGCCTCGAAGAGGAAGGGCTGCTCACCCACCACATGGAACCCAGCTCGGAAGGTCGGCCGGATCGGAAGGTCTACGAAATCTCCGAGGCTGGCCGCGTGGAATTGGCTGCATGGCGTCGGCTTCCTCCGGAAAGCGATGACAGCACCCGCGTCCCGCTTTTCTTGAAGCTCTTGTTCGCCAAGGCGGAGAACATGCGCGACAGCCTCGATTGGATCGACAAGTCGATCGAAAAGCGTCGCGGGGATGCGGACTTGCTGCGCAGCGCTCTCCACGATCCCAAGACCTTCGACAGCTTCTTCGTGCGCTTCATGCGCGAGAGCGGCCTGGCCCATGCCGAGCTGCAGGTCGAACTCCTCCAGGATCTGCGCGCCCGCGTGGCCAGCCAGATCGAAGAGCAGGAGTGCAGCCAAGAAAATTGAGCCCGCCAGGAAACGGTTCATCGGGGGTGAGACATCGACCCGCCACCATCACACCCCCGCGCGGCCCCGGGCACAGTGCCCGGGGCCGTGATGTTTCCGGTTCCGGATTCTCCTCGCTACGGCGAGAAACCCGTTTCGCCGATGCGCCCCAGATGAGCAGCGACGACCAGACCCTCCCGGACGAAGAGATCGCCCGGCTCGCGGTGATGCGACGCCTCAGTATGGGAACAGCTCACGCGGTGAATAATGCGCTGACCGTGGCAATGGGTGAGGCGGGGTTCCTCTACGAAGACAACAAGGAGAACCCGGAGATCGTCGAAGCATGCCAGGCGATCCTCAGCTCAGTTGATCGCTGCGCCCGCCTCACGCAAGCGGTGCTTGCGCACAGCAATCCGACCCCCACGAGTGGCGAAACAGGCACTGATCTCGTGCGCGCCGTCCGCGACCTCGAACGCTGGCTTCGTGAGGCCATCGGCAGCCGAAACTCACTCCGCGTCGATGCTCCGGACAGTCTGGTTCTGGTCGCCGCACCCGACCATGAACTCGAACTGCTGATCATGGGGCTCGTTGCGTTTGCAGCCGATCAGACCTGCGGTGCAGCGGATCTCCTGTTGCGGGTCGAAACCAGCGAGGCGGGCGAATCGGCCGCGATTCAGCTCACGGTTTCATGCGACGAACTCCTCGACGATTTCGTCGCGTCTCTCGAGGATCCCAGCCGAGCCTCGGAGCCCCGCGACCGCCTGCTGCTCCGCGCACTGCGCGGGCAGGTCGCCAAACGGGGAGGTTCCTGGCACGCAGCCCGGATCGACCCCCAGAGCCTCTCCCTGATCGTGCGGCTTCCCGCCTCGGACTAGTTCGCGATCTGCATCGCCACTCGGGCACGTCCGGCTTCGATCAGCGGCCCATCGTCCTGCTGCCGAGGATGGAAACCCTTCCGGAACCACGGCCAGTAGTCCGGTCCGAGCCCGCGCAGGAAGCCGTACTCACCGAAGAGGAAGCGCCAGCCACTCGCCCAGGTATTGCGCCGAAAGAGCAGGCCGTCCTTCCAGAGCATGTAGCCGGTGCGGCCGATCACTTCGAAGAAGACAGCGATGGTATTCGAAGCCAGCGCCCAGTATCGCATCCCCGGACCCGGGGCCACCTGCATCAACACGTCATAGGCGACGGCCTTGTGCTCAGCCTCCTCGAGGGCATGCCACTCCCAGAGCCGCGCCATTCGGGGATCCATCGGCCCGATCCAGCGTTCGGGATCCGTGAGCAGCCTGCGGGCAAGGATCGCGGTGAGATGTTCGAGGGCCGCGGTCGATGCGAGGGAGAGGCGGGGGAACCGGTTCGCACTCCACTGGAGGACCTTTCCCATCACGTCGTTGGCCCTCTCGATGCCTCGATAACCCTGCTCGTACAGCAGCTTCAGATGACGATCGTGTTGGCGGCTGTGCTGGCCTTCCTGAGCCGCGAAGCCGCGGATCGCCTGGCCTAGCTCCGGATCCTCGACGCGATCTCGGTACTTCCGGACCGATCGGACGAAGAAGGCTTCGCCATCGGGAAATACCGAAGAAAGCGAGTTCAGGAAGTGGGTGGCGGAGGGATCCCCATCGAACCAGTAGCGGGGAATCCGCTCGTCTATCTCGAACGCTGTCCGGCGGACGATGATCGGATGTGCGGCTGCCATGGCAACCTCCAGGGCGCCGGATCTAGCATAGCACCGCCAATCGACCGATGTCGTCGGTGGAAGATCGGAGCTTGGTGCTATTCTTGCCCTCGGCACCACCGAAGACGAATCGAAGAGCCAGAGGGCACACTCCGTTCGAGAACACTCGGGACGAGAACGCTCGGCTCGAGAAGGAGAGCCCCTGTGAGCGACGCCTCCCCCACCACCGGATTCTGGGCCATCGCCCAACAGGACCCGGATCGCCTCGCCATCGCGGAGCCCAACTATGACGAGATCAGCTTTGGCCAGCTCTTCGAGTTGGTAAACCGGATCTCCCACGGCTTTCGCGCGCAGGGTCTCGAACGGGGCGACCACATCGCCACCACGCTTCCGAATTCGACCTTGCAGATCGCTCTGGGGCTCGCCGCGTTCCAGTCCGGCTTGTACATCACGACGATCAACTGGCATCTGGTCGGGCCCGAAATTGCCTACATCCTTCGAGATGCAGAGACCAGACTCTTCGTCACCCATGAGCTCTTCGCCGAAGAATCGCGACGTGCGGTGGATGAGGCCGGGCTCGGCAGGGAACGGCTCTTCAGCGTCGGCGAGGTGCAGGGGTTCCGGCCCTGGTCCGAGCTGATCGATGGACAGCCGACAACGCGTCCGGACGATCTCCAGGCGGGTTCGTTCATGTTCTACACCTCGGGCACCACCGGTCGACCCAAGGGCGTGCGCCGCGATCTACCCGACGCCCACCCGGACGATCTCGGCAAGATGGCGGGAATGCTGTTCCTGATGTTCGGCATCAAGCCCCACGACGGCCATGTGGAGATCACACAGGCTCCTCTCTATCACACCGCCGTGAACAACTGGACGATCACCGCTCTGCATTGGGGCCATCCGGTTGTACTGATGGACAAGTGGACTCCCGAGGCCGCTCTCGAACGCATCGAGAAGTACGGGGTCACCTACTCCCACATGGTTCCCACCATGTTCAACCGGATGCTGAAGCTCCCGGACGAGGTGCGGAAGAAGTACGACGTATCGTCGCTTCGAGTGATGATCCACGCGGCAGCGCCCTGTTCCGTGGAAACCAAATGGAAGATGTTCGATTGGTGGGGCGACGTGATCTGGGAGTACTACGCCGCCACCGAAGGTGGTGGCACCATCGTTTCCCCGCAAGAGTGGAGGGAGAACCCGGGAACCGTCGGCCGCCCCTGGCCGAACTCCGAGGTAGTGATCTTCGACGACGATGGGAACGAGGTGCCCACCGGCGCGAGCGGAACCATCTACATGCGCATGGGTGGAAGCGAGTTCAAGTACTACAAGGATGAAGACAAGACGGACAAGGCCCGCCGAAAGGGTTTCTTCACGGTTGGCGACATCGGCTACTTCAATGAAGCCGGCTATCTCTTCCTGAACGATCGAGCCAACGACATGATCATCGCGGGCGGCGTCAACATCTATCCAGCGGAGATCGAGGGAGTCCTCCAGCAACATGAACATGTGCAGGACGTCGCGGTCTTCGGCGTGCCGAACGAAGATGCTGGCGAAGAGATCAAGGCCGTTGTGGAACTCGTACCCGGAATCGATGCGTCGGAAGACGTGAAGGCCGATATCATCGACTACTACCAGGGGCGCATGGCCAAACAGAAGTGGCCGCGATCGGTCGATTTCACCAACGAGATGCCCCGTGATCCGAGCGGGAAGCTCTATAAGCGCAAACTCCGCGACCCGTACTGGGAGGGCCACGATCGGGCAATCGTCTGACCTGCTCATTTCGCGAATCTGGCGAGCGAGCCCTGTGCAGCACGCTTGAAGACATTCAGGAATTCGCCTCCGGCCCCTCCCTCGCGGCCATGCTAAACCGATGAAGGTGGCTCGGAATGCCCGAAGAAGGAAAGGACGAAGAACACGGCGACCCAGCTGGAAGAAGCTGGTTGGCGTGTTCGCGTTGCGACTTTCGGCCGGAGCGGTCGCAATACTCCTGCTGCTGATCCTGCCGTGGCGATGGATCCCACCGCCCACCAGTGCGTACATGCTTCGGGCTCACAAAGACACACCGGGCGGCCGCATCGAACAGCGCTGGGTGCCATGGGAGGAGATCTCACCCCATGTCGCGGTTGCTGTGCTGGCAGCAGAAGACCAGCGCTTTCCAATCCACCACGGATTCGATTGGCGAGCCATCGGCGACGCCATCCAGGATGACTCCGGGCGGTTGCGCGGTGCCAGCACGCTGAGCCAGCAGCTCGCGAAGAACCTCTACTTGTGGCCAGCCCGGAGCTGGTTGCGGAAGGCTCTCGAAGCGGTCCTCACGACTTGCCTGGAAGCGACCTGGCCGAAGAAGCGCATCCTCGAGGTGTACCTGAACGTGGCCGAGTTCGGGCCAGGCGTGTTCGGTGTAGAGGCCGCCGCGAACCGCTACTTCGGTACGTCAGCAGCGCAGTTGAACCCGCGGCAAGCAGCCTTGCTTGCCGCCGTGCTGCCGAGCCCGAAGCAGCTCTCCGCAGCATCGCCATCCATCTACGTACGCACGCGCGCGGGGGGCATCCACGAGGCCGTCCGCAAGCTCGGGGGCACACCCTTCCTGAAACAGATCACTGTACCGGGACGCTGATCCGGGTTGGGGACAGGATCAGGGGACACTGCCCTCATAGGCCGGCTGCGCGAGCGTACGCATGTAGGCAATCACGTCCCAGATCTGGTCCTCGGCGAGCATGGCGCCCCAGGGTGTCATCATCGGGCTCTTGCCGACTGCCTGCCCACCTTCAGAGACGACCTTGAAGAGATGGTCGTTGCCGAGCGGGTTCATGTAACCGCCGTCCGTGTGATTGGTCGGGGGCGGCTGCAACGCGGCACCGACCGGACCGTCGCCCTGACCGGTGGCACCGTGGCAGCTGGAGCAATAGAGCGCGTAGGCCGTGGCGCCCCGGTCAGCGTCAGGGGCGGCCGACTCGGATTCGGGCTGCGGATCGGGATCGGGATCGGGATCGGGCTCGGGCTCGGGCTCCGGTTCGGGCTCGGGATCGGGCTCCGGTTCGGGCTCCGGATCGGGCTCTGCGGCCGCAGGGGGCGGCGTGACGGCCGGAGCGGGAGTTGCTGCTACGAGGTCGTCCGGACTGTTGGGTGCGGGCTCACCCGCTGCCACGCGCCCCGCTGCCAGCTCCTGTATGCGGACGACGTCGGCATCGATCTCGTCGGTGCCGGGCCAACCGAAGCCGGGCCCGTCGCAGCCCAGGCCGAAAAGGGTGGCAATGAGGAAAATGGGCAACCCGTGGGTTCGAACGCGCATGGTCGGTCTCCGATCAGATCCATAAGCTGGGCGGCCGGATGATAACGACCGGAGCCGGAAGCTCACCCCCCGGACCCAGGCTGAGGGTCTACGCGAACCCTGGGTATCTCTCGCGATGGTCTCGAATCGACGCCTTTGCCATCGCCCACGGATGCAAGCCAGAACAACTACCTTGCACATGGAGTATGGGCGGAACATGCTGAAGCAGACCTGCTCAGAGGAGCCACACCATGAGTGATTCAGAACGGCGCCAACGCGGTGTAGAGATGATGAAGGAGGTCTACGCCGGCGACGTGGTCGCACCGCCGCCTGGCATGGCGTTCGCCGACACGATGTTGGAACAACTGTTCGCAGAGGTCTGGACCCGGGAAGATCTCGCGATACGAGACCGACGGCTTCTCATCATGGGCATCATCGCCGAAAAGGGCGAACCCGTGACTTTCGGCATCCAGGCCAAGGCGGCCCTGAAACGCGGCGAGCTCACCCCCGCCCAGCTCCGCGAGACACTGCTGATGGTCGCCAACTACGCGGGCTATCCACGGGCTGCTGCCCTCGTCGGCGTGGTCGAGCAGGCGATCGCGGCGGTGGCCAAGGAACAGTCGGAGTCCGGCTGACGGACCCATGCAGTGAGAACGGATCGGCCGGCGATCCTTCGTCGATGAGTCGCCGAGCGGAGGCTTCCGGCTTCTCTACTCGCCTTCAC
This sequence comes from bacterium, assembly GCA_024226235.1. Classification (GTDB taxonomy): domain Bacteria; phylum Myxococcota_A; class UBA9160; order UBA9160; family UBA6930. The sequence continues at coordinate 17,125 of JAAELW010000308.1, forward strand.
CGCGGTCTCTGGATTCGAGGACGCGACGAGGCTGGATGACCATCACTGGGATGGCCTCACGCGTGCCGAGTGCCCAGACGACCTGTTCCGCTACGTCCTCGGGCTCCATGGAGCGGCCAAAGAGCAGGCCCTTTTCCAACCAGTCACGGACATGAGCGGTTTCCTCAGGCTTCCAGCCCTTCCCGAACTCGGTGCCGTGGGTATCGCCGACCTGCAGACGTATGAATGACACCTCTGCATGCTCACCCTGCCAGGCCTCGATCAGCCGGTTGAGCGCGGTCTTCGTCACGATATAGAGCGCCATGCCTCGACGGGGAACTGCGTCATCCACAGTGATCGATGAAACGTAGAGGGCGCGGCCCCGGCTCTCCGCCAGATGAGGAATGGCCGCCCTGGTGACGAGCGACGCACCGATCAGGTTCGTCTCGACCGAGATGGCCCAGGCGGAGGCATCGGCCTCCACGAGCGAAAGCGGGCGCGCCAGCCCCGCCGCATAGACGATCGCGTCCAATCCACCGAACGCATCCACGGTCGTCTTGACCGCGGCTTCACAACTATCGGGGTCTCGAACATCGCAGCTCACCGCAATCGCGCCGGATTCCGCTTCTCCTGCTGCCGTCTCCAGTTGCTCCAACCGCCTGGACGCAAAGGCAACCCTCGCGCCTTCTCGTGCCAATCGAAGACCCGCTGCACGCCCCAAACCGGAGGATGCGCCTACCACGAGCACACGCTTGTTTGCCAGATCCAATGGAACCTCCCCGCTCATCACAGGCATCCCGTGGTGTCGAAAGCCGAATATTCCTCGATCACGACCTAACGGGAATGGTCAGGCCTTCTTCGATCCGAAAGCCCCACGTTTGCGCAATTCCGTGAGCTTCTCGGTGTCGTAACCGAGAACATCGGTCATCACCTCGTCCGTGTGCTCTCCGACAGTCGGAGCCCAGCTCGGAACGGGAAGGGTTTCGCCCGGGAATTTGACGGGAAAGGGAAGCATCTCCGCACCGTGTTCCTCGTGCGGGTAGAGTGGAAAGCGATTCTTGAATTGGGGATCCTGGGCGATGGTCTTCGGTGTATTCACCGGTGCGATCGGAAAGTTCTGTTCTTCTCCCAGCTGGATCCACTCCTGGGAGGTCTTCGCCTTGAAGACGTCGCGAAGGATCGCCTGGAGCTCTCTGTTGCCGCGGGCGTGGTCCGCGAACTTGCTGCCAGGCCAGCGCTCGAAGAGCTCCGGTCGGCCGATGGCCTGACAGAAGTTCTTCCAGAAGGCCTGCTCCGAAGCCATGAACAACACGGAGCCGTCAGCAGACTCATAGAGCTGGTAGCGCACGCCTTCCTTCATGCCGGCGGTGCCGGGCGCTCGACGCTCGTAGTCGTCAGCCTTGTTGCCGGTCACCACATCCTCCGGCCGGTCATAGGCCAGCCAGGATTCGATCCTGTACCAGTCCATGTAGGCGGTGGAGTCGGATTGGCCGATCTCGAGTTCGGAGCCCTGCCCGGTTTCCCGGGCCCGGATCACAGCGGCGAGGATCCCCATCGCACCGAACATCGGACCGGCGTGCATGCCGATCGATGCATGCTCCGGGATGAAGCTGAAGCCCTCTTCATCCTGCTCCGGCTTCACGACTCCACCCCAGGTATCGAAGGCGATTCCGTGAGCCGGAAGCCCTCGGTAGGGGCCGGTGGCTCCATAACCCGACAGATTGCAGAATACGATCTTCGGATTGATCCGCTTCAGGTCCTCGTAGCCAAGCCCACGACGCGCAAGAGCCCCGGGGCGCATCGCCTCGATCACCACGTCCGCTCCACGCACCAGATCCTCGTAGATCGCAACGCCTTCCGGCGTGCGGAGATCGAGGGTGATGCTCTTCTTGCCCCGATGCACGTGCAGATGAAGGAGCGAGACACCCTCGATGATCGGCCACGTCATCTCGCGGATGTAGTCGCCGCCGGGCGCTTCGACCTTGATCACCTGCGCACCGAGATCGGCGAGATGGGTTCCGATCGCACCCGGTCCCAGCAATGAGCTTTCGATCACGCGCAAACTGCCAAGAGGCGATGTGGAATGGCTCATCCTGTTTTCCTGGTCAGTGGAGGCGAAGTCTACCGCTAGGCGGACGGCACGGGTTTCCAGTCGTCACCCCTGCGCTTCCACGGGTTGTCGTCGGCATCGATCGGAATGGCTACTCGCGCCTTGCACCGGGTAGGCGTCTTCTCGCCTACCTCTAGATCTATGGAGAGATCGACCCATCCACAACCGCGGTCGTCCGTACCAACGGCGTCTACCTTTCCGCGAAACACCATGGTGTCTCCAGGGAAGACCGAATCGCTCATCCGGAACTGAATCTTTCCGAGTCGACCCTTGGGCCCGGTCCAATCCGTGATGTATCGCTCGAAGTAGGCCGCATTGTGTGGAGTATTGATGAAGATGTGCCGCGTGCCGTTCCGCTCCTGGGCGAAGTCCTTGTCGTGGTGCATGGGCCGCCAGTCGCGTGCGGCAATTGCGCCTAGCACCACCGTCGAAGGCGTGACTTCGATTCGAAGCTCCGGAAGTTCCGCTCCGATCGAAATCTGCGCCAATCTGAGTTCTTTCGTCTGCATGGCTCAGCTCCTGTTGTAGCCGAAACCGGTGTAGCTCTCGATCGCGCAGAGCTCACCGTTCTGGTTCCCGATCTCCATATCGAGCACCCAGAATCGGCCCGTTCCGAGCTTCGTCGTCTTGAAGGCGCTCACCGAGCGCAGGATCTGGACCGTCTTCAGGCGGTCGCCGATCCGAACCGGCTCGTGAAAGGTGATGGTGTTGTCCGTCATCACCGCCTCGGGGAGCCCGAGCGCTGCCTTCAGATCGAAGTGCAGTTGCATCGCTACGGCTTCCTCGGTGCGGCCCGGCGACCAGTAGTGCGGCCGAAACCACACCGAGATCATCGAGGGCGGTGCAATCGGGCCTCCGGTGAGTTCATTGGCGGTCTCTTCATCCCAATAGAGGGGATTTCCGTTCTGCACCGAAGAGCAGGACGTGAAGATGTAGCCCCTCTCGACATCGAACTCGCCGTTCTCCTCGTACCTTCTTTGACCAATCCAGCTCTCGACTTCAGCCGGCAGATCCGACATCACGCCTCCGTTCATGCAATTGCACCGCGTTCCCGTAGCCGGTCGATCTCGTCCGTGCCAAGTCCCGCATCGCGAAGAAGCACCTCGGTGTCGCTCTTCGAGGAATCGCCCGCAGCAATCGGACCCTCAGCCCGGTCTTGACCGGCGAGCACGGGAGCGAGTTGTTGGAAGATGCCCTCGGCCTCGTGCCTGGCGTCGGAAAACGCGCCCCGTGCGCGGTACTGCGGATCCTGCGCCAGCTCGCGGATCTCGTAGACCGGCGAAAGGCAGGTATCTGCCGACGCCAGCTCGGCTGCCCACTCGTCACGTGTCTGCCGCTCGAAAGCAGCTGCAAAATCGGCGCGCACCTGCTCCTGGACGCTGTCGTCATTCTGGTGCGCGAGCCACTGCTCGCAACCCAACGCGTTGCACAAGTTGGCATAGAACTGCGGCTCGATCGCACCCACCGCAACCCATTTTCCGTCCGCGCATGCATAGGTGTCGTAGTAGGCGTAGCGCCCGGTCAACACATCGTGGCGCGGACCGGGCTCGGCACCCGTCGCCAGGTGCTGATCGATGTAGAGCGACATCAGCGTGAGCACACCGTCTGCCACCGACACGTCGAGGAACTCGCCTTCGCCCGACTTCTCCCGCCGCATCAATGCGGCCATGATCGCCAGCGCCGCATGCATCCCACCGGCGGTGCTGTCGGCGATGGTGGCGCCGGGAATCGGCGGCTTGCCGCCGGGGCCCGGCTCGCTGCAAGCCAGGTAGCCGCCGACGGCCAGGTAGTTGATGTCGTGGCCCGCCCAACTCGCGGAGGGTCCGGTCTGGCCGTAGCCGCTCGTAGAGCAGTAGATGATCCGCGGATTGACCTTGCGAATGTCGCCCCAGCCGACCCCGAGCCGATCGACGACCCCAGGTCGGAAGCTCTCGAGAATCACGTCTGCGGTTGCAGCCAGTCGCAGGAACGCAGCCTTTGCCCCGTCGTCTTTCAGATCGAGGCGCACCTGACGAAGCCCCCGGTTGGCTGAGTAGGCCCAGTAGGCCGGCTGGGTCTGAAGCCGGGCCTTCTTCGGCGGGACACCCACTTTGACCACGGTGGCTCCGTAGTCCGCCAGGATCCGGGTGCAGCGGGATCCGGGACCGACGGTGGAAAAATCGAGAATCCGGACTCCGTCGAGAGCGGGCAGAGGGGAAGACACTGGCAAATCATATACGATACGTTGCGTATTGTAAATAATAGTTGCTTTGGTCGAGCCCGTGGTCGGGGGCCATTCCCATGGAATGGGGGTATTGCGCCTCAAGCAAGAACCTGACGGAGCCGAAGCACCGCTGAATGCTGGCATCCGCAGCCGCCCTCTCGTCCCTGCTCTTCGTCCTTGCGGGCGGAGCCGTTGGCGTGCGCCTGACTGCGCTCGCCTGGCGAACCAGGGGGCTCGCCGAGTCCCTGCTGGGCCCGGGGCTCTTCCTGATCGTCGGTCTGGGCTACCCGATCGTGATGGTCGGGACCCACCTCACCAAGCAGGGTTTGACTGCCGGCCCGCTGCTGAAATCATGCTCCCTGGTCGTGATGAGCATCGGTTGGAGCTGCGTCTGGACCTTCACCTGGCGGGTGTTCAGGCCAGATGCCCGCTGGGCTCGCGTGATCACCTTGCTTGCTTTCGTGGCCTTCGGTGTGTTCGCAGTGGAGAACATCCACCGCTCCCTGACAATTGTTCGACCGCAGGACGCATTGGCGGCTTCCTGGGGAGGGCTCGGCCACCATATGAACGCGATGACGATCCTCGCCTGGAGTGGATTCGAGTCCCTCCGCTACTACGGCCTGCTGAAGAGACGCATGGCCCTCGGCATGGGAAATCCGGTAGTGGCAAACCGCTTCCTCCTCTGGGGGATCGTCAGTATCTTCTGCTTCATCAGCTTGAGTGGCCCGCTGGCCGCGGGTCTTCTGGGTCTCGACTTCCTGAGCAACCCGTTCGTGCTTCTGAGCCTGGCTATCGGAGGCTCGACAGCAGCCATCGGCCTCTTCCTCGCCTTCCTGCCGCCGGAGGCCTATCTGAAGCGCATCGAGAAAAGAGCTCGCGCCAGCGCGTGATACCCTGCCATCAGTGACGGCGATTCGACGCGAAACCGGCTTCCTCGAACGAGATGACGAGCACATCTACTACGAAGATGCGGGAGAGGGCGATGCCCTCGTCCTCTGCCACGGCGCCGGGGGCAACCATGCCATCTGGTTCCAACAGGTA
>JAAELW010000309.1 GCA_024226235.1 bacterium
GAAGTTCATGTTGATTCCGCCGGCGGTGTGATTGGGCGGAAGACCATTCTGGTGCAGCAGGGCCTGCAGTACGCCGTGGTCCAGGTTCGATTTGTGTGTCGGAAGGAACACCACGGGGTTCTGTTGGAGCCGCTCCCTCAGATCTTCGATCTGGGCCGGGACGTGGTGCAGCACGCTTCCGTAGGCGCGGGAGTACATGAATTTCCAGAGTTGCACGATCAGGTCGATCACGAACGGGCTGTGGCTGGCCGCGATTTCCTTCAGGTAGCGGGTCGCTTCTTTCGAGATGCTGGCGTCGCTCTTGCCCAGGCGGCGCGCAAGCCCTGCGATCTCTCCGCGGAACGCCGGACGCGAGAGCAGCTCATCGAAGACGAAATGCGGAACCTTGTAGCGTGCTCCTCGAAGGCGGCGCTCCGCACGTTCGAGCGCGAGCGCGGCCTGCCGTACGACGAAGTCGGCGAGTCCGATCGTACTGCCGGTGTCCGTGCCCGCTGCCTGCCGCCAGCGCTTGCGCAGGTCGGATGCCGGGGCCGGACCGCCGACCACGATCCGACAGCGTTGCGGGGAGCTCCAGTGGATCCACCGAGCGCGCAGGAAGCCCGGATCGCGGGGATCGCCGAGCTTCAGCAGATCCGATAGCCGCACAGTGCGCTGCCCATCGCGCGTCGCGGGGAACCAGGCAACCCGCAATGGGACGAGCAGCGGATCGTCACCGGTGGCCAGGGTGGGCTCGAGGCCCGGGTCGATGCCCCTGCGTCCTCGCCTGGCCGACGGGATCTGCAGGATCTCCAGTTGATCCGGACCGTCGTCGGCCGGGCGCGTGCGCTCGATCCACGAGCGCAGCATGCGTTCTTCGAGCCCACTGGCGGCCTCGATCAGGAAGCTGATCCGCCCGCTTCCACCCGACGGCCAGCTGGGCTCTTGCGGTGCGTTCGCGTGCTCACCCGAGTGGGCCGTTTCCGGGACTGCGGGGACGCTCGGCTCAGCCATGGGCCCAGCTTACCTTGCCTGCGCTGGCTCCGTACCGTGAATCAGCATAGCCAGGTCCGGCTTCATGCCGTGAATCAGCATAGTTTGGCCCGGCTTCATGCCGTGAATCAGCAAGTCCGAAGCAGTCAGCACCATCGCCCGCACACCGAGTGGAAGGGCGCTTTCATCGATCGTGAATTGGGGAGAGTGATTCGGTGCGGCGTCCTGCTCCGGCAGGCCTGGCTTCCGGATCCCGAGCCAGTAGTAGACACCCGGGACCTCACGCGAGAAGAAGGAGAAATCCTCGGCCCCCGTGCGAAGCAGGCCGCGAACGACACCCCCGGGCCCTGCGGCCCGCTCGAGAGCCGGGCGGATCCTCGCGGTCAACGAGGCGTCGTTGTAGGTCACCGGGTAGCCGATGCCGATAGTCACTTCGGCAAGGGCTCCGGCGCTTTCGGCGATCTTGGTGGCCGTCTGCTCGACCTTCTGGTGCAGTTGTGCCTGCATCGACGGCTCGGTGTGTCGGATCGTTCCGCGCAGCTCGACTTCGGCCGGGATGATATTGCCGCGCACGCCGCCATGGATCGCGCCGATCGAGACGATCGAAGGAAGGCGAGCATCGACCCTGCGTCCCGGAATGGCCTGCAGGGCGAGGACGATGCGCGAGGCCACTGCGATCGGGTCGACTCCGAGCCAGGGGTAGGCCGCGTGGGTTTGCCGGCCGCGGACCCGGATCTGAAGCCCATCCGAGCCGGCCATTGCGCCGCCGGAGACGACGGCGATCTGGCCGGCCTCGTACTGGGGAACCACATGCAGCCCCAGCACCGCATCGGGCCGGGGATCGTCGAACACGCCCTCTTTGAGCATCAGTCGGGCTCCGCCCTTCTCGCCGGCGGGGGCACCCTCCTCGGCGGGCTGGAACACGAAGAGCACGGTGCCTGGAAGCTGCTCCCGATGGGCCGTCAACACCTGGGCGGCGCCCAGCAAGATGGCCGTGTGGGCATCGTGGCCGCAGGCGTGCATGACGCCGACCTCGCTTCCGCGGTAGCTGGTGCGAACGGTCGAGGCGAACGGCAGGCCCGTCTCCTCGGTGACCGGCAGGGCGTCCATATCGGCCCGCAACGCAACGGTCGGCCCGGGTCCGGCACCGCCTCGCAGCACACCGACCACGCCGGTATGGGCGATTCCCCGGCGTACTTCGAGGCCCAACTCCTCGAGTACGGAAGCGACCACGCCGGCGGTCCGGGTTTCCCGATTGGAGAGTTCCGGATGGCTGTGAAAATCCCGCCGCCAGGCCTGGACGCTCGCTTCTGTGGCCGCCGCATCGCGTATCAGGGCCGCCTCGAGTTCATCCGCCCAGCTCGGCTGTGCCCCCAGGAGCACAAGCCAAGCGGCTCCCAGCATGAATCGTCTGTTTGCCTCTCGCACAGCGTCCTCCTCCTGATGGCCCGACGGCGTCCAGCCGATCTGAAGGTTACCCTCCTTCGGGTCCGATGGATGCTCTGCAGCCCCCAAAGAAAGCACGACCCGAGAGGCGACGCGCATGACCCAGCCCACGACGAACCAGTCCGATTCGGCCCAATCCGCGACGAGCCGGTCGACGGCGACCCATTCGACGCCGAGCCCGTCGACGGCGGACCCGTCGACGCCGAACCGGCCGACCACGATCCAGCCCGCAGACGATGTTCGTGCTTCCATGCGTGGTCCGAAGGAAACCTGGCCGGCTATCTTGGCGGGCCTGCTCTGGCTGTCTCACGCGTTCGACGCGGGCTGGCTCGGTTTCGCGGCCGCGGCCGTCCCCGGCGCGCTCTTGCTGGGCACCGGGGTACCCGCGTTCCTCCTGCCCGGCGATCTGCGCCTGCACCAGTTCATGGCGCTCGGCGGCGTGCTGGGTGTCGTATTCGGGATCGGTGCGCTGTTTGCCGTGGGGCCGGGCGCGGGTCTGCTGCTGATCGCGCTGTCCGCGGTTTCCGCGGTGGCTGCCGGCCACCTGACCGCGACAATGACCCCGGCGGTTCCCGGCGTACCGGAGAGCCCGCTCACCTGGCGCAAGGCGGCCGAGGTGGCAGGCGACGATCTGATCCTCTCGTTCATGGTTTCCACGATGCAGATCCCCGACCCTGGCGAGATCGCGCAGATCGCGCTGGAGATCGAAGAGGCCCGGGTCCAGTTCGCCGAGCGCGGAGTGCTGGAGAAACCCGCCTCCTACCATCGCACGCCCCCTCTACTCGAGGCCCCGATGCTCTCACCGGGTCGAGCCGGAGGGATCGACTATCAACACCTGCGCTTCGAGAGCGGCTACGAGCCGCCGATCGACGAGCCCGGCCGTGATCGCTGGCTCTCCTATGCTCCGAACCGCACTGCTCATGGCTGGTTGCTCGAGCACGACGCGCCCGGGCGTCCGTGGATCGTGTGCATCCACGGCTATCAAATGGGCCTGCCCCTCATCGATCTGACGGCTTTTCGCGCTGCTGAGCTTCACCACCAGCTGGGCATGAACGTGCTGCTCCCCATCCTTCCGTTCCACGGTCCGCGCAAGATCGGCCGGATTTCCGGTGACGGATTCCTCACCGGCAACGCAATGGATGCGGTGCACGCGATCTCCCAGGGCCTCTGGGACATCCGCAGGATGTTGAGCTGGATCCGCGAGCGGGGTGGTGAACGGATTGGTGTCTACGGCCTGTCCCTGGGCGGCTATCACACCGCCGCGTTGGCGGGCCTCGAGTCGGACCTCGCATGCGTCATCCCCGGAATCCCTGCAGCGGACTTCCCGGACCTGATCTGGCGCCACGGCCCACCGATGATGCTTCGAACCATCGAGGCGAACGGCATCCACCAGTCTGACATGCGCGAGGTGATGACCCCGGTCTCACCGCTGGCGCTGACGCCTGTCGTTGCGAAGGAACGACGTACGATTTTTGGGGCGACCTGCGATCAGCTCGTACCCGCCGAGCAGGTGCGAGACCTGTGGGAGCATTGGGATCGCCCGCGCATCGAGTGGTACCCCGGGGCACATCTCACGTTCGGGCTTCACGAGAACGTGCGCCGCGTGATCCGCGATGCGTTCCGCGATGCCGAGCTGACTGCCGGCGCCTAATTCAACTCAGCTGAGCACCAATTCCACCGGGTTCCGATCGAGTCCGGCCGCGATCAGGCAGAGCACGGAGTAGGGCACGGGCTCGTTCACCTCCTCCACCCCCTCGAGCACGTTTCGGCTGATGGTTTCGCGCAGCCCGCTCTCCCGGAAGGTCGCGTCCGAGATGGCCGCAACGAGCGCCCGTCGGCTCCAGCCGCGAGCGTGGCGCAGGCCTCGGATCTGAAGACCGTCCGGAATCACCGGCGTTTCGTCGTCGAAAGACACCCGGGCAGGCTAGCCGAATCGGATCGAGGGGTCGGACCTGGGGATTGTCGAACAAGAACCTGCCTGACTCGCCTTCACTTCCTCGCGAGAGGTATGATCGAGGTATGGGCCCGGTTGCACCGGCTCCCAATCGGTGGTTTCCATGCGGCTCTACGCACGTAGGACATCGTCCAATTCGCAGAAGGTACTCTGGTTCCTCGGAGAACTCGGCCTGGAATACGACTTCGTAGCGACAGGTGGCGATGCCGGGGGACTGTCGGAGCCGGAGTACCTGGCCATGAACCCGAACGCCGCGGTTCCGACACTGGTCGATGGACCGCTGGCGCTGTGGGAGTCCCACGCGATCTTGCGGTACTTGGCAGCAGAGCATGGAACTCGAGATTTCTGGCCCGAAACACCCGCGGCGCGAAGTTGGGTCGATCGCTGGATGGATTGGTCTCAGTCGCAGTTCGACGCAGCGTTCATGAACCTGTTCTGGGGCCACTGGCGCATGCCCGTGGAGGCGCGAAATGACGAAGCGAATCAGGTCCAGGTCGACCGCTGCCGCCGCTACCTCGAAATTTTGGACGGCGAACTGGCCAGACATGCATTCGTGGTGGGAGACAACCTCTCGCTGGCTGACATTCCGGTCGGTGCGCTCATGTATCGGTACGCAGGCCTGGACGTCACCGCTGACATGCCGCCCCATGTGGCCCGCTGGTATGCATCGCTCACTGAAAGAGATGCGTACCAGGCCCATGTCATGCTTCCGTTCGACGAATTGAAGGGCCGGTTGGCACCGTAGACCGTTTCGGAAAGCACGTTCCACTCTTGAGTGGTGTACTGTGCTTTTCGGAGGAGGAGGAGGACGTGACCGAGCTTCGAAGTCGAATCCGCGCGGCCTGGCAGGGCCGGATTTCCGGCTGCCAGCTGGGCAAGCCCATCGAAGTACTCTCGATCACAAAGGGCATCGATGCGCTTCGGTCCTATCTTCGGGAAGCCGACGCGTTTCCCCTGCGCGACTACGTCCCGGCGCTGCCGGGCACGCTGGCGGAGCAACGATTCGCCGGATCGTGTCGTGATCAGATGGTTCGCTCCGAACCCGACGACGACATCAACTACACGATTCTCGCGCTGATGATGCTCGAGGAGTATGGCCCCGGGCTTCGCACGGAGGACGTCGGACGCAGCTGGCTTCGCTGGCTCCCCGCCGGTTGCACATTCACCGCGGAGCGGATGGCCTACCGTGTGATGCTCTCCCGCGCTCATGAGTGGTTCCCGACCGGTGCGCCGCCCGGGTTCGATCTCGCCGAGTGTGCCGATCATGAGTTCGCGGATTGGATAGGCGCCCAGATCAGGGCAGACCTCTACGGCTGGGTGTGTCCCGGCCGCCCCGCCCGGGCAGCGGAACTCGCAAGAGTCGATGCGTCCCTCTCGCACCGGGGTGAGGGAATCCATGGGGCCGCGTTCGTGGCTGCGCTGGGAGCCGCGATCCCGGCTGCGGATTCACTCGAAGCCGCGGTCGACCGCGCTCTCGCGGAGATTCCAGCCGAATCGGATTGCGCCGAGGCGGTGGATCGGGCGCGCCGGCTGACAGGCCAGCCGGACGGTGACGCGGTGCTTCGCGAGCAATACGCGGATCTCCCTCCAGTCCACACCGTCAACAACCTCGCGTTGGTCGTCTGGGCTCTGCTTTCGCACCCCGATGACTTCGGTGCCGCGATTGGAGACGTCGTGGCCGCAGGCCTCGATACCGATTGCAACGGCGCCTCCGTGGGTGGGCTCTGGGGACTCCAGGGGAAGCCGGTGCCCGAAGCCTGGACGAAGCCGTGGCAAGGCCGAGTGCTGACGCAGCTTTCCGGTGTGGGCGAGATCGAACTCGATGATCTCGTCGACCGCACCCGAGCCGTGATCGAGCGGATCGACGCAGCCGGGGACTGAGCCACTCCAAGGTCGCCCGCAAGGGCCTTCCGATCGAATCGTATCGGGTTCAGGACCTGTCGGCCGCGTTCGCTCTCCGGAGGTCCAGTTCGCGGAGGATTTCCGCGTGTCTGGCGCGGCCTAGCGGGTAGCTGAGCGCCACCAGGCCGGCGAGCAATACGAAGATACCCGGGATGACCGCGGTGAACGCGCGAATCCACTCGACCGGTGCTTCCTCGACAGGTTGGCCACCTCGGTAGCCTGCCCAATCCAGGACCGCGAAGGCGACCGCTACTCCGAGGGCGCCGCCGAGCTTGCGCAGGAACGTGAACAGTCCGAAATAGATGCCTTCGCGGCGCTCGCCGCTCTCGAGCTCGTCTTCGTCGACGACTTCGCCGAGCATCGACCAGGGAATCATGTCGGCGGCGGCGTAGCCTACGCCGCCAATCGCGGCGCCCAGGAAAACGACCCACGAGGGCCAGTCCGGTTCCGCCACGAACAAGAAGGTCTGGGAGCCGATCCACCAGGCACAACCAAACAAGAAGATGGTTCGCTTCTCGGTGTGGCGCCCAATCGCCGCCCAGATGGGAAGTGCGACAGCGACCATGATCATGAAGATCGCGAGGGTGGGTGTGAAATCTTCCGGGCGTTGCATGCGATACGTGAAGAAGAGCATGAACATGCTGGAAGCCAGATCGATGGCGATGCGACCCAGCAGGAACAGGCCGGCCAACATCTGGTACGACTTCCGGCGCACGACGGATCGAACGCTGTCCATGAAGCTCGTTTTCGGAGGCTCAATGTTGCCGGTACGCTCGAACGTGACCGCGTAGACGAAGAACCAGGGCAGCATCACGTAGAGTCCGGCTGCGATGCCCATCCTCTGGTAGCCGAGCGCTCCCCCGCCGAAGCTCGCAGCGACCAGCGGAAGGGTGGCGGCGAGCAGGGCACCGAGGATGGCGCCCACGGCCCGGGCGGCATTCATCGACGTGCGTTCGTCGTAGCTCGAGGTCATTTCCGGGATCAGCGCGAGATACGGTACCGCGAGTACTGTGCTGGCCAGGCTGAAGAGTACGTAGGCCGCGACATAGTAGGCGAACTGGCCATGGCCTTCAGAGCCGGGCACCGCCCACCAGAGCGCGCCGAAGGCCAGGCCGAACGGAACCATGCCGATCAACAGGTAGGGCCGCCGCCGGCCGGCCTTCCAGGTGGTTCCATCCGACATGCGGCCCATGGCCGGATCGGTGATGGCATCGACGAAGCGGCCGATCAGCGGAACAAGGCCCGCCAGGGCCGGGCGCACGCCTGCGACCTCTGTCAGGAAGGCGGGGAACACGGAGAGCAGCGAGAACAGCGCCAAGTTCACCGTGTGGTCGCCCAGCGCGTAGACCAGCTTCGTGCGGAACGGCAGGCTGACCTGTCCTTCCTGCTGCCCGTTTCCTGTCCCGGCGTTCATGCGCCTCCCTTGTCGGCGCCCCGGGACGCAGCTCGAAGGTTAGCCCGGGCTTCGCGCAATGGGGGGTAGGCGCTAGCGTTTCAGCATGCGCACCTCGATCCTTCTGGCCCTGGTGGTTGTCTGCGCGATGGCCGCAGGGGCTGATCCGGAGATCGGTCGCGATGCATGGGCGGCGGATTGGAATGCCCGCGTCGACGCCCATGCCCGGCTGCGGGATCACCCTTGCGGCGACTACGCATTCGATCCCTGGGCGGATTCGTTCCTTGCGGGTTGCCAGGGCGAAGAAGCAGGGAACCGCTCCAAGGCAGAGTGCAAGGAGCGCAATGCCTGGGTCTGGGAGCGCTCACGTCAATGCAACACCTGGCAGTCATGGCTGCTACGCAACCACCACAAACACAAACGCAGCAAATCCAAGGAACCACAGACCCGAGTGAAGTAGCCTTCTCAAGATGGGCGTTAAGGTGGATGTTAAGATAGGGGCCGGTCCCATTTGTTAAGTTGCCGATTTTGCCGAAGGCAAA
>JAAELW010000310.1 GCA_024226235.1 bacterium
CCCCTCGCGCCACGCGATCAAGAGCTGGCTGACGTCTTCGCCGGCGGGTACCATGTCCGGCGGGATTGTACTACCGCGACCGGGCTCCGGGAGCTGCGCCTCTCACCCGACGCGCCCTCTTCTCACGCCTTCGAGGTCGGGAAACTCCAGGTCGCGCGCGGCGATGAAGCTGATCTCCCGCGGCCACTCGATACCGAGTGCCGGATCGTCCCAGCGTGCCCCCCGCGAGTGCTGCGGATACTCGAACTCCGAGGTCTGGAAGAAGACTTCGCTGTCGTCCTCCAGGGTCTGGAAGCCGTGTGCGACCAGTGCCGGCACGTATAGCGACCGGCGGTTGTCCTTGCTGAGCTTGAATCCCAGGTGCCGGGTGTAGGTCGGAGACTCCGGGCGCAGGTCGACCAGGATACTGAACACCGAGCCCGCGGTGCAGCGGATCAGTTGGCACTCTTCATAAGGAACCGCTTGATAGTGCATGCCCTGCACCGTGCCGCGCAGCCGGTTGACCGAGACCTCGCAACGCACCAGGACCGGATCGAGCCCGCGCTGCTCGAGCTCGTGCCGGCAGTACCTGCGGGCGAAGAAGCCATGCCGGTCTTCGGGGCGCTCGGGCTCCAGCAGGTAGGCTCCGGGGATGTCGAGAGGTCGAAAACGCATATCTACTCTAGCTTAG
>JAAELW010000311.1 GCA_024226235.1 bacterium
AGGATGCGACTCCGCCGTGGGGTATAATCCGCCCATGGCGCCCGAAAGGATCGGCCCTTATCGGGTCGAGAGGAAGCTCGGTTCCGGAGGAATGGGAGAGGTCTATCAGGCCTATGACGAGCAGCTCGAGCGTTCGGTGGCGATCAAGCTGATCCGCGCCGAGATTCTCGAACATACCGACGCCCGCGAACGCTTTCAGCGCGAGGCGCGTACCGTCGCCGACCTCGATCACCCGTCGATCGTCCGCATCCACCACATCCTGCCGTGGGAAGACCACCACTGCATCGTGATGGAGCACGTCGACGGGGAGAGTCTCTGGAGCCTCCTGCGCGCCGGATCGGTCGATTTCGCTCAGGCCCTCGCCCTGGGTCGAGAGATCGCCCTGGCCCTGGCCTATGCCCACGACCGGGGGGTGGTGCACCGGGACCTCAAGCCCCAGAACGTCATGGTGAGCGCGGCGGGAAGGGCCAAGATCCTCGACTTCGGCCTCGCCAAGCGGCTGTCGCAGAGCGAGCCCTCCCTCTCCGTGGAAGGCAAGATCCTCGGCACCCTCCACACCATGTCGCCCGAGCAGGCCCAGGGCCAGGAGGTCGATCACCGCGCCGACCTCTTCTCCCTCGGAGCCCTGATGTATGAGACGTTCAGTGGCGGAGCACCGTTCCGCGGGGAGAACGCCCAGGAGACC
>JAAELW010000312.1 GCA_024226235.1 bacterium
CCCCTCCGGCATGACGAGATCGAACATCTTCTGGTCTTCGGGTGAATACGGCGGTTCGATGGGAGCAATCCTACCCACAGCGGCCTCCTTGGGTCATTGGACGAAACATCTCGCCCGGGCTCGGGCGACTCCCCGATTCGATTCGGAATTCGCTCGACTCTTGTGCTACGTTTTTCGTAGCTATCGCATTCACGCTAGCGCTACGCTTCTCGTAGCGCAACCCTTCGAGGAACCCGCGTGCCGAAACCCGCCCCCAGAAGACACACCCGTGGCAGCCAGTCGGGCCGGCCGATCATGGTCTTGCTGGATCTGCTCGGCCGGCGGTGGGCCCTTCGCATCTTGTGGGAACTGCGGGACGGACCGTTGACATTCCGCGCGCTGCGCGATCGGGCCGACTCCGTTTCACCGAGCGTGCTCAACACCAGGCTTCGTGAATTACGCGATGCGGGGTTGGTCGAAATGAGCAATGAGGGCTACTCGCCGACCCGTGACGCCGCCGAACTGGGCGAACTGCTACTCCCGCTCGACGGTTGGGCGAAGCGCTGGGCGCAGCGGCGCCGATAGAGATTCAGACCGTTTCGACGAATCTGACGCCGCTCAGTCGGCTTGGTAGTCCACGAAGATGGGCGAGGACCAGGCGCGCTCTTCCGTCTCGGCCAGGCAGTCATCGCTCCAAGGGCGATCCGAGCACGGCGAAGTCGCGATGCAACGCCCGGCCTCGTCGAATGTGCAGGCGAGCGGATCCACCTGTACAGCCTGGCTCGGGGCCTCGATCGCACGCACGTAGTAGAGCGCGTCGCGGCCCGAACCCGCGAATTCCGGATCCGTGAAGGCCGCTCGGCAGCCTGATGGATCGCCGTCACATGCAAACACTCGCCACGGATCCTCGATCAGCGGCGCCACGTCTTCGCCGGAATTCTCCTGCGGAAGGATACGGACAATCTCGAGGCGACTGATCGGGCGACGCGCGTCCGAGGGGTGGTAGCACTCGCCCTGACAGACACGCTCGAGGCGCTCGGGAGCCATTGCCGCACCTGCATCGGCCGGGCAGCCCGGCTTCTGCTCGAAGGAGCCAGCCGCACGCACCTGGAAGATCGGCGGCTCTGCGAGCGCGACCTGCCCACCCATGGGAACCGCGTTGCCGTTGGGGCCGTTCAACAGATCGAACCACAACAAGATGCGCGGCCCGCTGGTGCCGTACACCTCTTTGCGTTGCATCGCGTCCCAGATCTGTTCCCTGCTGCGCCCCTCCGAGTGAACCGCAGCAAGCCCTCCCGTCATGAAGAATGAGGATTGCCGTTCGGTCTCCCAGACCGAGAGGATTGCTGTCGACATCTTTTCAGCCGCCGGCTCCGAGTGGGCCACCGGCTCGCGTTCCGGCACCTCGCCCAGCGGTGTGTTCACGAAATTCCCGAACCGGGCCTCGGTAAACTCCGCGCGGGAAAACTCCTTGTAGCCCGTGCCCGGACGCGCCGAGTGATTGTCACTCGCGGCGATGATGCCAAATCGGAAGCGATCGGCCTCGGCCTCGGCTTCCGGATTCGAGAGCGAAAGGATGTACTGGACCGAGCTCCTCGGCCGGTAGTTGAACGACGGAATCTCGCAGTCGCGACACTGGCCGGAATCCAGCCACTCCTTCGCCAACACCCCGGGCACTGTGGAAACACCTCCGTTCCGATTCGCATCGACCCAGTGCTGGCGAGCCACCACAGCGCGCTCCTCGCACTCCACTTCCCCTCCGCCCTCGGCTGCGCAGCGCGCCTGGATGATCTCTCCCGCGCGCCAGCAAGACGGAAGGTAGGCGTCAGTCGGTTCGGGGCAGGCCCGCGACCCGTCTGCTCCGAAGATCACTTCCCGGAACGTGCGGTACTCCTCTGAGTTCCCGTGCCCGCTCATCACCTCGATCAGCCGCTGCTGCTCCGGATCGTGCATTCCCGCCACGATCTGCTTGTCCCAGGACGAACCGGGTGGCGTATAGAAACCCCAGGTCGTGCCGTGAGGAATGACGAGCGTGGCGAGGTTCCAATCCCGGAGCTTCTCGAACAGCAACTTGGGTGTGCGGGCGACCTCCCTGCAATCGGCGGGAAGATCGCGGACCGGAACGTCGGCTTCACAATCGACCAGGTTTCCGGTCTCACGGAGGTACTCCGCGAACGCAGGCCCACCAGTCTCCCACTCGGAGAGGCTGAGCAGGCCAAGCACGATCGAAGACGGGAGATCAAGGTCTTCGTCGGCCGTCCCGCCTGGAATCCCGGCGCTGATCGGGCGGGTCGGGATCCGTTCGTCCTCGAGGTCTCGGAGGATCACGTTCTTGTGGCCGTAGTGGGTGTCGGGAGTCAAGCCGACCTGGGTCCATTCCCATCCGAGGAACGCCACCGTATCCGGGTTTTCCGCATCCCCAGCGACGGCATTGCATTGACGCATCGTCTCGACGGTCTCGGCCCAGCGGCGGGGGCCGAGCGTGACGGCATGGTCATTGATCGACCAGAAATCAAGGCCGGCACAGTGGCGAGCGAAGTCGCAAGCATCGGACACGGGATGAGCGCCATCTCCCCCCGCCATCGGCAGACTCATCTGGAAGGCATCGAACGAGAAAGTCGAGTGGACGTGAAGATCGCCGAACAGGATCTGCTTCGACCGAGCCACCCCAAGCTCGTCCGCAGCGCTCTGAACGGCTTCAGCCCGCGCGGCCACGACCGCGGGGGCGATCTTCCGGGCCTCCGGCGTCCCACCCAGAGGTACGGGCGTGCCCGCGCCGGTGCCCGCGTAATGAAGAAAGCCGACCGCCCCCGCCAGGAGGAAACCGAGAATGACGAGAGAACGGCTCAGCATCAGGACTCCTTCAGGAATTGACTCCGGCAGGTAGGGTAAGCCGTCTGGGCGGTCTTTCGCACGGGCAAACCCCGTCTTCCTGAATCCCTCGTCAACGGACTCCGAGGTAGCATTCGCCCGTTTCCAGCTCTTCCAACCCGCGCTAGTGATTCCACCAGGCTGTATCCGAGAACGCGCGCAAATCGATTTCGTGGGTCCAGGCAGAGCGGTGCTGCTGGGCGATATGAAAGTAGGTGTCAGCAACCTTGGCCGGCAGGAGCAAGCCGTCATGCTCCCCGCCTCGCGATTCCCTCAGCGCCTCAAAACGTTCGGGACCGAGCATCTTGCCCAGCGTATCGGGCGCGTCGACCGCTCCATCGATCAAGATATGTGCCACATGGATGCCTTTGGATGCAAATTCCGCATTCAGCGATTGGCATAGCATCCGCCGCCCACCCATCGCGGCTGCGTGTGAGTGCTGCCCTGCATTGCCCCGATAGGCGGAGGTAGCAGACGTCACGAGAATCGTTCCCTTGCCACGCTCTTCCATCGACGGGCAGACAGCTGAAGCGACGCGAAACAGAGCAAATGTCGCCATTCGCCAACCCATCTCGAAGGCCTTGTAGGAGGTATCTCGAAGCGAACGATCACCGATCTGCGCGCCCAGGTTGAAGACGACGACTTCGATCGGGCCAATCTCGGATTCGACGGCGGCTATTCGCTCTTCGAGCGTGTCGGGCTCGATCGCATTCAGCAAGAAGCCGGTCGCCGACCCACCTCCCTCTTCGATTTGCTCGACCAGGCGATCCAGACCAGCTTCATCGCTGCGCCTACAGAGAACAGCGTGATAGCCCTCTTGCGCGAAACGCCTACCGACGTTCCCACCAATCCCTGCGCCTGCACCAATCACCAGACAAACGGGTTTCATCGGTCGACATTCCTAGAAAATCAGATCCGGAACGGTAGTCGCTTTCGGCCAATCGGCGATCGAGGCCTTGATCTTCTGCCCGATCTCGTCGGGCGACCACGCGTCGGAATCGGCTTCGCTGTCGGCGATCTTGTACTGTGCCGGATACAGGAGCGAGACGCGGTTGCCGCTGATGACGAACTGTTGTCCCGTGATGTCCGCTGCCTCGTCCGAGCAGAGCCATGCGATTGCCGGCGACACCCTCTCTGGTGCGAAACGATCTTCGCTGCCTTCCGGAAAGAGGGAAGCCGTCATCCGGGAGTAGGCGTTCGGTGCAAGCACGTTCACCGTGATGTTGGCCTTGCGACCTTCGATGGCGAGACATCGCGCGAAGCCGGCGATGCCCGCCTTGGCGGCACCGTAATTCGTCTGTCCGAAATTGCCGATCAAGCCCGATGTCGAACTCGTCATGATGATGCGGCCGCCTTCACCCTGCTCGACCATGCGCGCGTACGCCGCACGCGTCGCGTGGTAGCTGCCCTTGAGATGAACTTCGAGAACAGGGTCCCAGAGATCCTCGTCCATCTTCTTGAAGGACTTGTCGCGCAGGATCCCGGCGTTGTTGATGAGGATGTCGAGGCGCCCGAATTCGGCAACCGCGGCATCGACCATTGCTTGCGCTTCCGCCGCGTCGGTCACGGAGCCGAAATCCGCGAGTGCCATCCCGCCCGCCTCGCGAATCTCCTTGACGACTTCGTCTGCGACGCGGGAGCCTTCGCCGCTTCCGTCGACGGATCCACCGAGATCATTGACGACGACGGCTGCGCCTTCCTTGGCGAACAGAAGGGCGTGGGCTCGACCGAGTCCACCTCCTGCGCCTGTAACGATGGCCACCTTACCGTCCAAGAGTCCCATGGAGATCTCCTATCGAATCGGGTTGAGAGGGGCGCCGTGGCGCCGTGCATGATTCTCACATATTGACATGATGAGTGCCAATACGGCCCCCTCACGCGGGTGGGGCGCAGCCTGGCCAAGACGAAGAAATGACTCCTCCCTGGCTCCTGTCGCAGTGAAGGGCCTCTTCAGATCACGCCGTCCGCTTCGAGTTCGGTGATCTCATCCGCCTCGAGCCCGAGCCACTCACCGAACACCTCGCGGTTGCTCGCACCGAGGTCCTTGCTCGCGGTCAATGGGGCGAGCGGCGTATCGCGAAAGCGCAGTGGGCTGTGCGGCACCACCACATTCCCGACCGAAGGATGCTCCATGCGCTGGATCGCGCCGCGCTCGTGCAGGTGACGATCCTCGACCATCTCGTCCACACCGCGCACCGCGGCCGAAGGAACCCGAGCCGCGCGCAGACTGGCAACGACGTCATCGCGCGCCGTCGACCGGGTCCAGTCGCCAACGATCCGATCGAGTTCCTCCAAATTGCGATAGCGCCTGCCGTTGCTCGCAAACCGCTCGTCATCGACCAGTTCGGGCGCACCCATCACCTGGCACAGGCTCTGCCACTGCACTCCATTGACGACGATGATCGCGACGTAGCCTTCATCAGCGCACGGGTACACGTTGTACGGCACGAGCGGGGCACCGCCGTGTCCATTTCCGGCGCGCTGCGCTTTTCCGGTGCTGTAGTAGCCGGTGAGATTCGACGTAAGCGTCGGATAGATCGTATCGATCATCGCCACGTCGACGACTCGTCCCAGACCCGTGCGCTCACGCTCGTAGAGCGCGGTGAGGACTCCGGCGTACAGGGTGGTACCCCCGTGGAAATCGACGAACGCGACACCCGCCTTGACGGGTGGGTTCTCGGGAAAGCCCGTGACGCTCATGATGCCGCCATGCGCCTGGATGGTGATGTCCATGGCCAGCAGATCGCGATCGGGACCCTCCACGCCGTACCCGGTGGCAGCACCGTAGACGAGGCGTGGGTTGGCCTCGAGCAGCACATCGGCCCCCAGACCGAGCCTTTCCATCGTGCCCGGCCCGAAGTTCTCGACAACCACGTCGGCGGTGCGCACGAGCTGCAGGAAGAGCTCGCGCCCGCGGTCATCCTTCAGGTTCAGCGTGATGGCTCGCTTGTTCGAATTGAGCATTGCGAGCGGGACCGTGGAGCCCGTGCGCCCGGCACGAGCCGGCTCGCCGTTCGGCTCTTCGACCTTGATCACTTCCGCACCTGCCAACGCAAGCATCAACCCGCACCAGGGGCCCTGGTAGATGCGGCCCAGATCGAGCACGCGGATTCCGTGAAGCGGAAGGGCGCGATTCGTCATCGTGCGGCGGTCTCCTGTGGAGAGCCAGTCTAACAGCGGGACGAGGACGTATGCCGGACAATTCGCCCGACCTGCCCAGGAGCTCCGCGCTGCCCTAGCGACTCGCAGACCGCTACTCGATCGCGCCCTCGGCCATCAGCCCGGCGATCTCTTCCGGATCGACGCCCAACAGTTCGCTCAACACCTCGAAGCTGTGTTGCCCGAGTGTGGGCGCCGCGGTGCGCGGGCCACTGTCGTATCCCCGGATCCGGAACTGATGCCCGGCGTACCGGTTCTTCCCCATCGCGGCGTGATCGAGCTCGCGGTAGAAACCGCGGTGCTCGAGCTGCGGATCGCAGAGCAGATCGCTGCTGCGTTGCACAACGCCCGCGGGAACTCCGGCTTCGAGCATCCGCCCGGCCACCTGCTGCGGTGTCAAGGACACCGTCCATTTTTCGAGCTGTGCCTCGATCTCGCTCTGCCGCTCGAGACGCCCCTTCAGGCTGTCGAATGCAGCCTCGCGTGCCCAAGCTGGATCCCCGAGCGCGCGGCACAGGGCTTTCCACTGGGCGTCGTTCTCGACCGCGATCGCGCACCACTGGTCCTCGCCCGCGCAGGGGTAGACGCCATGGGGTGCGGCTTCGCGAGATCGGTTGCCCGCCCGGGTCGCGAGGTGACCATTCATCTGGAAGTCCAGGATCTCAGGAGTCAGGAAGTGAAGACCCATCTCGAGCTGGGAACCATCGATATGCTGGCCCTCGCCTGTCCGCTCGCGATGATCGATTGCCGAAAGCAGCGTGGCGGCCACGAAGCGCGGTGCGATGGTGTCGGTGTAGGCCATCCAGGGCCCGGAGGGCTCGAGATCGGGCCACCCCGTCAGCTCATAGAAGCCCGCCACAGCACCCGCGTGGTAGCCATAGCCGGCCATCTGGGCCGCAGATCCTGTCTGCCCCATCAGGCAGGTGCTCATCATGATCAGGTCCGGCTTGAGGGTCCGCACGGCCTCGTAGCCGAGGCCCATCCGTTCGACGGCACCTGGCGTGAAGCTCTCGATGAAGACATCCGCCCACCCGATCAATCGCTTGGCGATCTCGATCGCTGCGGGCTTCTTCAGGTCCAATGTCAGGCCTAGCTTCGATGCGTTCATATCGGCAAAGAACTGGGAGTGGTCGATCCCCATTTCGCCCTTGAAGGGAGCGACGAGCCTGAGCTTGTCGAGCCGAGACGACGACTCGACCCGCACCACCGTGGCTCCATGATCGGCGAGGTATTTCGCCGAAATGGGGCCAACTCCGATCCAGCTGAAATCTGCCACCTTCAAACCCTCGAAGGGCAACCCCTCCCGTCGACTCGTCCGCGTCGGAGCGGGCTGGCGAGAGCCTGCGGCCAACTCCTGCCGGATCTCGGCTGAGTGCTCGTCGAGCCGAGGCGCGGGAAGCCCCACCGGCCTCGGTGTCTCGCCTACCGGGCGAATGAAGGCACCCGGCACCCTGGCAGTGCGGCCATCCGCAAGCGTCACCGGCCAGAAGAACTCGCGCTCAGCGAGATGCGGGAAATCGAGCAGATCGGCGATGGTGTGGACCGGTGCGATCGTCACACCGATTGCGAGCCCGCGCTCGAAGAGTTGGTGCTTCGTATAGGGCTCGAAGAAGCGACGAATGATCCCAACCACCTCGTCGGGAGTGTGGGCAAGTTCGGCTCCTGCCAGGAGGCGGAGTTCGTAGCTCGCCCAGTCTTCATCGCGCCA
The DNA here is from genome assembly GCA_024226235.1 of bacterium. Lineage (GTDB taxonomy): Bacteria > Myxococcota_A > UBA9160 > UBA9160 > UBA6930. The sequence continues at coordinate 7,718 of JAAELW010000312.1, forward strand.
CGACTCGTCGACGACGCCATCCTCGATCATCCACTCGAGAAGCGGCACCACCAGATCGCCGTTCGGGATGATGACGACGTGACCGTCGGCACACGGAAAGACCAGCGGGATGGAGATGGTTCCGAGCTGCAGGATCGATCCCTGACGCTCGAAGTCGAAACCCTGGACCGCAGCCGCACCCATTCCGTTCAACATGGTCCAGGTCATCGCGCATTGCGCGGAGACGTCGACGAATTGCGCGGCGTTCGTGTGCCGCATCCGAGCGTGCGCAGCAAGGGACGCCACCACGGCCTCAACGGCGGTGTGGCGCCATACCTGCGGGACGCTTACTCGCACGGGCGGCCGCCCCGGAACCCCCTGCAACGAGACCGGCCCGCCCATCGCCGCAATCGTCAGGTCGCTGGCCACACACTCCGCATGGGGACCGTCGACGCCCCAGGCCGATACCCGGGTGTGGATGATCCGCGGCTGTGCGCGGCGGAGCGCATCGAAATCGATCCCGTGTTCTTCGAGCAGCCCGCCCGGCGCGGACTCGATCACGAAGTCGGCCCCCGCCACCAGCCGCAGGAACTCTTCTCGGCCGGCCTCACTCGCGAGATCGATCACGATCGACCGCTTGTTTCGATTGTACGCGACGAACTGGAGGCTGCGCTCGGTGGCGGGTCCGCCCTCGAGCATGGGCCCCCGCCTACGCGCCTCACTGCCCCCCGGAGGCTCGACGCGGATCACGTCGGCACCGAGATCGCCGAACACCATTCCGGCCAGCTCACCGCGGTCGTCGCAGAGATCCAGAACGCGATACGGACTCAACATCGGCCTACTCCCAATGTCTGGGAGCTTAGTCCTTCCAGGGCGGTGCCCGCTCGTACTGGAGCGATCCCTGCGGCATTTCCGCCCGGCTGCGGCTTCTCGAGCTAGTCGGGCATCCAGGTGGAACCCACGGCCGCCCTCCCGGCGCTGGCCTCCGGGTCAGACTGTGAACCGCGCCACGAGTGAATCCAGTGTCTTGGCCAGTGTGGCCAACTCCTGGGCGGATCGATCCACATCGGCCGCACCTTCTGCGGTACTCGACACTTCCAGGTCGATCTGCTCAAGCCCCTTGCTCATCCTGGTGGCCTGATCCGACGCACCAGTCGCCATGTCGGCGATGATGTTGATGCCGTGTGCCAGCCGTTCTCCGTTTTCTGCGACCTCGGTGGTCCCCACCGATGCTTCCTCGACATTCCGATTCACGAGTGTGGCCCCTTCCGCTACTGAAGCCGTGAGCTCGGAAATCTGCGTCACCGCACCCCCTTGCGCCTGGACGGAGGTCGCAATGGATTGGGATACCTGATTGATTTCGTCCACAACTTCCACGATGGCCCGGATTGCATTGACCGAGGTCTCGGTATTGGTCTGGATCTCCTCGACGCGCCGACGGATGTCCTCCGTCGATTGACTCGTCTGTTTGGCCAGCTCCTTCACCTCGTTCGCGACCACCGAGAAACCACGCCCGGCCTCTCCCGCCGACGCGGCCTCGATCGTTGCATTCAGTGCGAGCAGATTCGTTTGCCCAGCAATGTCGTTGATCGTCTCCACGACGCGGCCGATCTCACGTGCTGATGTATCGAGTTCGCTGATCGTCTCATCAGCCTGCCTGGCCGATTGGCTGGCCTGCTCCGTCATCGTCGCAGCCTGATTGGCGCTTTCCGAGACGCTAGAAATCGAGTCCTTCATCTCGTTGATCGCACGGGCCACCGAGTTCACATCCTCGGACATCCCTCCCGTGCTTCCGGAAATCGACTTGAGATTGGTCGAGGTCTGCTCGATCGCTGCGGCCACGCTGCGAACGTTCCCCGACGACTCCCCGATCGAGCTCGCCAACGATTCCACGGACTTGTCGAACTCTTGCGTCGAAGCCACCGCTTCCCTGGATTCGGATTTGATCTTTTCGATGCGCCCCGCCATCGCACCTGAGATCTCGCTTAGCTGAGTGGAAGCGGAACGCACGGATTCCCCCTCGTTTCTCACCTGACCAAGACTCTCGCGAAGCTGACGCGTGAATTCGTTGAATTTCATCGCCATCCGTCCGACCTCGTCCCCGGATCTCACCTGAAGAGTCGCCGTGAGATCTCCGCCCTCGGCTCGCTCCAACATATCTCCGATCTCCGAGAGCTGGCCCGTCAACCGACGGAGGATCATGAGTCCCACCCCTGCAACAAGCAGGATCGAGAGACCCGCGATCCACAGCGAAGTCCTCTTGACACCTTGTCCCATCGCGGCTGCCATCTCTTCGTCGACGATCGTCGTGACTTCCAGGACGCCACGGACATCGCCGAGCGCCCAATCACTCCGCGGTGTTTCAGGGTGGTTGTTGTGACAGGTGACGCATCCCTGTGCCACCATCTTGTCGGCGATCGCGACCCGGATTCGTTCCTGACCCTCGAAATGATCGACGCCAGTAAACACTTCCTCCGGAGATTCAGTCAAGAAGGCGATCGCTTCTTGTTGGAACTCATCGAGCTCCCGATTCTTCCGATTCGGAAACGGAAACCCGCTGTACAGCTTGATCCGAGTGGGAGCACCTTGTTCCGTGAGCTGCTCGCTCAGGTCGTGAATCATCGTAGCGGGAAGCGGTATGGCATCGGGGACACCTTTGTGGTCGTAGTGAATCTTCAGATCAGATTCCTTCTTGACTTTCCCGACGACATTCTTCGCGTAGTACCCGCGAAGCATCTTGTATTGGGAGATCGTCTGCTCCGCATTCAACATCGTGTACTGGACGGCATTCTCCTTCACAGCTGAAGCTGCGTAGGTTCCGAAGCCGAGGAATGTCACGATCACAGTAGCCAGGGTCGGAATTCCGAGCTGAGCTGCGATGCTCCAGTTTCGATAGCGATCCAACATCTTGTCTCCGGCTCCCTTCGCTGGACCGATCATCGACCAGCGGCAATTCGCGAAATGGGTCTACCCAGGTTTCAAAGATCGACCACCACTGGAACCGACTTTAGCGGAACTTCGGAAGTCGATGTTATGCGACGTACGATTGTGGCAGGATTCCCCCACGCCGGCCCGCTGGTGATTCCAAGCTGATGGCTGCAGCCCATCGGCTTGCGGAGCCGCCCGGAGTTCATTCTGGGACGCGCCGCTCAGATTGAACCGCCACTACGACTGAAAGGGCTCCGCAATGCGTCCTGGCCAGCCTCGGGGTGGCATGGAGCTTGCTGCATGCCTGCCGGTCCAAGCCGGAGGTTCAAAAAGCCCAATGACCGATGCCGTGCCTCAACGCGGGCGAACCTCTGGGCAATTTCACCGATGAGGGGCCGCCCTTCCCATACCCATATCGCCTCCGCTCATGTTCGCTGCCCCACGGGCGAGCGAGAAGGACGAAACCGTGAATGACGACGATCTAGAGCTGATTGCCGACTTCAAGACTGAATCTCTCGAGCATTTCGAGCAGGTCGAGCCGCTGTTCCTCGAAATCGAGGAAGCTGATGAAGAGCGGCGCAACGAAGTCGTCAATGGGATCTTCCGGGCGGTCCACAGTGTAAAGGGGGCCGCGGGCTTCCTCGGCCTCACCTTGATCCAGGATCTCGCCCACGCGAGCGAGAGCCTGCTGATGAAGGTTCGAGACGGGGAGCTCGAGTATCGACCTGAAATGACGGATGTGCTGCTCTCGGCGCTCGACAAGCTTGGCAGCTTCGTCGAGGCGCTACCTGAGGAGCTCGAGTTGTCCATCGAGGAGAATCTCGAGGACCTCCAAAGAATGGCCAGCGCGTCAGGCCCGGAAGCACCGACCGCAGACCCGGCCCAGGAAACACCCCCGGTCAAGAACGACGATCTGGAGCCCGAGGAATCCGACACCTGCCTTGCACCCGCTGCCGAAGGACCGGTCGCGCAGCTCCTCGGATCCGCTCCGCAAGGAGCGCTCGAGGATGTGAAGCGCTTCGGACACCGGCTGTTCTTCATCAGCTTTCCCATAGAAGAGGGACATGACCCGGAAGCCGCCGATCTCCTCCGCTCAGCAGGCGAAGCCACGGGCAAGGTCCTGGCCGAGCATTCTGATGATGATTCCCTCTGTTTCCTGATCGATTCCGTTCTCGAAGCCCGATTGCTGGCCCCGGAACTCGGAGTCGAGGAGGAAAGCCTCGAACAGCTCGACCTCGAGTCCCTATCGCAAGAAGCTTCCCCCTCCCCGCCTCAGGAAAAAGGCACCGCCCAGCCCGATGCTCCAAGCGATGACGCGAAGAAGGAAGCTCCTGCGAACGGGAAGCCTCAACGTGCTGCAGAGGCCACAGAAACGATCCGGGTCTCCGTCCGCCTTCTGGACCAGCTGATGGATCTCGCGGGTGAGTTGGTCCTCGCCAGGAACCAGCTCGTCAGTCAGCTCCGTGATACGGAAGACACCAACCTGCGAGGCGTCCTCCAGAACATCGATCTGGTCACCAGTGAGCTCCAGGGCGACATCATGAACACCCGGATGCAACCCGTCGGGTCGGTTTTCAAACGATTCAACCGGGTCGTTCGCGACATGTCGCGAAACCTCGGAAAACGAGTCGAACTCGAGTTGGAAGGCAGCGACGTCGATCTCGACAAATCAATCATCGAGATGCTTGGCGACCCTCTCACGCATCTCGTCCGCAATGCTCTCGACCATGGAATCGAGGTTCCCGCCGATCGGGCTGCCGTGGGCAAGAGTGAAACCGCGATCCTGAAGCTCCGCGCATTCCACGAAAACGGACTCGTGAACATCGAGGTCGTCGACGACGGGAACGGAATCGACCCGGCCAAGATGCGAGATTCCGCAGTCGCCAAGGGGATCCTCGATCGCGAAGGCGCGGACCAACTCTCCAACCAGGATGCCGTGATGCTGATCTTCGCGGCTGGCTTCTCGACGGCTGCCAAGGTCACGGACGTCTCCGGACGCGGCGTCGGAATGGACGTGGTCAAATCCAACATCGAGGCCCTGGGCGGCAAGGTGGATGTCGAATCCGAGAAGGGCAAAGGCACGAAGATCCGTATTCGGCTCCCCCTGACCTTGGCCATCCTTCCGACCTTGATCGTCGGAGTCGGCGATGAGCGTTTCGCGATCCCTCAGGTCAATCTGGTAGAGGTCGTCAGTGTCCATATGGAAGACGAGCCCCAGCGGATCGAGTCCCTGCGCGGCGCCGTCACCCTGCGACATCGAGGCGGCCTTCTACCCCTCGTCTGGTTGGCGGACGTTCTCGACATTCCGGGTGTCCGTCGCGGGCCTGAGACCGAGCCGGTCCAGGAGAGCGACGCTTCCGACTACAACCCGACCCCGCCGGTGAACATCCTGGTGCTTCGCGTCGATCAGAACCAATACGGTCTCGTCGTCGACCTGATCCACGACACCGAAGAAATCGTCGTCAAGCCGCTCTCCGAAACGCTCAAGGTCTGCCGATCTTTCGCGGGCGCGACGATCATGGGTGATGGCCGGGTGGCGATGATTCTCGACGTCGCAAGTGTTGCCGCCAATGCAAACCTTCTCTTCAACGAACTCCAGCAAGAAGCCAGCGAGCGGCATTCGGCTGCAACCGGCAATTCGGAGATGCGGGAGGTGCTCTTGTTTACCTCATCGCCGGGAGACCAGTTCGCAGTCGAGCTAGATCAGATCGTCCGGCTCGAACGCATCGGGAACGATCAGATCGAGCGCGTCGGAGGCCAGGAATTCATGCAGTATGGAGACGGTGGCATGCCCCTGGTCCGACTCGAGGATCGCCTTACGGTCGGAGCCTTCGAACCGGCCGGGGAGAACCTCTTCGTGTTGATCCCCCGGGTCGAAGGAGTACAGACAGGCATCCTGGCTCGCGAAGTGGTCGACACAGTGCGCACGGATGTCGTGCTGGAACACGAGGACTCAGATGGACCCGCTGTCGCGGGCCGCGCCGTCGTCGGCGGTCGCCTCACGATGTTCCTCAATGCCGGACCCCTTCTCGGGGTCTCCACGGAGGCCACGCTGTGAGCCTGGAAGCCATCGACGCAACCGAATTCGAACAAGGACTCGCGTGCTTTCGCCTGGGGGAAGGCCTCTTTGCGGTCGATCTCAAGATCGTTGCTGAGATCAATCCCCACCTCGAAATCACACCTGCCAGGACCGCTCCCAGCTACGTCTCGGGCCTCGTCAACCTGCGCGGCCAGATCGTCACTGTGGTCGACCTGGCCAGCAAGATCGGATTGGAGGCAGCACCCATTACCACGGACAGCCGCCTTCTCGTCCTGAAGACGGACGCCGAACTTCAGCGAACCCATTCGGGGGAACTCTCGACCAGCCCCGACAAGGTCGGCCTGTTGGTCGATTCCATCGCCGACGTTGTCACACCGGAAAATGACCAGCTCGAACCTCCCCCCCCCAACCTGAACGGAATCGCGCGCAACCTGCTCTGGGGCGTGTGCAAGACCAAGACCGACACGATTGGGATCCTCGACGCAGAGAAGATCCTGGCGACCGAAGAAACCGAGGCATGAACGTCTTCGCCAAGGCGAAGGGGCGAGGAACACAATGAAGTACTTCCAGAACCTACCGATGAAAATCAAGCTCCAGGTCGTAATCCTGGTGCTTGGTGTCGGCCCTCTTGCAATCGCCTCAGCGGTCGCCTTCATCAGGGCGGATTCCGCGATGGACCGGGCTTCTGCCGTATCCCAGGAAGCGCTGCAATCCCAGGTGCTCTCCAAGATGGAAGGCCTCAGGGACACCAAACGTCAATCGATCGAAGACTACTTCGGAACGATCCACGACCAGGCGATAACCTTCTCGGAGAATCGCATGGTCATCGATGCGATGAGGGAATTCAAAGGGAATTTCAAACGCTATCGCCAGGAAGCGGGCATCGAATTCGGTCGCGTCGAAAAGATGCGCACAGAACTCTCCAGCTACTATACGGGCGACTTCGCGAAGGAATACCAGAACCAGAATGGCTCCGCGATCGATGCCGCAGCCCTCCTTCGAGGCCTTGGAGACGATGCAGTCGCCCTCCAGCACGCCTACATCGCCTCCAACCCGAACCCACTGGGATCCAAGCATCTCCTCGACCAGGCCGAGGCAAGCACCGCCTACAACGAACTGCATTCGGTCATCCATCCGGTCGTTCGAAGCTACCTGGAGAAGTTCGGTTACTACGACATCTTCCTCGTCGATCCCGATACGGGCGCGATCGTCTACTCGGTCTTCAAGGAGCTCGACTACGGGACATCGCTGAAGAACGGGCCCTACGCGGAGACGAATTTCGCCGAGGTCTTCCAGAAAGCCGCTCAGGCGGACACCCCGGATGCAACGATCCTGATCGATTTCAAACAGTACACCCCTTCATATGAAGCCCCCGCCAGCTTCATCGCTTCGCCGATCTTCGACGGAAGCGAAAAAATCGGAGTGGCGATCTTCCAGATGCCGCTCGATCGAATCACCGCCGTAATGGGTACCCGCTCTGGCCTCGGCGAGACTGGCGAGACCTACCTGGTCGGCAATGACCATTTGATGCGATCGGATTCGTTCCACGACACGAAGAATCGGACCGTTTCGGCCGCATTCCGCAATCCCAGCGCCGGATCGGTTCAAACCGAGGCCGTCACCAAGGCCCTCGCCGGTGAGACCGCTTCTGGGATCTCCACGGCCTACGACGGGCGCGAAGTCGTGAGTGCTTATGGCATGGTCAGCCTGCTCGGATTGAAATGGGCGATCGTCGCCGAAATCGGAATCGGCGAAGCGCTCCAAGCAGTCGCCTCCATGCATGAGGTCTCGGAGGATTCGAAGAAGTCACTCGTCGGCTGGGTCGGAGGTGTCACATTGGCAGCGGTGATCATGATCGTCATCGTCGCGCAGCTTTTTGCACGCAGTTTGACCGCTCCGATATCTGACGTACTCGAATCCATCGATCGCGCAGCCCAGGGCGATTTGACCGTCTCTCCACGAGCCACATCCGAAGATGAACTGGGTCAGATGGCCCGGCGTTTCGGCGAGTTGCTGACCTCCTTACGAGAGAGCATGCATGACATCAAGGACGAGGGCGGGCAACTCAAGCAGTCCAGCTCACACCTCACTGACGTGGCGAGTAGGATGGCCAACGACGTCGGACAGATGAACTCCCAGAGCGATTCGGTCGCTGCCTCCACCGAGCAGATGTCGACCAACCTCAGCCAGGTAAGACAGGCCGTGAGTCAATCGTCGACAAGCGTCCGGAGTGTGGCGGCTGCCGTCGAGGAGATGTCGACCAACCTCGGTGCCGTGGCCTCGAATTCAGACACGATGGCCGAGAGTGTCAACAGCGTCGCTTCCCAGATTCGAGGGATGAATGAATCGCTCGCGCAAGTCGCAGACGCAGCGAGCCAATCCGAACTGGTGACCGAGAAAGCCACCGAGACGGCCAAACGAACGAATGAATCCGTGTCCATCCTCGGATCCTCTGCCCAGCAGATCGGCAAGGTCGTGGGCGTGATCAACAAGATCGCCGAACAGACGAACCTGCTGGCCCTGAATGCCACCATCGAGGCGGCTGCGGCAGGTGAAGCGGGGCGTGGTTTCGCGGTCGTGGCGAATGAAGTGAAAGCCCTCGCCAAGCAGACGGCTCAAGCGACCGAGGAGATCCGGCTCCAGATCGAGGAGATACAGAACAATACAGGAGGAGCCGTCAACGCCATCGAAGAGATCGTCGGAATCATCGACGAGGTAACCGACATTTCTCGGACCATCACAGGATTGACGACCGAACAGCGTGGGCGCGCAGAAGAGATCGTTGGATCGATCACGAGCGCTGCCGAATCCGCCCAGGTGATCAACCGAAATGTCCAGGAGGCGTCCGTGGGTTCATCCGAGGTCGCAAAGACCACCGAACACCTCGCCGCGGCTGCAGGCGAAATGGATCGGAGCACCGAGGAAGCTGCAACAGCAGCGCACCACGTCGCCAAGAACATCCAGGAAGTGAGCAACGCCCTCAAGGAAACTGCAGACGGTGCACATCAGGTCGACGAATCGTCGAGCAACCTAGCCCGTCTCGCTGCCAGTCTCGATGAGCTGGTGGCCCGGTACCAAGTCTAGGGGAATCATGCGCACCGTCATCGTCGACGATTCAGCCAGCTATCGAAAGATCCTCAGAAATGCTCTCGGCCAGATCGAGGGGATCGAGATCATCGCCGAGTTGGCGTCTGGTCGTGAGCTGATCGAACGGATCGAAGATCTGGAACCCGAGCTGATCACACTCGACATCGAAATGCCCGAATTGAATGGAATCGAGGTTCTCGAGGCCCTTGCTCCAGTGAAGGCCTCTACGGCGATCCTGGTCGTCGCGAGCCAGAGCAGCTCGGAGCAGACCCTCCGTGCGCTCAAACACGGCGCACTCGAGGTCATCGCCAAGCCCACTACCGCGGATTCCAAACCCAAGAAGGAGCTCGTGGCACGACTGAAGCACGGAATCGCCATCGCTCGGGCCCGCTCCCATCCGGCGCCGCCCCTCAAGAAGCGAGCACCGATTCCGAAACCGGGCATCAGCGTGTCGGCCCGAAGCGATCGGGTCCAAGGCCTCATCGTACTCGGGGTATCGACTGGAGGGCCCGAAGCACTCGAGAAGGTCGTCGACACGATCGACTCCTCCCTCGAGACACCGATCCTGATCGTGCAACACATGCCGAAGGGATTCACTTCCAGTCTCGCGGATGCGTTGGCCTCCCGATGTGCGATCGAAGTCTCGGAATCCAAGGCCGGTGATGTCGTCAAACCAGGCCGGATCCTGCTGGCCGCAGGCGGCCAGCACATGGAAGTTGGGCGCGACCCGACAGGCGGCCTGATCGTCCGGCAGGTAGACAGTCCTCCGGTCCGGGGTTGCCGGCCGGCCGTCGATCGATTGTTCCTCACTGTGGGAAAGCACTTCCAAGGCCCCATCCTGGCCGTGATCATGACCGGAATGGGTGACGATGGCCTCGAAGGCATGCGAGTGCTCCGGGAAAAAGGAGCTCATTGCATCTGCCAGGATCAGGCAACCTCCGTCGTGTTCGGCATGCCCCGTGCAGTCGTGGAAGCCGGCCTGGTCGACGAAGTCCTTCCCCTGGGTCAGATCGGACCGAAAATCAATGAATTCGATTCATCGATCAGAACGAGTTAGGCGAGCATCATGACCGATCTCGAGCTGACTGATGCAACTTTCAAGAACCTGCGGGACTTCATCGAGAAGAAGTGCGGAATCGCGGTCGGCGATTCGAAGCGCTACCTGATCGAGACCCGACTCTCGACCCTGGCCAAGGGAGTCGATTGCGCGACCTTCGACGAGTTCCACACCAAGCTGGTGACGAGCCCGAACTCCAACCTGGCAGACCAGGTGGTCGACGCAATGACCACCAACGAGACATTGTGGTTTCGGGACCAGGGCCCGTGGTCCATCCTGAACGAAAAGCTCCTCCCCGAGTGCAGCGGCGCGGTCTCTCGATCCGAGAAGAACAAGATCCGCATCTGGTGCGCAGCCGCCTCCACGGGACAGGAGCCCTATTCGATCGCGATCTCGATCCTCGAGCACATCCGAAACAGCGGAGCGGACGTCAAGCCAGATGCATTCCGGATCATCGGCACCGACCTCTCGCCCTCTGCCCTCTACGTGGGGACCTCTGGCCGCTATGACCGGCTTGCGATCGAGCGGGGGCTCGCGCCGGAGCTACGCGAGCGGTACTTCGTGGAAAACGATGACACCTGGGACGTGAATTCGCAGGTCAAGGAGATGGTTCAATTCGAACAGCGCAACCTGATGGAGCCATTCGATGCATTGGGCAGATTCGATCTCGTCTTCTGCAGGAACGTGCTGATCTATTTCTCTGCGGATCTGAAGCGCGACATCGTCACCCGAATCGGTGAACGAATCGTCCCGGGGGGGGCGTTCATCGTCGGCGCCTCTGAGTCGCTTCAGGGAATGATGGGGATCTTCAAGATGAAACAAGTATCAGGGAACTTCTTCTACCAGCGACCGACTGAGGGCAACCAATGAAGATTCTCATCGTGGACGACTCTAGGATCATTCACAAGATCGTGGCCAAGGTCGTCGAGATGCTCGATTTCGAGCCGGCCTATGCGAGCAACGGAGTCGAGGCACTCGAGCAGCTCGCCAAGCTCGGCGACGATGTCGGACTGGTGCTGATGGACTGGAACATGCCCGAAATGAACGGCCTGGATTGTCTTCGCGCGATCAGAGCCCATTCCGAGTTCTCGACCATTCCGGTGATGATGCTGACCACTGAATCAGAGGACAGCCGGGTCGCCCTTGCGGTCCGGGAAGGGGCCACGAACTACTGCTCAAAGCCCTTCACGCCCGAAGATCTCGGAAGGAAGATTTTCGAGTGCCTCGGGCTCGGCGGATAGGAATTCCATGAAAGACAAGACCATTCTGAAGAAACTGGCTGCCTCCGGCGAGCTGCCGTCGTTTCCTGCGGTCGTGGGAAAGCTTCAGTCCCTGCTCGCGGGGTCCGACCCCTCGATCGAAATGGCTTCCGAGTTGGTCATCGAGGATCCGGGAATCTCAGCTCGGGTCGTGAAGCTAGCCGGCTCGAGTCTCTTCAATCCGAGGGGCGCCCCGGTGGACACGCTGGAGCAGGCGGTCGGCCGAATCGGCCTCACCGAACTCCAGAGCATCGTCAGTGCGATCGCCATCGCCGGGGCCTGCGAGGGAATCGCGGAAAACGTCTTCGCGCGACGTGTCTGGGCACACTCCCTCACGACGGGAATCGCGGCGGGCCTGCTGGTGCAATTCTGCGGTGAGCTTCCCGACCTTCCTCCCAGGTCCAACCCCTACTACCTGGCAGGCATGACCCACGATCTCGGTGCATTGATGTTGGAGGGACTGTTGAAGGATCGCTACCGGGTCCTTCGGGACCGAAGCGCGACCACTGGCACTCCGATCTGCGAAGTCGAGACCGAGGAACTCGGGTTCTCCCATGCGGAAGCCGGTTCCGTCATCCTGGCGAGCTGGGAACTCTCGGATTCCATCGCAGCCGTCGCGCGCTACCACCATTCGCCTGAAGCCGCCCCTGAGAAATTCCGGACGGATGTCACCTTGATCCACGTCGCCGAATGGCTCGCAGAGCACCGCGGCTACGGATGGGGGGAATCCGGCGCCACCCTCTGCGACCAGGGATGGGAGCAGCTCGGCATATCACTCGAATCCATAGACGACTTGCTGCATGCCTTCGACCAGGCGGCCAAGGATTCCGAGCAATTCCTGAATGCGACCTTCGGCTGACAGGCAAGGGAGATGACATGTCCATCGACAATTCCACACTTCGAGCCCTCGTAGACGCAGCGACCGACACATTGTCCACGATGGCAATGCTCGATCTGAAGCAGGAGCGCTGCGAACCCAGCGATCAGCCCCATCAAGGCCTGCTCGAGATCACGACGTTCGTCGGCTTGGTCCACGACGGCGTCGAGAACAGGATGCTGGCGCTCAGCCTCTCCTCGAATCTCGCCAGAACCATCGTCGCCTCGATGCTAGGTGAAGACGAGGTCGATGCCGACGGCCCGGAAATCCTTGGAGACATCGGAGAGCTGGGAAACATGGTGGCCGGGAGGGCCAAGAAACAGCTCTCCGAGACCCCGGATGAATTCGCCCTCACCCTTCCCAAGACGATCCGGGGAGATGCAACCACGGAAGTTCCCTTCCAAGACGGTGACCATGCCGAGGTGGCATCGTGCGAAGCGGCCGGAGAACCGATCCAAATCGCGCTCTGGAGCTTCGCGACACCCCGCTGATCCTGGGCGCGAGCTGACCCCACATCGACGCCCGAGCCCTGGCTGCTAGGTTCCGCCGCCCATGAGCCCCGCAGACAACCATCGCAGCCCGCGCAAGGACCTGCGCAACCTGGCGATCATCGCACACGTCGACCACGGAAAGACGACGTTGGTGGATGGCCTGTTCCGCTTTACGGGCGCGGTCGAAAGCCATCGGCAAGTGGCCGACCGTGCACTGGACAGCAACGATCTGGAACGCGAGCGAGGAATCACGATCGTCGCCAAGAACACGGCAATCGATTTCGAGGGTGTGCACATCCAATTGGTGGATACCCCTGGCCACGCGGACTTTGGCGGCGAGGTCGAACGCGTCCTCGGCATGGTCGATGGGGTGTTGCTGCTGGTCGATGCCGTGGAAGGCGTGATGCCCCAGACCCGCTTCGTGCTCAGCAAGGCCCTGGAGCGCGGACTGGGACCCATCCTGATCGTGAACAAGATCGATCGGCCCGAGCAGCGGGCCGAAGCCGTCGTGGACGAGGTCTTCGACCTGTTGGTCGAGCTCGGCGCCAACGACACACAGCTGGATTTCCCGGTGATCTACTGCTCTGCAAAGTCCGGTGTCGCAGGCACCAGCCCCAATGGCCCGATGCACGACATGCGACCTCTGTTGGATGCCGTCCTCGAGAATGCCCCTCCTCCCGTGGTGGATGGTCAGGCCTCGCTGCAGTTTCAAGCCGTCACACTCGGCTACGACGAGTTCCTCGGCCGCCTCGTAATCGGGCGGGTCGAGCGCGGCTGCATGAAACGCGGCAGCACGGTCGTCCGAATCGGTGAAAATGGGGTGGCCGAGCCGTTCCGCATCACCAAGCTCTTCGGTACCCGTGGGCTCGATCGCGTCGAACTCGAAACGGGACAAGCGGGTGACATCGTGATCCTGGCCGGTGTCGATACGATCGTGATCGGCGACACCATCTGCGACCCCGGCCACCCTGCCCCGCTACCTCGGATCGCCATCGATCCCCCGACGATCCGCGTGCGCTTCTCCGTCAATACCTCCCCTTTCGCCGGCCTGGACGGTCGTTTCCTGACGAGTCGGCAGATCGGTGAACGCCTGGCACGCGAAGCGCTCTCGAACGTCTCGATCCGCATCGAAGAGACGGAATCGCCGGAGATCTTCGAAGTGGCGGGCCGCGGTGAGCTGCAGATCGCCGTACTGATCGAGACCCTGCGCCGCGAAGGTTACGAATTCAGCGTCTCTCGCCCCGAGATCATCCCTCGCGAGGTGGATGGCAAGCTCTGCGAGCCCGTCGAGGACGTGTTCGTCGAAGTACCCGAAGGCTTCTCGGGCGTCGTCGTAGAGAAGCTTTCGGCTCGCCGCGGACGGGTCGTTTCGATGGAACCCCGCACTGACCGGATGAACATCCACTTCGTGGTCCCGTCTCGCTCCCTGTTCGGCTACCGCAGCGAGTTCCTCACCGACACGCGTGGCGAAGGCATCCTGCACCACGCTGTCTGTGGCTATGAGCCTCACGCCGGCCCCCTGACCGGACGTCCGGTGGGCGCGATCGTCGCGAGTGAAACCGGCAAGACGACGCCGTATGCGCTGTTCAACATCCAGGAGCGGGCGACGTTGTTCGTGCAGTCGGGAGTTCCCATCTACGAGGGCCAGGTCGTGGGCGAGAGCCGCCGCGCCGGCGACATGAACGTGAATGTGAGCCGGCAGAAGAAGCTGACGAACATCCGTGCAGCCGGGCGTGATGAAGCAACCGTCGTCACGCCCCCCCGCCAGATCACGATCGAGAGCGCGCTGGAGTGGATCGAGGACGACGAACTGCTCGAGGTGACGCCCAAGGCCCTGCGGCTCCGGAAGCGGGTCCTCCAGGCCAACCTGCGCAAGCGCTGAAACCGCGGAAGAGCAGCGCCCCAGAAAATACCCCTCAAGAACCGGCAACTCGGACCGACAAGTTCCCTGGACACCTGGGGGACACCACATTGCTCGATCTCGTGAAGCCGCTCGACGCCGACACCCTGAGCCGCTTGCTCCAGTACGCCACCGCCACCGCCGCCGAGCGCGTGCATCTTCGTCCCGGAAACCGCCCGCTCGTCTCCGGCCTTGGAGGCCCCCGGGAAATCGGCTTTCGCCAGCTCTGCGCCGAGGACACCCGTGAGGTCGCAGGTCATTTCCTGGAGGCCGCACGAGTCTCCGAGCGGATCCGGGAGTCCTCCTGTGACGCCGCCCGTGAGATCTTCCTGTTCATGTTGCTACCCGACGGAACGCTCGCCGAAGCCGTGCTCGAGCCTTGCCGAAGCGGGGTCGCGATCACGATCGAGCTGATTCCTCCGCTCCCTCCGGAAGCGGCCGCGCTGCTGGCCGAGGCCTGAGCCGCTAGAGCTCCGCCCGGAAGAACGTCAGGATCTGGCTCCAGGCCCGCGCCGCAGCGTCCGCATCGTAGACATCCGGACGGCTGTCGTTCATGAATGCGTGCCGAGCGCCGCTCAGGATCGTGAAGTCCGCCCGCTTTCCTGCGGTCCTCAGATCGGCTTCCAGTTTGCGTGCCGACTCCATGGATATGAATTCGTCATGCTCGGCGAAGATTCCGAGCACGGCAGCTTCGAGCCCAGAAAGCTCCAACTGGACGTTTGGGTGGATGCCATAGCAATCCACCACTGCGCCGATGCGGGTGTTTCGGGTCGCGGCGTCGAGAGCCAGTTGCCCCCCCATGCAGAAACCGATCGCGCCGACCTTGTGGCCGGCCACTCCATCGTGGCCCAACAGGGCCTGGATCGCCCCATCGAGATCCCGCGCAGCCCGGGGGAGTTCGAGATCCATCATCAGCCGGCTGGCGGCATCCGGATCGGCGGTGGCGTCCCCACGGTAGAGATCCGGAGCCAGAGCAATCATCCCCTCTCGCGCCAGCCGGTCACAGACATCCCGGATGTGGTCGACGAGGCCCCACCACTCCTGGATCACGATCACTCCGGGGCCCCTTCCGTCCACCGGCACGGCCAGGTACCCGCGCCCCGTGTCAGCGTTGCTCGGGATATCGATATCCGTGCCAAGTCGCGTCATGAGTCTGTCTCTCCATGGTTCCTGACCCTGAATGCAGAGCGGGGAAGACGACAGTGCCGTCTTCCCCGCTCTCTCGAAACATCAGGCCAGGGTCAAGGGTTGTAGCCGCCACCACAGCCGAATCCGGCACCACCGCAGCCCGTACCCGGATCGGGATCCACCACACGGATCGTCGTCGGGCGCCTCGGGGTCGGCCGGGGTGTCGGTGTCGGGGTCGGCGTCACCTGGTTCGGGCAATTGCTGGCCTCGCAGGCACCGCGTCGGAACGCATCGGCTGCCCCCACGTTGGGGAAGACCATCCCGCCGAATTGGGGAGCGGCCACGTCGGTGGGCGTGAACAAACCGGCGATCTCCACCTCACAGGACGGCGTATCCTGAACGTTGATGGTCGGCGCTGTATGGGCCTGTGCCGAGACACCCTGCCCTTCGCTCACAGCACAACCCGCCGTCAAGTCGAGTGAAGCACCGCCGTCCTGTCCGGCCACCTGCACGGAGGCAGTGTGGTTGCAGAGCCGTGTACTTCCGGCATCGCTCACCCAGAGCTCGGTATCCGTACGCAGCGCTTGCGTGACCAGGTGAGGCGTGGCCACCTGCATCGCCACCGCACCGTCTCCGCGCGCATCGATGACTCGTAGCGCCCCGGAACGCAGGAGCAGGCTGTGCTGGTCTCCATCGGTATCGATCTGGAGCCGGCTCTCGGTATCGATCTGGGCGTAGACGTCGCTCGTCAGCACGCCAACCCGGGAGCCGGAGGTGGTGATGACGGTCTCGCAGGCATGAATCACATCGTTGCAGGACAGCGAGTGGGGATCCTCGCCGGGACGCTGGGCCTGGACCGCTCCGGTTTTGGCCACGACCTGACCCACGACCAGATCGGGATCGGCGTCGCATCCAAGCTCGGCACTCAGCGCCGGAATGGCCGACATCGTCAGGCCCACGGCGAGCAGAAAAGTCGAAATACGTGTGTAGATCATCGGAAGAGACCTCCTCTCATAGTGAGTCACTCTTCGAGCCGATAGGTGACGTAAACACCCAGGATTTCCCGGTCATAGTCGAAGACGGCCACATTCGAGTGGTTCTTGATGTACCGATAGGCGATTTCCGCGGAGAACTGGTCCGTCAGCTTCTTCTCGAGCTCCACTCCGAAGTACCAGGCGTCGTCGCGCCGGTTCTCGTTCTGGAGCGGGTACTCGAGGTTGTAGAAGACATCCTGCGGATCGGGAAACGACGAATTGTTCCGATAGGGCCGCAATGTGTAGCTCGCCAGCGTGCGCAGCTGGAACTCCCAGGGCAGCCGGGTATCGGTCTCGATCCGGAATTCGTGCGCCTGGTAGGAGTACTCACTCCCTCGGGAGCTGTAGCGGTCGTACCGGTAGCCGAAGGTCAATTCCGTCTCGGAGAAGCCCAACGGGATCGAATGATCGACGCCCGCCGAAACGCCCCAGCCATCCTGGTTCCGGTCCTGGCCCTCCTGAACACCGGGCGGCGAGCAGAAGAGAGTCCCGGAACCCAGGCAACTGGAGAATGCCTGGCCCCGTCCGTCCGGAATCTCACCGTCCGAGCTGTAGAGGTAGTTGTAGTCGTAGATCGAGGCCACCAGCTCGGAGCGACCGGGCGTGCCCCACTCATGGAACAGCGTGGAAGTCAGTGTATTGGCGTGCAGGAAGGGCTTCGAGTCGATCCAGGTGTGACCCAGGTCGTAGCGGAGACGCAGCGTCGTGGGGTCGGCGAGCCGCCGATCGGCCCAGAGGCTCAGCACCGGGTTGTGCTGATTGAACTCGTCGAGGTCATTGAGGGCGGAGCCGTAATAGGTCATCGCCACACCCGCCGACCAATCCTGCTCGCGCAAGAACTCGTAGCCCGCATGCATCATCCAGACGTAGCGCATGTCATGGCTGCCGCTGATGCCATCGGGCAGCAGAGTGCCCTGGGACCTGAGCACTACGTTGTCGTCGTACTCGATGCCGGCCTTGGCCCAGGCCCACCATGCGCCGCTTTCCGTGGCCTCGAGACGCTCTTTGGCCTTGCGGGCCTCGTCTGCCCAAACGCTGCCCGGAGGCTCCATCGCGATCACGCGATCGAGAGCCTCGACGGCCCGTTGCGCATCGTCCGCGCCGGCGAACGCGAGACCTGCATAGTAGGAGGCCGTGGGCTCGACCGTGGAGGACATGGCTCGAGCGCGATCGAGAGAGGCCGCCGCGTTGGCGTTCTCTTGTCGCTGCAGCGCCAGCAGCCCGTCGTAGAGGTGCAGTTCAGCGCGGTCGGCGGAACCGGTACGAGCCTTCGCAATGGCTGCGTCTGCGGCCGGGATATCGCCCAGGTGGAACGCGGCCATCCCGTAGTAGAGATCGACATGCGCGAGACCCGGGTCCGCCTCACGGGCCATCTGAAGCTCGCTCTCCGCGGCGGGGTACTGGGACAGCTGAACGTGGCAGCGCCCGCGCAGGAAGCGCTGGGCGGCTGTGGGTTCGCCGACGCCAGCCAACAGATCGAGCGCCTCGGAACAGCGACCAGACCGTTCGAGGGCCGTGGCACGGGAACCCGTCAGATCCCCCTGCGCTGCCGCAACCAGCGGGAAGAGAAGGAGCAGCGCCGCGATGGCCGCGACGCCCGGAAGCCGGGCTCTCAAGCCAATCGGCGCCGCAGCATTAGCCCCAGACCGGTCGTGACGAGGAGCAGCACGGTTCCAGCTTCGGGAACCGCCGCGAACATCAAGCCAACGAGGTATTTCGGAAATTGGAGATCTCCAGATGAGAGGATGCCCTGCGTGACGCTGTAGCGAATCAACTCCGTCACGATGTCATCCTGAGCCAGGTCGCCCAGGTAGAGCGCAAGATACGATGTCGCGGGGTCTCCGCCCATGGCTGGACTGTTCACCATGCGCCAGATCTGGGATGTTCCCGTCGGATCGAGAGTCAGTCCGACGTTTTGGGGCAGATAGCCCCCGGCAGTGTTGTTGATTCCCAACGGGTCAGTCGGGTCATGCCCGCGGAACACGATCCAGACATCATCGAGTTGTTCGTTCGCCTGGATCACCCAATCGTTCTCGTCCCGAGCAGGGTTCGCGACGAAGTCGGGACCACCCGCAACGTAGTTCGTCGTAATGTCCCCTGGATTGGTGATGTCGAGCCTCGAAAGGACCAGTTCGAGGGAATCCCAGGAACTCTGGACCTGACCACCAGCGGCAAGGAAGTCGGCCTGGGACTGGGCAGAGAGCCCATAGTAGTTCCCACCCGAAGAGACCACGCTGCCGTTGAAGAACACGTCGATCGGCGCGGCATGAACTGCACCGCTCGAGAACGCGAAGGCAAGCGCCATGCCGATGACGCGTGCCCCCTGTTTGAACGAATTGGAAAACATCGGACTCATCTCCTCTCACCTCCCAGGCCACATTCCGATTTCCTGGATGCAGCGGATCAATTGGTGAGTGGCCCGAGCGAGCCGAAAATGTCACCGGAAAATGCAATCGGGGGCGCTCGCATTCGGAAGGGCACCAGTTGTGGCGCGGATTGCTCACTCCTTGCGCAGGAGTTGCCCCTCGAAGGTCTCGCCCTCCGGAAATCCCTCCAACCGCGGGAAATCCAGCGAGGGCGGGGCCTCGAGGGCCGCCTCGAGCTGGCCCCCGGCCCGCTCGACGGCCTCCGCGGCCAGACGCGCCAGGCTGATCCGTGCGCCGCGATCGTTGCGGGTCACGAGCAGCCAACCGCCAGGCGCAAGCTGACGCCACGCGCTCTCGAGCAGCGGACCGAGATCCCTGCGCACGCTCCAGAACCGCCGACCTGCGGCAGCGGCTGTCGGGGGATCGACCACGATGCCATCGAAGCGGGCACCGCCCTCCCCTTCTTCCAGGAAGCGTCGTGCATCGCAGCGCCGGGCATGATGCGGTGATGGATCGAGTCCGGACAATGCGATGTTCGCTTCGGCCTGACGCAGGTAGGCGGCGGACAGATCGACGCTCCATACCTCCTCCGCCCCGCCGGCCAGAAGCGCCAGGCTGAACGCCCCGGTGTGGGCGAACAGGTTGGCAAAGCGTCCACCCTGCGCACTGGCCCGGACTCGACTGCGGTTCTCGCGTTGGTCCGGGAACAAGCCCATGCCCGGCCGCGGCCGCATCGGCTCATTCAAACCTGGATCCACCCAGTAGTGAAGCCCCGCTTCGCGGACCACCAGGCCTCCGGCCGGATCCAGCGGAAGGGCCTGATGAGGTCGAACTGCCAGCAGGCGGCTTCCTTTCGGCCGCCGCAGGTTCACGATTTCGAGCACCGGCGGCGGCCCATCCATGATCGGGGCCATGCCTTCGCGAAGCGCCGCGATCACTTCCCCGACCAGCGCGAGCGCTGCTCGGCCTTGCACGATGACCCGCAGCACGGCGCCCACGCGATCGGCAGCCAACCCGGGAAGGCCGTCGGCCTCCCCATGGATCAACCGGTAGATGTCTGTCTCGGCCTGCTCCGCGTGAAGCGCTGCACGACGCGCCAGTGCCCGCTCGACCCGCGCCGCCACGCTTTGCTCCGGCCCACCGGGCAGTGACCACAGGCGAGCGGCGAGACCCTCCTCGCCATCGGTTCGCGCGCATCCGAGGTCCCGGCCGCCCGGCCCGCGCAACGTCACAAGACGACCGACCCGCACGCAACCGAAATCCCCGATCTCCCGATCTGCGCGCACCCACGGATGACCTCCGCGAAGCGTCCGCTCGGTGGCTGCGGAGACACGCACCTCGGGAAGCGCGTCGTCCGGGAGATAGACCGGCTCTTCCGGCCACCAGGCGTCCGGCGCATCTTCGGCGGCCGCACGAACCCGCAAGCCATCGCGAAGCAGCACGCCACCGCGACGCACGTCTCCCAACGCCGGTGATCCTGCCGCGGCCAGCCAATCGAGCACGCGGCCCGCGAGCCAGGCTGGAGACTCGGATTCGGGGGAAGCCGTGGCGTCCACTTCCAGCTCCCGAAGATCTCCCCTCACCTCGACCGTGTGGAAGCGAAAGCCGGGCGCCTCTCCTTCGGGCCACGGCAGGGGCCCGCAGAGCAGACGCAGATGGGTCGCCTCCGGCGGCCGCAGCCAGCGAACCGGCCGCAGTTCGGCGCTCAGCGCGCAGCCGGCTACGAGAGTCGCTTGCTCCACGATCTCCCCGGGCGTCCAGCCGTCGGGGCCGAGCCGCGCTCCGCAGAGCGGTCGTTTCTTCGCACCGGGGCGCCCGAGCCTTCGCCACACTTCGTCTTGTCGGAGGGCGACGCCAGGCATGCGGAAGTAGAGCCAGCTCACACCGGGGTTATCGCCCATTGCCCCTCTGGAGTCCCGTTGGTTGTGTCCCGGAAATTGTGGATGGCATGACAGTTGCTCTGAGTGTCGTGCGATGCGTCCTCGCCGACACCGTTTCACACCGCCGTACTGCCCGAATCCGCGTTGCGTTTTCCATGCAGATTCGAAGGGTTGGCGGGTTCAGCGCTTCGGGCACTACCGCCGGAAGTCCGCTCCGCGCGTCGTTCAGCGGTACCGCTGTTCACACTGCCGGCGGACCTTCAGTTCACAGACCTTCTCGCTCACCTACTGGTTGAAGCGTCCGCGGTCGCTGGGTCCCGTCTACGAGGGGCTCGTCGCCTGTTCCGCCTACCGCCAGATCGCTCGCGGCCAGGCGATCTCGGCGTCGACCGTCTCCACCCATGCCAAGCGGCTCGGGCGGCATGCTCTGCTGTTTCTCGAGGCCCGGCGTCCCCACGAGCCACCCCGAGAACCCCTCGTCATGGATGGCTTCGAAACCTTCGAGCACTCTCAGTACTACCCGTTCCACGTCAACCTGGCGGTCGGAGCCGAGAGTCATTTCCTCTACGCCTTCACGGATGCCGAGCTCCGGCGAAAGGGCCGGATGACGGCTCAACAGAGGGAGCGGCGTGAGGAACTCGAGAACCAACACGGTCGGGCCCACCCGAAGGCCATCGAAACGTCAATGGCCGAGCTCTTGCGCTTGAGTACGCCCCCGGGTTCCGAGGTCGAGGTCCGGTCCGATGAGCATCGTGCCTACCCACGAGCCTTTCGGAGCGTCCGGGAAGTCGCGGTCCGCCACGCGGTGACCTCCTCTCGCAAGGCCAGGACCACGGCGAATCCGCTCTTCCCCGTCAATCGGATGGATCTGCTGATCCGGCACAGTGGAGCGAACCACAAGCGGGAGACCATCGCATTCTCGAAGCGCCGCCAATCGGCATTGGAACGGATCGCGGTGTTCGCGGTCTGGGTGAACTTCCAGAAGAGCCGGCAAGAGAAGGCACGGGACGCGACACCCGCCCAGTGGCTCGGCCTCGTCGATCGAAAGCTCACGACAGAGGACATCCTCGCCGTTCGGCACTTCCCCAGCCGGATTCCGCTTCCGTTGCGCTGGCGGCAGTACTACGAGGGGCGAATCCCTACCCGTGCGAGGCGCTGCGCTTCGCCTCCGTCCTACCGCTTCGCCACATGAAACGCTTGGAACCGCCTGTCCGTTCTTGGCTTTCTACG
>JAAELW010000313.1 GCA_024226235.1 bacterium
GGCAATGACACCAACTTCAATTTCAGCAAGGTCATCGTGAATGGTGCTGCCTTCTGGGACCTCTCCCAGGATGGCGGAAAGCTCACCATGAACAATGTCCAGGGTTGCGGTCAGTGGGTCGGAGACCACCTCGACTTCAACAACGTGCAACTCGCTCGCTGCGGCTTTGGCGGAACCGTTCCCGAGCCGAATGCGGGGGCGTTGCTCTCGGCGGCGATCCTGGGCCTCGCCATCGCATCGCGCCGCGTCCGAGCGTTCGTCCGCTAGCCCTGCACCTGGCAGTCGAACCGGAAACGGACACCGCCCATCAGTCCAATGGAATCCGGGTAGTCGAGGGAACTCCGACTACCCGGTCATTGAGCGAACACGCAGCCGTCACGTAGAGGTGTCGGTGACGACGACACCAGCCAGAGACGGATCCAATGAACCGTCTCTGGCTCATCCGCTCCAGGTGGAGATCATCCCGGAAGCCGTATACTCCGCGCATCCTTGGAGCAGGCCGGGCGCTGGATCCCGCGAAGGGTCCGGTAACCATTGAATCGAGAGGCCGAAGAAGCTGAGGATCGTAGCTACCGACCCGGGTGGCTCGTCTTCGCACCGTTTCTGGGCAGACCGCCGCCGCTCACGCGGCGCCAATGGAAGATCCTCGGTCTGATCGCGCTCGTCACGTTGTTCGAGCACTACGATCTCGCGATCTTTTCGATGGCGCTCAAGCAGATCCAAGCCGAACTCGCCGTGCCCGAGGCTTCTCTCGCGCGCCTCGGCGCGCTCGTGCACTTCGGTGCGATCCCCGCCTTCTTCTTTGGTCCCATTGCCGACCGACTCGGTCGCCGGCGCGTTTTGATGGGCACCATCGTCGCCTACACCCTGCTCACCGGCGCCACGGCCTTCGCGCCCGACTCCACCAGCTTCGTCGTGCTTCAGTTCCTGGCTCGGATGTTCGCCGTAGCGGAAGTCATGCTGGCCTACGTGGTCATCACGGAGGAACTCGACCCCGAATCGCGCGGGTGGGGGATCGGCGCCCTCGCGGCACTCGGCGCGTGCGGCCACGGGCTGGCCTACGGACTGTTCGCCTTCATCGACTACCTGCCCATGGGGTGGCGATTTCTCTACCTGTTCGGGCTGGGCCCTTTGCTTGCGATCGCGTGGATGCGAAGGAACTTGCCGGAGACTGCACGTTTCGAGGCACACGCGGCCCGGCGCGTGCCCACCGGGACGCTGCGAGCGGTGGTCGAACCCCTGATCGGCCTCGCGCGCATGTACCCGGGACGTCTAGCCGCGATCGGGAGCGTCATCTTCCTGCTCGCGTTCGCCGAACGCGCCGCGAGCTTCTTCGGTCCGAAATACCTCCAGGAAGTCCATGGTTGGCTGCCCGGCCAGATCTCCGCGATGGGTATCGCACTGGGCATCATTGGCATCACCGCTGGAGCCTGGGCAGGCCGTGCCTCCGACCGCTATGGGCGACGTGTGGTCGCGGCGGCCTTTCTGGTGGCGCACCCGATCGCGGTCCTGATCTACTACAACCTTGGCGGGTTCGTGCTGCCGCCAGCCTGGATCCTGATGGTCTTCACTGGAATGGCTGGGGGCGTGGTCCTCGCCGCAACCGCGAACGAACTCTTCCCGACGTCGTATCGTTCGACCGCCTCCGGCGCGCGTACGATCATCGCCACCCTCGGAGGCGTGCTCGGTCTTTCCGCAGAGTCGGCTTTGTACGCCATCACGGGTTCTCACTGGACCGCGATTTCCATGCTGGTCGCGGTCGGGCTGGCGGCTCCCGTGATCTTCTGGCTCACGATCCCAGAAACCGCCGGCCAGAACCTCGAGAATGTCTCCCCCGAGCGCTGAACCGGGTCCGACGTCGGGTCGCGCGCCGCCTTCCGGAAGCCGTGGGCGCGCTTTCACTTGCGGAGCATCTGCCGAACCCGCTTCAGAAGATCCTTCGAATGGTAGGGCTTGTGCAGCAGGTCCCAAGTCAGCGTCTCGTCGACCAACCCCGCATGACGATCGTCGGCATACCCACTTGCCAATTGGATCTTCACGGAGGGGTATTCATGCTGCACGATGCCGGCCAGCTGATAGCCGTTCATACCCGGCATGATGACATCGGAGATCAGCACATCGACCGGCGTGCGCTGAAGGATCTCCAACGCACGCTGCCCGCTCTCGGCTGAGTGAACCGTGTAGCCCTGCCGGCGAAGGATGCGGCAGGTAGAATCGAGGAGCGCAGGCTCGTCGTCCACCACCAGGATCGTCTCACTGCATTCGACCTGCCTTGTGGACATCACCTCCTCGGCGTCAGCCTCCGCTGAGTTCGGTTCGACGTATCGAGGGAAGCGGAGCTCGAATCGACTGCCACGGCCCGGCTCGGAGTAGACGGTGATCGTCCCCCCATTCCGCTCCACGAAGCCGTAGACCTGACTCAGACCCAATCCACTCCCCTCCTTCCCCTTGGTCGAGAAGAAGGGGTCGAAGACCTGCTCCTTGGTGGCCGCGTCCATGCCACAGCCCGTGTCGATGATGCTCAGCAGGACATACTCGCCGTTCGCCTCTGCCTTGGACTCGACGTGCCCGTTCCTGGTCTTGAGCGTCAGCGTGCCCCCCGACTCCATGGCATGCATGGCGTTGATGCTCATGTTGAGCACCGCGTCGTCGAGCTCGCCCGGGTCCAACCGCACCGGCCACAAACCGTCGGCCAGGTCGAGATCCAGCCGAATACGCGCAGTGAGGGCCTTCGCAAGCATGGGCTCGACGCCCCATAGCGATTCGTTGAGATCGACGACTTCCGCTGCCGCGGCTCCCGGTCGCGAGAATGCCAGCAGCCTTTTCGTCAGCCCCGCGCCCCGCTGGGCGGCGCGCGAGATCTCGCGCACACACTCCCGTGAGTCCGGCTGATCCTTCAGGGCCTCGACCAGGAGGTCCGAATACCCCAGGATCACGCCGAGCATGTTGTTGTAGTCGTGGGCAATGCCGCCGGTCAGCTGGCCGAGCGCCTCCATCTTCTGGCTCTGGCGCAGCTGCGCCTCCCGGCGCATGGTCTCGGTCAGGTCCAGGCAGGAGGCTACGAACCGTCGCTTCCCGCCGCGGGTAATAGGCAACTCGGTCACGCTGACACGCATGGGGAAGCGCTCCCCATTTCTGCGCAGCCCGTCCCGCGCTTCGTGTTCTCCCATGCCCGACTCAGTCGATTCCAGAAAGCACCGCAACAAGGCGTCCTGGTCACTGGCATCGGCTTCAGGTACGAGTCGACTGATCTTCTGCCCAATCATTTGTTCAGCCGTGTAGCCAAAGATCTCTTCGGCCACCTTGCTGAAAGCGAGAATCTCCCCCGCTTCGTCGATCGTCACTACGGCGTCCGCGACGCAGTCGAGCGTGACGGCCAGGTCTCGCTCGCGCGCCCGGAGCGACTCTTCGGCCTCCTTCCGCGCTTGCGCCATGCCGGCGAACCCCGATGTCAGCGCGTCGAGCTCTCGGACCCCACTGGGTACCGGATCGAATCGATAGTCTCCCCCAGCCACGCGATCGATCGCCTCTGATGCGGCCTGAATGGGCTTCAGGGTTCTCCTTGCCAGGGCCAGCACCAGCCACACGAACGCGGTCAGCATGAGCCCGCTCATCAGGAGGAATCTGGCCAGCGACCCCTTGATCGGCTGAGTGATCGTGGAGGACAGGACCTCCGAGACCAGGGACCAGTGCAAGTCGGGAATACTCGTTACGGTTCCATACACGGGCAGCCCGAGAATGCCAACGTAGGACTCGTCGGCCGGCCACTCCCGGTCGCCCAGCGCTGCGCGGGCAATCCCCATGTGAGTCAGCAGATCGCCCTGGACGGCATCGCTGCCGTCGACGTGAGTCAGCAGGGATCCTCGACTATCCAGGAGGTAGTGCTGTACTGCCTCATGTCCGGCGGCGTCATCGCGAGTCAGATCTGGCCACAACAAGGCCACGTCGACTCTCGCGATCAATACAGCGTTTACCGAGCGGCCCACAGGCACGGCCATGCAGAAGCCCAAGAAATCCTCATGGGGTTTGGTTGGGCCAATGTATCGGCGGCCATGGGACGGAACGACGAACGCGGGCGTCGTCGTGATATCGCCGCTCTCCCAATGAGCGCCCAAGACTCGTCGCTCGGTCGCCGAGAGCAACCGATCGCCCATTGCCCCCGCGCCAGGGTCGAATCCGGCGATCACGTCCCCTCGAGCGGAAAGGAAGATCACTTCGCGAATGGCCGCCTCCCGCTCGACAATGGCCGTCAGCAGGAGATTGACGGATCCCACAGCCTGTGGATCGTCCACCTTGTTCACCAGGTACGCCAGCGGATCGCTCTTGTTCTGGAGCAACGTGTCGAGCCGCTTGACCTCCGCCTCGACATGATTCCGCATCATCTCATTCGACTGGCGCTCGACCCTCAAGGCACCGGTCAGCTCTTCGTGGTAGAGCCGCCAACTGCTCCAGGCGAACATCAGCATCGACGGCACGATCACGATGAAGAGAACGAGAGCCGTCCAGGTTTGTCTGAGTGATAGTCCCGGTTTCGTCGTCAATCAGTTGCCCCGCATCGTCCGCTCGGCTTCTTTCGCAAACCGCATATCGAAGTACCCACCCACGAGGTCGTCCGGCACCGTCGACCAGAGCTTCATCTCCACCAGTCTCTTCGCCATGGCCACCATGTCCGCTTCTTCGGCGACGGTGTTCGTGTAAGTGATCCGATCGGGCGGTGTGGTCAGCACCGTTTCGAACAACTCGGCCGACGAACCGGTGTAGTCCTCGCCCATGGCGCTGGCCTCGCGGGGGTTCTCCTCGATGAACCGAGCACCCCTCACGAGCTGATCAATCAACTCCTGCAGTTTCTCGGGCTGCTCCTCGATGAAGGTGTCAGAGGCGAGGAACACATGGTCCATGTGGTCGTTCCAGAGCTGTGGAGAGGTCGCGGCCATCCACCCCACATCCAGGCTGACGGACTTGGCCCCTTCGGGCTCGCCTACGACGAAGCCGTCAATCTCGCCCTGGCGCAGCGAATTGATCATGTCTCTCGGGGGCATACCCAAGACCGTGACTCGATCGGGGGCGATTTCGTATTGCGCCAGTGCCATGTGCAGCAACACATGGTGCTGGGAATAGGCATGAGGGACGGCGATGACGCGCTTCTCGTCACTCAGCTCGGCAATGGACTTGATCTTCTTCGACAACACGAAGCCGTTGCCGTTGCGATCCGCCATGAGCACGATCTTGCCGGGAAACCCCTCGCGAATCAGGTTCATGGCCAGAGGCGAGAGGATGAAGGTGCCAGCCAGCTTGCCGGATTTCACGTCGTCGGCCACATCGTTCCAGTCGTGGTTCTGCACGGTGTGCAACCTGAAGGTCTTCAACTCGCGCTGAAACTTCTTCTCGACCACGGCCAGCGGCAGATGTCCCCCGCAGATGAGTCGGCCGACGCTGACGGTGGGGAGCTCGTTCTCGGAGCCACGTGGTGGCGACTCGCTCGGACTCGAGTCGCACGAAACCAGCAAGATGAGCAGGCCGGCGAGAAAGGCAAACGCACAAAGCATCGCCAACCTACAAACGCGCGGCACCGATCTCATCCGATGACTCCGACAGAGAGAGAATGGGGAGCCCGATCAACGTAAGAACGCCGCGGCCCGTGGCAAGCCGATGTCGAGTCGGATGCAGGGTGTTCGAGCTGTGCTTTCGCGCCAATGATCGATTTTGGACGCTAGGTAATCCCCACTTGCAACCTGGGAAACCCTCAGCGGAAAGTGACCCTTCGCTGCACCCTCGGCGCCGTCCAGCGTCGGCCCGCTATTTCTTCCGCCGGCGCAACCACATCAATGGCACAAGCAGAAATCCGAGTTCTGCGCCCAGGCCGCAGTTCGGGGACGGGGCTGCTTCGCTGGGATCATTCGGAACGAAGAACCCGGAGTGAAGAGGGCAGATTGCTCTCATCAGGTACGCAATTCCCACGAATTCAGGGGTTTTCCGACGCCGTGGTCTTCCGCCAACGACCTTCCCCTCGGATCGGGCCTTGAAGGCCAGGCCGGATTTCGTATGATAGCCATCATGCGAATGATGAGATCACCGCTTGAGCAGAGCTGAGCAGAAGCGAGAGGCGCGTGATCGCATCCTGGCTGCGGCCGCACGACAACTCCGCGAGGAGGGGCTCACCGGAGCGAGCGTGCAGCGCGTCATGGACGAGGCCGGGCTCACGCACGGTGGCTTCTACGGTCATTTCGAATCCCGGGAGCAGCTGATCGGTGAGGCACTGACGGGCGCTTTCAAAAAGGGGCGCGACCGATTACTCACTGGCGCTACGTCTGCGCCCCAGCAGCGACGCAGGCAGATGCTGCGGCGCTATCTCAGTCGCTCGCATCGTGATTCCCCTGGCGAGGGCTGTCCTCTGCCCTCGACCAGCGCCGATGTGGCGCGCAGCCCGGCGTCGGTGCGGCACGCCTACGACGCCGAACTGCGCAAGATCATCGCCTTCTTCGAGACGGAGCGGTCCGACCTCGGCGCCGAGGATGCCCACACCGGCGCACTGGGCACGCTCGCGCTCTGCGTCGGAAGCCTGCTGCTCTCGCGCGCCGCTCTGGACCCCACCCTCTCTGACGACATTCTGAGTTCGTGCCGGCAGTTCGCTGCCGCTGCCGAGGAGACCACGGAACATGAAGACTAGAATTGCCGGCTGCGACCTCGGAAAGGCCTCGGCGAGCTTCGTCATCGCGAACGTTCTCGACGACGGGCAAATCGTCGTCGAGGACAGCGAGTACGTCTTGCACGATGGGAATCCTCTCGCCGCATTCTCCACGTGGTACGAAGAGAACAGCGTGGCCTCCTGCAGCGTGCTCGGCGCGACAGGGATCTACGCCGACGAACTGAACGACCTGGCGCTGATCGTACCGGAGGACTCGTGCCAGGAGGCGGCCCTCGAGCTGCAGCACGATCTGGAAGCCGATCTCAATCTCGTGACCATCGGCGCTCGCGGCTACAGCGTCTTGAGCCGACGTTCGTCGCAGGAGCCGGGCAAGACGAACGGCAGCGCGGCGCGCTATCTCTACCAGTACATCGAAAACGACAAGTGCTCGTCGGGAACGGGCGAGAACATCCAGAAGATCGCCAGCCGCTTCGGTCTCAGCATCGGGGACGCCGACGAGCTGGCGGCGGCGTCCGGGGAGAGCATCCCGATCACCGCGCGCTGTTCGGTCTTCGCGAAGAGCGAGATGACGCATTTCGCCAACCAGGGAAAACCGACCGGCGATCTGTTTCGCGGCTACTTCGCGTCAGTCGCGCGAAATGCGCACTCACTTCTGGCGCGCAACCGGGTGGAAGGCCCCGTCTATCTCATCGGCGGCCCCACGCGCATTCGTTCCTTCGTAGAAGCCTTCGAGGTCCTGGTAGGCGATGACGTGCGATCTCCGCAGCACGCGAACTGCCTCGAGGCGCTCGGAGCCGCGGCCATTGCCGCGCAGCAGCCCGAGCGGGCCAGGAAGAGCGAACTGCCCGAGAACCCGGATCAGCTGATCCGCCCGGTCGAATCCCACTTCTCCGTGCTCGAGCCGGCCAGCCGCTGGCAGTCGAAGGTGACGATGATGCCGGAGACGCCGGCGAACGAGCGCGCCGCCGGCGAGCCCACGATCCTCGGCCTGGATCTCGGATCGACGGGCGCGAAGGCGGTGCTCACCTCGCTCGCCACCGGCGAGGCGGTTCTCGACCTCTACGACCAGACCCGCGGCAACCCGGTCGACGCGGCGCGGCGACTGGTGAGTGCAATCCTCGAACGCGTCCAACCGGACATTCGGGCCATCGGCGTGACGGGATCGGGGCGAGAGGCCGTCGCGACGCTGCTGCGTGCGGTGTTCCCCGATGCGGCGCAGGTCGTCGTGCAGAACGAGATCGTTGCGCACGCAACCGCGGCCATCCGTTGCGATGAAGAACGCGGTGCCGACATGTCGGTGATCGAGATCGGCGGACAGGATGCCAAGTACGTGCGCATCCAGGGCGGCCGCATCATCGAGAGCGACATGAACAAGGCGTGCAGCGCCGGCACAGGCTCCTTCCTCGAGGAGCAAGCGGCGTTCTACGACGTATCCGAGATCAGCGAATTCATCCGGCTCGCGTCATCCGCAGAGCGCCCTCCCGATCTGGGGATGATGTGCACGGTCTACGTGGCTGACGCCGCGTCGCAGGCGCTGAAAGAGGGCTTCGAGCTGGGCGACATCTTCAGTGGATTCCAGTACTCGGTCATCCACAACTACTTGAACCGCGTGATGGGGCAGCGCACGCTCGGCGAGAGGGTCTTCTTCCAGGGCAAGCCGGCGTCCAATCCTTCCCTGGCCTGGACACTGGCCGCGGTAACGGGCAGCGAGATCATCGTGCCGCCGAATCCCGGTGCGATGGGTGCCTGGGGCATCGGCCTCTGCGCGCTGGCGGAGATCGGCGTCGACGCATTGTCCGCGCTACCGACCCTCATGCTCGGGGCCATCCTCGATGCGGAGATCCGCGAGCGCACCGAGTTCCGTTGCCGAGATTCCTCCTGCCAGACCTTCTGTCCCATCGAGCGCACGACGATCGCGGTGGGCGATGAAAGCCGGGTGGCGATCTCCGGAGGGGCCTGCCCGAAGTTCGAGGTCTCGAGCGCGACCCAGCCCAAGCTCGAAAAGGACACTCCGAGCCCCTTCGAGCAGCGAACGCGGCTGATCCGGAACTTCATCAAGGAGGAAGAGGGGCTTCCCGTGCTTGGGATTCCCCAACTGGGTGCCACCAACGGTCACATCCCCTGGCTGGCGACGTTTGCCAGCGAGGTCGGGTTCTCGGTCGAGCTGCTCACATCGGATTCCAAGTCGCTCGCCAATGGCGAACAACTCTGCAACAGCTTCGATTCCTGTGGCCCTGTGAAGATCGCTCACGCGGTCTGCGACAAAGAGGTCGACACGCTCTTCTTTCCGAAGATCTTCGAGGTCGCGGACACCCGGGGGCGAGGCGGTCACACCTGCGTCACCGAGCAGGCCATGCCAGAGGTAGTCGAGCAGTCCCTCGCGCACCGAGGGCGCAAGACGAAGGTCGTGCGGCCGAGGCTCTACTTCGGTGAGGGACTCGCCAACGCCGATGTGATCACGAGCCTCGAGTCCGTGGCAGACGAGCTCGGGATCGATCCGGCAAAGATCCCCGCAGCCGTGCAGGCAGCCGCCAAAGCCCAGACCGAATACGACGCCGAGCTCGAACGCATCGGGCGGGAGGCGCTCGAGTACGCCCGGGCCAACGACAAGCCGGCCGTGGTCGTGTGCGGGCACCTGCACGTGATCACGGATCCCGCGATCAACGCCAATATTCCGCAGCTCTTGCGCCAAAACGGCGCCATCGCGATCCCGGCGGACTGTTTCCCCACCGACCCCGATACACCCGCATTCTCCCGCGCCTACTGGGCCGACAGCGGTCGTGGCCTACGGGCCGCCAGCAGTGCACGAGAGATGCGCGATGTCTTCCCGATATGGCTCGCTTCGTTCGGCTGCGGACCCTCCTCATTCGCGGAGCAGGTGTTCCAAACGCTGCTCGAGGGCTACCCCCACACGATCCTGGAGAGTGACGGCCACGGGGGCGCCGCAGGCTTCGTGACGCGCATCCAGGCATTCCTGCAGTCGGTGCGGCAGTTCCGAGCTGAGGACGGCGCGGACACCGTGCCCGACAACGCCAAGGTCCTGTCGTACGTCGACCCCAAGAGAAGCACGAGCACGGGCGGGGGGCTCGATCCCGATAAACACTACGTGCTCCTCAGTGCCTGCGACTACATGGGGCCTGTTTTCGCGTCGGTGTACCGGGCCTTCGGCTTCGATGCCGTCGCGGCAGCGCCCTACTCGGAGAGCTCCGTGCGCAGCGGAAAACCGGATTGCTCCGGCAAGGAGTGCATGTCCTACCAGCTGCTCTGGGGAGCCTTCCGCGAGCACCTGGAGAAGCACCCGCCCAAGCCGAACACGGAGCTCCTACAGCTCACCGGACAGGTATGTCGCGCCGGACTCTACGACGTGAAGGACAAGATTTCGCTCGAAAAGATGGGCGTGGGCGATCTCGTCTCGGTCACCGGAATCAAGCTATTCGCATCCGGTCCGACGATGTTCATGTACATCTGGTCGGGCCTGGCCGCGATCGACATCCTGCGCCAGCTCTACCTCTACCATCTCGCGGTCGAGTCGCATTCCGGCGAGGCCGAAGAGATCTACCGACGCCGAGCCGAAGAGGTCATCGAGGTGCTCGAAGCACCACTCGGGGACGAGGCGAACGCGCAGGCCGAACTCGGGGGCCGGTCGCAGGCGCTCACCACCATACTTAATGGTGCCTCTGGCGAGTACGCGGAAATCGAGGCCCGATCGGAGCAATCTCTACGCGACTCGCTCAGAACGGTCTATGTGACCGGAGATGTCCTGACCAAGGGGAACGACTTCGCGAGCGACGGCCTGTTCAAGAAACTCGGCGAGCAGGGGCTGCGAGTCGTCTACGAACCGCTCTGCGACTTCTTCGAGTGGCTGGCACGTCGCAACACCCAGGCATTCGCGGGGCGGAAGGCGAAACCGGAGCAACAGCAGATGGTGCTCTCGGTCATGGGCAGCATCCGCCAGAAGCTGTACGGCGAGATCATTCCGGCCCACCCCTGGCTGCCGATGCCCGATGTCGAGGCCTCGCTCGAGAGGAGCGAGGAGATCCTCGACACCTCCACCCGCGGCGCAGCGGCACTCGAGGTCGGCAGTGTACTTCGTGGCTGGGAGTCGAACCTCTACGACGGCATCGTCATGACGAGTTGCTGGGGCTGCGACAGCAGCCTGGTATCGGAGAGCCTGCTGCGCCATCGCAAGGACATCCCCTTCTACTTCTTCTACGACGACGGCACCCCTCTCGACGAGCGCAAGGCCCGCAGCTTTGCGTACCGGCTGCACCGCCGAGCATCAGAGGAAGGTGAGGCCGCCTTCTCGGCCTGACTCTCAGCCTGAGCGGGTCGAGACAGCTCGATCTGCGTGACGTCGAAAGCAGAGGGCCGAGCACGTGCAACGCGCCGTCGCCTGGAGCATGCGTTCAGTGGGCGGCCGAATCACTGCGTGCCTCACCCCGCTTCGCAAATCCAGCTGATGTCGTAGCGGGGAAGCTCGGGGGCGTGGGTCACACTGCGCTGCTCGGGCCCGAGAACTTCGAAGCGGCCGGGGAGCGCCGCAGCCTCGCAACCGATCTCCCAATTCGCGAGCCAGATGCCGAGCGCCACGGGCGCATAGAATTGCGAGTGCGTCGTTGCGAAAAAATCGAAGCGGGCCACCCTGCCCTGCTCGTCCACCACGGCGGCGCAGCGAGTGGTCTGGCCGTTGAACGACGAAGGGGCCCACTGGCACACCTCGTAGCAGCGGCCGAAGGCATCGAAGGGCGACGCCTCCGGGTCGAGAGGGACACCCAGGTCCGGGGCGGCGAAGAACAGCTCGGCCATGGGCAGACGTTTGCGCTGCACCCGCTGTATCAGGCGGAGCACCGCGGGCTTGAACTTCGAGGCATAACCTACGGCGCAGATGCAGATGATGTGGTCGCGGTCGGTGTCGAAGCGGGAACCCAGGTGGCGCAGGATGCTCTCGTGGTCGGCACCGGGCCCGATCCAGCAGGTGGCAAGGCCCATCTGAGTGGCGTGGTGCACCACCTTCTGCAGACTGCGCCCCACGTCGACGACGGCCGTACGGTCGTATTCTCGCGGGGCGATGGCCACCAGGAACTCGCGTGCACCTACCACCGGCCACACCGTGAGGGGGGACGCAACGTACTCGAAGCGGATGGGGTTGTGGCCCAGCTGTTGTGCGGGCTCGGTCTGACGAGAGACACAGGCCATCAGCTCGGCGTGGTGTTCGGGGGACAGGTCCCGCGACTGAAATGAGCGGCACGACAGCCTGGCCCGCATGAGGTCGAAGGCATCGAGGTGGTCCAGCCGAGCTGGCGTGCGCTCGGCGGGACGCAGACCCAGCTTCACGGTGACCAGGTCGAACACGAGGTTCGCCGCCAGCAGCGAGGCCAAAGCCAGCGGCATCCAGAACAGCAGTGCCGGGAAGGCTCCGATGAGCCAGCCGGCCGCGGCGACGCCGCCCAGCACCAAAGCGAGCAGAGCATTCGGCAGGTACTGGAGCCAGCCGGTGAACTGGAGCCGGACCTTGAGGTCCCACAGGGCGGATTTCAGTGAACTGGCGGAGGCCATGAGGTGTTCCTCGATAAGGGACTCTTCACCCGTCGGATACCTCTCCGACCATCGCTCGATCCGTGGTGCGCCCAGAAGCTAGACCAAAGCCACCGGCTCTGCGGTGCAAGCTGGCCTCTCAGTTCAGAACGAGAACTCGAAGACGTAGCCGACGACGATCGCGGTCAGGATCATCGTTGCCGCATACGCAACCATCATATCACTCCTTCTCGCAGTCTCAGTTTGTGCTTCGCGCATCCGATGCGGCGATGTCGGCGGAGTCCGACACGACCCCCTCCTTCACCGGGATGCCCTGCTGGACGAACTCGTCGCCATCGGCCCAATGCCCGTGCGCGGTAAGCCACATCCGGACCAGGTGGCGCTTGCGGGCGGGATCCTCGTGATCCTCGTAAGCAGTACGCATGTGCAATGCGGCGCTGTTCTTCAGGTATGCGAGTTCGCCGGGAGCCAGACGGAACTCCAGGTGGAACTCCGTATCGAGGGCAATCTCGTCGATCAGGTCGAGAAGCTGGATCTGCTCAGCCGAGAGGCGCGGAGCCTCCGGATGGCGCTGGGCGTTGCGGATGTACCAGCCGATGTAGAAGAATCGGAGGAGCCCGTCGTCGTAGGAGCAGATGGGCAGGTTGAAGATCGGATCTTCGCCCTCGCCCTGCTCGTCGTTTCGGTCCCAGGAGAACGGTTCGTAGAGCAGGTGCACGAGGTCCGGACGGCGACGGAGGATCTCGTTGTAGATCGCCCCACAGCTCGCGAGTCGGCTCTTTCCACCCCATGGCGACTGCTGGAGGCAGATGAGAGCAACGATGTCGGAGCCATCGCTGTGGAAGCCCAATTCGATGTTCGTCTTGTAGAGGCGCTTGCCACGGTCCCCCGGGTTGGCGCCGACGTCGCGGATGTGGCTCAGCAGGTCGCCTGCGGCATTCTGGGAAACGCCGGTCCCCATATGGGTGCCGATCCCCCAATGAACGATCTCCAGATCCTGCTCGCTGTACCGGTCCACGGGGAGACCCTTCACGTTGATGAACCCAGCCCCGCGGTACAGCACATCCATCCAGCGTGCGATCGAGGGAAGGAGAGCAGCCAGCGGGAAGTCTTCCTGGGTCAGCTCGGTCGCCGGCTTGCCCGTCGACTTCGCATGGGCGAGGGCCGCATCGATGTCGTCCAGCTCACTCTGGTTCAGGGTGTGCAGCCAATCGTCCCGCTGGACGATGTCGGCGCTCTTCCAGACGGTGGCGTCCTTGAGGGGTTCGTTGAGGATTGCGGTCATCGGGGTCTCCTTTTTGTGGCTTGTGGGGTTTGTTTCGAGCGCGCTAGATGTCGATCTTGCTGGGAAGGTCACAGCCCTGGCCGGTAGGCCCGGAACCACCAACGCCTCGACAGCAATTGGCGGTCAGGAAATCGATCAGCTCGTTCACCGCGGAGAAACTGGGGCTGTAGATCCTCGATCTCCCCTGGCGCTCGCACTGAACGAGGCCGGAACTCTTGAGCTCCTTCAGGTGGAAGGACAGCGTCGCGGATGCAATGCCGAGGGCTGCGCCGATGGCGCCGGCCGGCAGACCCTCCGGCCCCGCCTGCACCAGCACCCGGAACACATCCAGACGAGTTTCCTGGGCCAAGGCCGCGAGAGCGCTTATCGCGATTTGTTTATCCATAATTCCAATGTTATAGAACTATCGAACCATGTCAAGCTCAAGACAATCCGAGTCTGGAGATCGCCCACGTGCTGAGAAAGGAAGAAAAATCGGGTAAATGGAGTGTCGAGATGGAGACCACCCTCGTCGCGGGCCTGCGTGAAATGGTTCGGGGAAACTGATGGGGATCTTCGAGCGCTACTTGACGCTCTGGGTCGCTACCGCGATCGCCGCTGGGATCGCGCTCGGCGCACTCCTGCCCGGAGCCTTCGGTTTCCTCGCGGACCTCGAAATCGCCCGGGTCAACCTGGTCGTGGCCGTGCTCATCTGGGTGATGATCTACCCGATGATGGTGAACGTCGA
>JAAELW010000314.1 GCA_024226235.1 bacterium
GGCTCCGACCGCCAGGTTGACGTGGAACGGGTAGTACTGAGAGTGCCCGAAGGTCTCGAAACCATCCATGACGAGGGGTTCTCGGGGTGGCTCGTGGGGACGACGGGCCTCGAGAAACAGCAGGGCATGCCGCCCGAGCCGCTTGGCATGGGTGGAGACGGTCGACGCCGAGATCGCCTGGCCGCGAGCGATCTGGCGGTAGGCGGAACAGGCGACGAGCCCCTCGTAGACGGGACCCAGCGACCGCGGGCGCTTCAACCAGTAGGTGAGCGAGAAGGTCTGTGAACTGAATGTCCGACGGCAATGTGAACAGCGGTACCGCTGAACTACGCGCGGAGCGGACTTCCGGACGTAGCGTCCGAAGCGCTGAACCCGCCAACCCTTCGAATCTGCATGGAAAACGCAACGCGGATTCGGGCAGTACGGCGGTGTGAAACGGTGTCGGCGAGGGCGCATCGCACGACACACAGAGCAACTGCCATGCCATCCACAATTTCCGGGACACAACCCATTCTGTAGCGGGTTGCTCTCAGATCACGCCCTGTCTCGCGCTCTGGTCGATTCGGGCGATCACCTATCAGTAAGCACCCCTCGCGCGCTTCACCTCGACCTCGATCTCGTACTTGACCGTCTGCTCGCCGAACACGCCCCATCTCACCCTCCCTGTCCACTCCGTCTCGCCAGCCTCGATTTCGGGGATCAGATCGCTGAGGGTGCTGTCCTCATCTGTGTACTTGTGGAAACGCTTGACGCGGGAGAAGACCCAGCCGTCATCCAGCGTGATCTGGAGTACGTCTTCGGCACTGTTTCCGGCATCGAAGGATTCGTGCTTCCCCCAGAAGGTCGGCAAGTCTTTCGAGTGGGGAGGAGCGCACTTGTTGAAATCGACGCGATCCCCGCAATCGAGCACCCGCACATGAGCGGTGTCTTTCCAGCTCAGCACCTTCTTTTCGGTAGGTACCTCGAAGTGACCGGAGTGAACGACCTTGAAGCCCTTCGCCGTGGTCAGATGCACCGGCGATGTGGCGCGGTGGATGGGGCCGGTCATGGGCTTGGGGATCCGCGCATTTACCTGCGTGTCGGTCCACAGTTCGATCTCGAGAGGTATCTGGTTGCCCCACTCGGGGAACACGGATCCTGTCACATACAGAATGACCCTTCCCTCTTCGTCTCCGAAGTTCTTGCCGAAGATGACGACCAGACCACCGGGCGCGAAGATCTTTCCGAACACGTTCCCGATGTGGCCGTCGGGTGCGAAACCGGTGCCTACGATTGCGGGCGGTAGGATCAACTCTGCCCCGGTCAGGTTTGTGCGACTCTCGGCCCCGGGGTTCGGCGTGGTGCTGATCTCTCCGGAGCCCATCTCGCCAATCGTACGCTGCGGCGCGACGCCGGGTCTGATCGCCGGCGGCAATGGCCGCACGCTGCGATCCCCTTCGTGACCGATCTCGGGTGCCACCGCCGGGGGCTCACCGATTCCGCTGGGCGGCGCCACCTGGGCCGCGGGCCGTCCCTCCGGCACAGCAACGGCCTTTGCGCGGCCCCTCTTCTTCTTGACCTCATCTGCGGCGTTCGTCGTAGAGGCAACCAGCCCCGCGAGCAACGCAAGGGCGCAGGCCAAGCGTAGGAGTGCTCGAGTGTGGTGCGGCATCGTCTACCCTCCTGGGGTCATCGGGGTTGTCGGAACGGCAGGCGGTGAGGTTCAAACCGATCAAAGGAATACACCACCTCATCCATCGGAGGCTTCCGCCGGGCGGTAGCGGATCTCCTCGACCGGGATCTCTCCGCTGCGCACCCCCAGGAAGGGCTCGCCTCCCCGAACGCCGACGGTGCCGAAACCCCCGGCGGTGGCGAGAAAGGCGCGGAAGTCTCCCGGGACGGCTGGCGTCAGGTGCAGGATCCGTTCGACCGCGTCGTAGCGGGCGCCCGAGCAGGCCTGCAGCAGCGCATAACTCGAGAGCGCCCGAGCGTACCAGTGGCCGCACTCGATCTCGTCGAACGGGTTGCGCATCCTTCCGTCGTAGCGGCTGCGGGCGATCCGGACGATCTCGAGCCCCTCCTCCAGCATCCCCTCGAGGATCAGGTGGGAGGCGACCTGGTACTCGATTCCGGTCCAGACCTCGTCGCTGTAGACGAAGGGGAGGGTTGGCTTCCCCCCTTTGGGCCAGGTGCAGAGCAGCAGCCCCCCCTCCGTTCCGAACGCGTAGCCGGATCGCTGCGGGTTGGCGTGGCTCGAGAGATCCCGCTTCAGGTTGTGTTGATGTATCGCGCGCAGATGGCTCCGGACCTGTTCCGGTTCCAGGATCTCCCCCACTCCGCAGACGCGCGCCAGCCAGGCTCCGATCACACCATCCGACAGGCAGCCGGTGCCGTACTGGTACTTCGGCCCCTCGCGGGAGAGAAGTTCCTCCGCCTCGGGGGAGTAGCCGACGTTCCAGAGCCCGGCCGCCGCCTCGGTCGGCGGCGGGGCGCGCAGTCCCTTCCAGTCGACCCGCTGCACGAAGTATTCCCCGTCGAACAGTTCCTGCTCGACGCGCTGCCGGCCCCTCTGGTAGAGCTCCCGGTAGGGCGTCGGGTCGCTTCCGACGGCCTCGGCCATCGCGGCTGCCGCCTGCAGGGCGGCCAGGTAGATCGACGAACACATTCCGTCGGCTCCCCAGAACTCGATGTCGTAGGTGTTGTGGTGCGGTTCGCGAAGCAGGCCGATGCGCTCCGGGTCCCAGGTGCGCGTCGCGTACGCGAGGCTCCGCTCGACCTGCGGCCAGAGGCGAGCCAGCCAGGCCGCGTCTCCGCTGATCCGCCAGTCGCGATGGACCTTCAGCACGCCTCCCAGTTGTCCATCGGCAGCGGCGTGGAAATCGTGGGTTGCGGGGCGGATCGGGAGCGGGGCCCGGAAGGTGCCGTGTCCCTCCTCATCCTGGCACTCCCCGAACTCGGTCTCGCGGAGGCTTCGCTCCAGGTCGGGGAAGAGATGCGGGAGTGCCTGCGCGTAGTTCCAGACGTGGGTGCACGACCCGGAGCAGCAGCCCTGACGGTCCGAGCATCCCTCCCACGCCCAGAGCCTTCCGTCCGCCTGCCGGAGGACGGTCG
This sequence comes from bacterium, assembly GCA_024226235.1. GTDB lineage: Bacteria > Myxococcota_A > UBA9160 > UBA9160 > UBA6930. Next base: position 3,091 of record JAAELW010000314.1, read on the forward strand.
GGCTTCGGAGGATCGCGAGGTTCGCCCCCACCGCCTCCACTACCTCGTCCGGGAGAGTGGTGTCGTGAAAGACATCCGAGAAGAGGGCGGTGCGTTTCCGGAGTTCGGCGTCCCGGCGCTTGAGATCGTCGACCAGTTGATCGAGGTCGGCGTAGCGCTCCGCGTACCAGGGGCGGTGGGTTTCGGCGGGATCTGATCCGGTGGCGAGGTCCGAGCGCGGGACATACCAGGCGAACCGGAGTGGAATGGTTCGCTCCTGCCCCGGCCCGAGTTCGAACGAGAGCGAGAGGCTGGCACCCGAGCCTGGATGACCGTCCGAATAGGGTGCGGCCTCCGGCGCGCTCCCCTCCTCGATTCCCTTCCAGACCACCGTGATCGGGTCGAACCAGCCCCCCCGGAACCAGCGGGCGTTTACGCGGGTCTCCGGATCGTCGACCCATGCTGCGAAAGAGCCCTCGGCGCTCGGCAGGTCTTGCCCGGCCTGTTGGACCAGCGCGAACCCCCCGCGCATTGCCCGTATCCTCCGCTCGCCTCCCCCCAGTGCGAACATCAGGTTGGCGCTGTGAAAGGAAAAGACGCCGCTCATCGGATCCGGGGAGACGTTCCGGATCCGGTAGTCGAGCGCGGCGAACGGCAGAGAGGAGTCGTCCGAGTCGCCCGGCGTGAAGGGGCTCCAGCCGACGATCTCCGCTTCGACCGGAATCGCCGGGTCGCGCAGCGCGATGGTCGCGAACGGGAAGTGGGCCTCGAAGCTCGCTTCGCCGAACCGTGGCAGCCCGTAGCTCGCCATCGGAGCGCCGCTTCCCGAGCCGATGTTCTCCCCATCGCCACGTGCCCGAAACGGCTTGTGGCGGGGCACCGGGCCCTCCAGTACCCGCGCCCAGCTTCGAGAGGCGTCCCCAGCCTGCTTCAGGTGGAGCGCGGCCAGCATGAGCGGTTCGTGAGTTGTCTCTGGATGGTGGCGCAACGAGACGTGCGAGATCGCACCGGCGCCCTCCAGGCAGACCATGCCCGCGCCGATCCCGCCCAGCGGGAAGGCGACGTGCTGGAGGTGTTCCCCCGTGTAGGGTCCCCCCGAATTGCGCCCACTGCTGACGCGGTCTCCTCTCTCGTCGCCGGGTCCGCGGTTCACGCTCGCTTCAACTCCTTCCGCCCGTCGCCGAAGTCCTCCTGCGAACCACGGCAAAGTTCGGGTCTCGGGAGGTTCGCCAGGGCCTCGAGCCCACGACGCCTCTTCGAGCCCCGGTATGCTATCCGCGCGCCGGAGCACTCGCCCCTATTCCCGCCCGCCTCGAGCCGAAGGGGCTCCAGCGATGCCCCCCGGGACGTTGAACGCCTGGAGAGAGTGCTGCGAGTCAATAGGCAACAGAGATACTACTATCCGTAGTATCAGCCAATCCGAAATGGAGTGAGCAATGAGCAGCGGAATAGCAACCGACAGAACTGCCAGTGACTGGTATTCCAATGCAGGCGAATCATCCACCGCATCTTCGGCCAGTCTGAATGATCGAATTGCCAGACTGAAATCAGCGCTGAACGGTGAACCCTACTCGATATGTCTGGAAAGACCGGAGCTTCTTCACGCAGCCATCAAGCAAAGAGGTATTGATCAGAAGCAGCACTCTCTTCTGATTCGAGCAGAGAAAATCGCGCACATCCTCGAGCACCGAAAGCCGAGAATCTATGACGACGAATTGATCATTGGCAACATGTCGTCAAAGCGAATTGCGGCAAACTTCTACCCCGAGGGCGCCTCATACAACGTGGTGGAAGACATCTTCAACCTGGCGAATCGTGCTGTCCCCCTCGAGTTGGACGCCGCCGAAAAATGGCGACTGCTGAAGATGTCGGCCTTCAGCCTGCGAGAGAGCGTGTTGTTCAAGGCGCTGCTGAGGCCCGGTCGGACCAGACATATGTGGGATATGGCGTATGCGAA
>JAAELW010000315.1 GCA_024226235.1 bacterium
GCCTGGATGCACGCGGCCTGGGACGGTCAGGAGGAGCTGGAGCCGATGCTGGTGGCGCTCGCCGACAAGCTGTGGAATGGAAAGCGGGGCGCGGACCTCGAAGAACGTGCTGCCAGGCTCCTCCCCGCCGTCTCGGGCAGGGACTTCTGGAGCGTGTGGAGCGAGGTGGACTCTGTGTTCGAGAGGGTGGCGGCGTCGGGCGACGAGAGACTCGTTCGGACGACTACTTACGACGATTGAGCAGGAGTCTACCGCCCGGAGAGGCCAGTGACTCCGTGCCCGAGCCAAGGTATCCAGTCACTGAGCGTCCTCGCGGGGTGATGGCGGGCCCGGTACCAGGCCACCATGAATTCGCGATCGCTATGGCGGGAACTGGCCCCAGGAGATCGGCTTCAGGGTCCCGGCCTCGACGGCGAGCCGCCAGTTCATCGGGGTCAACTCGCCTACTCGGTTCGCCGGCCAGGACGGCAGCCGCTTGAACACGTCGTACAGGTAGGCACCGGGTACGAGGCCTTGAAGCTTGGCGCTCTGGACCAGCGTGTACCAGCCAGCCGCTGCCTCGGCCCCGCCCGACGACCGCGAGAACAGGTAGTTCTTCCTGCCGACGACGGCCTGTCGGAGCAGGAGCTCGCTGAGGTTGTTGTGGAGGGGCACCCGGCCATCCGACAGGAACAACCGCATGCGCGACTCCTGGCTGAGCCCGTAGCCGCAGGCCTTCGCGAGCAGGCCGCCAGGTCGGAGCTGCGGGCTGAGCTCCTGGATGAAGGTGTAGATCCCGTCGACCAGCGGTGCGGATCGCTCCAGTCGAGCGGCGAGCCGCTCCTCTGGACCGAGCTCGGTGAGCTCACGCTCGATCATGAACAAGTCCTGGAACGTCGGCAGGATGAGCTTCGCTCGCTCCTCGAGGACCGCGGCGTTCGTGAAGTACCGGCGGAAGTGCGACCAGCACCCTCCGCGGGTCAGCCCAAGCTGGGTCTCGGCCAAGTTGTACTCGCTGCCGCCATCGGCCACGAGCGTTCCGCCCTCGAACCCGAGGCCGCGGAGGATCTCCATCGGGCGGACACCCTTCTTGTCTTCGGAGAAGGCGTAGAAGGCCTGTCGCTGGTCGGTGAACACCCAGAATCGTCCCTTCCGGAGCTTCCCGTCGCCACGGTCCTGCACGGGATGGCCCGTGTCGTCCGAGAGGATGAGCTGATCCAGGATGACCTGCAGGCAGACCGCGCGCACGAGCGGACGGATCTGCTCGAAGCCCTGACGCGTCCAGCCCGAGAGCACGTTGGTGCCGAAGGAGAGCCCCTGTTGGGCGAAGCGCCTGGCCTGCCGATTGAGCGGGAGATGATCCTCGAACTTGTCGGTCACGATGTGGGCGAGCAACCCATCGCCGCACATGGCACGGGGGAGCAGGAAGGGGTCGGGCGCGGTCCAGGTCGTGCCGTCCGCGCGGGCCTTCTGCTCCCTGACAGTCTTCACCAGGTAGAGCTCTCCGGGGGTGTACTCGACGCGGTAGGACGTGGTCGAACTCGTCCCGACGACTTCCCCACCAGGGACCTCGCCTGCGGGCGCGAGCACGGTCTTCATTGGGAGCCCGAGGTCCTCGGCGTCAAGGTTGCGCCTCCCCCTCCTCGGGTGGCCCCCGTTCGCGCGCGACCTGCGCCTCCGGTCCTTCGGTTTCTCCTCTTCCCCGGACTCCAACTCGGGGTCGCGCGGAGGCAGGTGGAGCTCTTCGCCCTTGAAGAGGGGCGGCTGCAGCTTGTCGGCGATGAAGCGCTCTGCCTTCGCGAGCTCGCGCTTCTTCTCGATGAGCTTCAGCGCTTCTTCGAAGCGGTTCGCCCTGCGCTCGAGCGCCTCGAGCTTGACCTGCATCTGCTCGATGAGGTCGTCCTTCTGCGCCAGCTGCTCACCCTGGGCGCGGAGCTGCTCACCCTGGGCGCGGAGCTGCTCGCCACGAGATGCCGTCTCCCGCCGCAATGCCGTGTTCTCATCGAGGATTTCAGCGAGTCCGCGCATGCTCTCATCTAACGTGGTTCGGGGGTATTGTCATGCTGATTCGCGGGATTCCACCTGCTCAGTCGGCGAGCGTTCGAGACGTCCAGACCTTCCAGCAGAGCGGCGACCTCGGCGCGTGTCATCCGCACCTTGTCCCCGTCTCCGCACGGCCACGTGAACCTCCCCTGCTCGAGCTTCTTGTACGCCATCGTGAATCCTCCCGAAGTCCACATCAGCCCCTTCAGGCTGGTGCATCTGCGATTCCGGAACAGGAACAGCGTCCCGTCGAGTGGCTCCTCTCCGAGCCGGGACTCGCACACCGAGGCCAGGCCGTCGATCTGCTTGCGGAAGTCCACGGGTTCGAGCGCCACGAGGATGCGGTCGGGGACGGGCATCATGCGAGCACCTCCACCACGGCGCGCAGGAGCTGGAGGTCAGCCGAGGCGTCCACTTCGACCCGGGCGACGCCGACCTGGACGACGAGCCTACCGTCGCCGCGGTGGGGCTCGTCGCTGCCGTCGGGCTCCACGACCACGACCTCCGCGAACCTCCGTGTGGTCGGGCTCTCCTCTCCCCGGAGCTTCCACCGCCACCACGCGAGCGTGTTCGGGTTCACCCCCTCTCGGTGCGCGAATTCACGCAGGGTCAGCGGGGTGCGATGGCTTCGATCCACGATCTGGGACCAGCGGGCAACGGCATGCGACATGGCATTCCTCCTGCACACATGTCACCCTCTCGAACCTCACGATCGAAGGCGCTCAGTGACTGGATACCGCGCAACGGCTCCGCTGGGGTCGGTGCCAAAGCGGTTGTCGCTCACCACGGCATCAGCGCTGCCTGGCCCCAGGTGCAGCCCGGCACGGCCATTAGCCGAGGCCGTGTTCCCGTCGATCAGGACGTCGTCGATCCCGGCACCGATGAGCTCGATCCCCGAGCCCACGTTCCCCGCCACCACCGCCCCGTGCAGGCCCAGCTCGTTGTTCA
>JAAELW010000316.1 GCA_024226235.1 bacterium
ATGGCCATGGTGCCGTCACCGTAGGCGAATGAGAGCGTCTCGGCGCGTGAGAGCAGGTCCAGGCCCAGGATGCCCGCGAAGGGATGGCCCCCGAAAGCGGGCATCTCCTCGACCACGCTGACCCTGACATCCTCGAATACGATATCACCGATCTTCAGGAAGGGGATCCGTGCGACGCCCAGGAACCCGCCAACGTCTCCACCGGCGCCGCCCATAGTTCCGGGGACTTCCCGCGTGCCGGAACTCGAGTACTCCATCCCGATCAGCTTCGTGATCTCGGTACCCGCCGGCAGCCACTTCCGACCGATGGCCGTCGCTCCGGCCCCGATGTCCATGATGAAATCGCCTTGCTTGCCCCCCGGCAGCTCGACGCTGACCACCGGGTCATCGTCGATGAGCCGGAGTTCCGCCGCTCCCGCAACCTGGACGACGGGCGAGCGAGGTATCACTTCGCTGGTGACCGTATAGTCACCCGGCGCCATGGGGATCATCCCCCGGAACATGTCGATGACGGGGCCGCTATCGGATTCGACACTCTCGTACCCGCGCAACATGTAGGCGAGCTTGTCGCCGGAGCCCGAGATGATGTTCA
>JAAELW010000317.1 GCA_024226235.1 bacterium
GGAGTCGCTCTTGGCATCGGTCTGTGCGCTGCCCTGGTGCGCTGGACGCCGCAGGCACTGCCGAGGCCGATCCTTTCGGGCATGGTCGTTGCGGTTGCGGCTGTTGCGACTCTTGGGGTTGCGATCGTTTCGGCGATCCTTCCGGCGCGTCGAGTCCGGGAAGTCGACATTTCGACGGCCCTGCGCTCGGATTCCTAGCGAACCCGACCGGCCCAACCGTGAGCCCGGATCTCCGTGTTTCCGAGGGCTTTGCGGGGGACTCCTCGGGCAGGATCAACGCGATACACAAACTGTTGGATATTGATCCATTTGTGTATCATGACCATTCGTGCCCCGCTCCCCCGACATCCTCCGATCATCGATTCAAGGGTTGCTGAACGCCCGAGAGCCCCGGGTCAAGTCGCTGGTCGTGACGGTCTTCGGCGATGCGATCGTTCCCTACGGTGCAACGATCTGGATGGGGAGCTTGATCCGACTGCTCGCGCCTTTCGGCGTGACGCCTCGGGCCGTGCGGACGGCCGTTCAGCGTTTGAGCCAGGAGGGGTGGTTCTGCAGACGGAGCCAGGGTCGGCGCACCGAGTATTCGCTTGCCGAGCCGGCGCGCCGGAATTTCGTCGAGGCGGATCGGCGCATCTACGCGCTCGCACCGCCGGATTGGGACGGGCACTGGTGCCTGGTGATTCTCGGCACCGGCAGTATTTCGCAGCAGGAGCGCGATTCGGCGCGCCGAGCGCTTGGCTGGCACGGGTTCGGTGAGCTGGGGCCATCCGTCCTGTTGCACCCCTCGCCCGATCGCGAGGCGGTGGATCACACGCTGCTCGAGCTTGGCCTGGATGGGCGAGCCATCGTGCTGGATGCCACGAGTGGGCAGGTGGAAGCGACGGCCTCGGCCAAGCCACTGCGCGGGCTCGTGGCGTCGGCCTGGAAACTCGACCGACTGGCCACTGCCTACCGTGCCTACGTTCGTGACTTCGCGCCGCTGGAGGCGCGGCTCGATGCGGATCCCGCCGGGCCCCCCGAGCTGTGCTTCGCTTTGCGGATTCTCGCGATCCACGAGTACCGGCGCCTGTTGCTTCGCGATCCCGAGCTTCCGGGTGAGCTCTTGCCCGAGGGCTGGGCCGGCAACGAGGCACGCGCTCTGTGTGCGCGTCTCTATGGCCATGCCTTTGCGCCTTCGATCGAGTACCTGCTCGCCACAGCTCGGGCGTCCGGTGAGCCCCTGCCGCCCGTCGACCCCGCCTTCGACTGGCGTTTCGGCGGCCTGGTGGGTGCTCGCTTGAGGAAGGCCGGCTGATGAAGGAGGCCGTGGGGGCAGTGGAGGTACCGGACGCGGGCGAACGCCGGATCATGATGGGCAACGAGGCATTCGCCCGCGGAATCTGGGAGGCCGGTGCTCGAGTCGCGACGGCCTACCCCGGGACGCCCAGCACCGAGATCCTCCAGAACCTGGGGACCTATCCGCCCGAGGATGTCCACGCGCAATGGGCCACCAACGAGAAGGTCGCACTCGATGTGGCGATCGGGGCGGCTTTGGCCGGGGTTCGGGCCGCGACGGCGATGAAGCATGTGGGCCTGAACGTGGCCTCGGATTCACTGATGTCCCAGAGCTACATGGGGGTGAACGCCGGCCTGGTGCTGATCGTTTGCGATGACCCAGGTATCCACAGCTCGCAGAACGAGCAGGATACCCGCCTGTTCGGGCGGTTGGCCCAGGTTCCGGTGCTCGAGCCCTCCGATGCCCAGGAGGCACTCGATCTCACCCGGTTGGCATTCGAGATCAGTGAGGAGTTCGACACACCGGTCATCGTGCGCAGCACCACGCGCCTCTCCCATACCCGCAGCCCGGTGCGGTTGGGCGAGCGCTCGAAGCCACCGGAGCGCTCGTTCGTCAACGACTCCGTAAAGAACGTCGCTCTTCCGGCCCACGCCCGTATCCGCCATCCGCTGGTGATCGAGCGCGAGGCGAGGCTGGGCGAATATGCCAGCTCTCCCGAATTGGCGCGTGTGGAGAAGGGGACCGGGGGGCTCGGCATCGTGACCCTGGGCTCAGCCTATACCTACGTGAAGGAGGTGCTTCCCGAGGCCAGCATCCTCAAGCTCGGCATGCCGTTGCCGCTGCCCGAGCGCGCCCTTCGCGAGTTCAGCGATTCGGTGGAGCGCGTGATCGTGGTCGAGGAACTCGAGCCGGTGATCGAGCAGGCGATGTGCGCGCTCGGTCTCGCGGTCGAGGGCAAGGCGTTCTTTCCGCGCACGGGCGAGTTCTCTCCGGAGCGGGTTCGAGCCGGCCTGCAAGAGGCGGGGGTGCTCGAGCCGCGACCCGAGGCGGTCGCCCTTCCGATCGATCCGCTGCCGCGGCCTCCGGTGCTCTGCGCGGGCTGTCCTCATATGTCGAGCTACATGGCGATGAGGGCCCTCGGTGCGCGGGTGATGGGCGATATCGGCTGCTACACATTGGCGGCCCTGGAGCCGCTCAGTGCGATCGATAGCTGCGTGGCGATGGGATGCAGCATCGGTCTGGCGGCGGGTGTGGCGAAGGCCGGTACCGAAACCAGGCCGATCGTTGCGACGTTAGGCGACTCGACCTTTCTGCATTCTGGGATTCCGCCGCTGATCGATGCCGTCTACAACCAGGCCGATATCTCGGTCCTGATTCTCGACAACCACACCGTGGCGATGACCGGCGGGCAAGACCACGCGGCCACGGGCCGCACCCTGCGAGGGGAGCCGACGCATCGTGTCGATCTCGAACAGCTGGTCCGCGCGACCGGGGTCGAGTGGGTCCGGAAGGTCGATTCGTATGACATCGCCGCCCTGTATCACGCCTGTCGCGACGCGACGGAGTACACGGGCGTGGCGGCCGTGCTCTCGGACCGACCCTGTGTGCTCGATCCCGTCAAGATCCAGGGGCCGCCCTTCGAAGTCGAAGCGGCCGGCTGCACGGCCTGCCAGGCCTGTATGAACCTGAGCTGCCCGGCCATTTCGTGGACGGCGGAAATCATGGACGGTCGGCACAAAGTCGAAATCGACCCGATCGGCTGCATGGGATGTTCGTTGTGCGTCCAGGTCTGCCCGAGCGACTGCATTCGCGCCACGGCGAACGGGGCCAACGCGTGAGCGCATCTTCCCGGCTGTCCGACCGAGCGATCGCTCCCCAGGCGACTCCCACGAATGTGTTGGTGGTCGGGGTTGGCGGACAGGGAGTCGTGATGGTCTCCCGAGTGCTGGCCAAGCTCTGTGAGCGAAATGGCCTCGACATCAAGCAGAGTGAAGTGCATGGCATGGCGAAGCGAGGCGGAGTCGTGTTCAGCCATGTCCGCTTTGGCGAGCGGGTCTACTCTCCGACCATTCCAGAGGGTGAGGCCGATATCGTTCTCGCGATGGAGTGGGCGGAAGGCCTGCGCTGGCTGCCCTTCCTGAAGCGGGAGTCGGGCGGGCTGATTGCCGACACCCAGCGCATCGTTCCCCCCTTTTCATGTCGGAACCGAAAACGAGGTGCGCTCCACGGCTACCAGACGATGGGGCTCGAGGAACTCGAGGAGGTGGTGGCCCGCGTCGTCGCGGTCGATGCCACAGGTGTGGCATCCGAGGTCGGGAACCGTCGCGCTGCCAACACCGTCCTGCTCGGAGTGCTTTCGAGCATGCTCGATTTCGATCCGAGCGAGTGGCGCGAGGTGGTGGCCGAGGTGGTTCCCCCGAAGACCATCGAAGCCAATTTGCTCGGCTTCGAGCGCGGTCGCGAGTGGGCTCTGCAGGAGACCCGAGCCGAGCTCCCGACTCCGCCGGAACCCGAGCGGCCCACGCACGCCGCCGATCGCGTCGAACTCGAGATCGTCGAGGCCTGGTGCAAAGGCTGCGACATTTGCGTCAAGGTCTGTCCCGAGCGATGCCTGGAGCTGAACGGATCCCAGGTGGCTGTGCTGCGGGATCCCGCAGCCTGTAGCGGCTGTCGTGTTTGTGAGTGGCTGTGCCCCGATCTCGCGATCCATGTCAGGATCCTGCCCGCGCAGGAGGAGCACTAGATGGCCTCGGACTCCAGCTCGGGTGAGCGGCAAAACCTGCAGGGAAACGTCGCCTGTGCACTCGGAGCCATTGCAGCGGGCTGTCGTTTCTATGCCGGCTACCCCATTACGCCGTCTTCCGAGATCGCCGAGCAGATGGCCGCGCGGCTGCCGAAAGTGGACGGAGTCTTCGTCCAGATGGAGGACGAGATCGCGTCGATCGGTGCGATCCTGGGTGCATCGGTGGGCGGAGTGAAATCGATGACCGCGACCAGCGGCCCCGGCTTCTCGCTGATGCAGGAGGGCCTGGGCTACGCCTCACAGGCCGAGATCCCGTGTGTGATCATCGACGTGATGCGCGGAGGCCCGAGCACGGGGATGCCGACGCGCCCGTCTCAGGGCGACGTGATGCAGGCGCGCTGGGGTAGCCACGGGGATCGCCCGGTGATCGCACTGGCCCCGGCGTCCGTCGGCGAAGTGTTCGAGCAGATGCTGCGTGCGTTCAATTTGTCGGAGACTCTGCGCACCCCGGTGGTGGTGCTCATCGACGAGGCGATCGCACATCTCAGCGAGACGATCGACTTGTCCAGCTCGATGCCCACCCCGCTGGCATCGCGCAAGGTCGCGACAGGCGACGTTGCCGGCTTCCTGCCGTATGCCGCAACGGACGACGGCGTACCCGCGATGCAGTGCCCGGGTGACGGCTATCGCTCGCACATGACGGGGTTGACGCACGGGGAAGATGGCTTCCCCACCCAGGATCCCGCGACGGTCGAGCGAGTCATGCGACAACTGCTGGGAAAGCTGGATCGCAACATGGAGCAGATCGAATGCTTCGAGACCTTGGAGTGCGATGACGTCGACGTACTCGTGGTGGCCTATGGCATCACCGCAAGAGCGGCCCGGCGGGCCGTGGTGAGCGCGCGGGAACGAGGGCTGCGGGCCGGCCTGCTGCGCCCGATCACGCTCTGGCCGTTTCCGGAGCGCAGATTTCGCGAACTGGCATCCTCGGCGAACACGGTGCTGATCCCCGAGATGAACGCAGGCCAGCTCTGCGTCGAACTCGAAAGGCTCTGTCCTCACCCCGGGCCAGTGGTTCGTCTGAACCGCATCGACGGTGAATGCATCTCGCCCCGTCAGATCCTCGAACAGATCGAGAAACTCCACGCCCATGACTGATTCCGACTCTTCTCTGCCCGCATCCTTCGATATCCGTGACTACCTGCGGACGGATCTCTTTCCCCACTTCATGTGTGTGGGCTGTGGACATGGCATAGCCTTGCGCTGCCTGCTGACGGCGGTTCACGAGCTCGGAATCTCGAAGGATGAACTCGCAGTCGTCTCGGGGATCGGGTGCTCGGGCCGGATCGCAGCCTACATCGACGCCAACACGCTTCACGTCACCCACGGGCGCCCGCTCACCTTTGCTTCGGGCCTGAAGCTTGCCCGACCCGATCTGACGGTGGTCGTGGTGACGGGTGATGGTGATTGCCTCTCGATCGGTGGGAACCATCTGATCCATGCCTGCCGGAGGAACCTGGACATCACCTGTTTGATGCTCAACAACGAGGTCTACGGGATGACCGGCGGCCAGGTCTCCCCGACTACCGATGAAGGGCGCTACACGACGACGACACCGCTCGGCAACCACGAGCCGTCGTTTGATGCCTGTTCGATCGCCACTGCCGCGGGGGCAAGCCTTGTGGGACGTGAGATCACCTTCCAGGCGCCCGCGCTGAAGAACTTGATCGTCGAGGCGATCTCTCATCCGGGCTTCGGCTTCGTCGAGGTGATCTCGGATTGCACCGAGATCTATGGCCGCCGCAATGATCTGGGAAGCTCGACCGAGATGATTCTCAGTCAGAAGAGCGGGATGCGCCCGGAGAGCTACGGCGGAGCCCTGGATCAGCCTTTTCGTCCGGGCAACTGGCAGACGGGGGTGTTGTCTCGTTCCGACCGGGAGGAATACGCAGCGGCGTATCGCAGGCGAACCCGATCGGCGAGACCGGAGGAGCAGACCTGATGGGGGCCTCCGCAGATCGGGGGATGATGGAGATCCGACTCAGTGGGTCAGGGGGCCAGGGGCTCGTGCTGGGGGGACGGATCCTGGCGCGTGCGCTGTTGCTCGACGGTCTTTGCGTGGCACAGTCGCAGAGCTACGAACCGACTTCGCGGGGCGGGCTGTGTCGCGCCGACGTGGTGGCGGCAGAGAGCACGCCCGACCACCCGCTGGTCGGTGAGCTGGATCTGCTGGTTCTGCTCGATCCGATTGCGGCCGCGGCCTCGCTCGAACTGCTGCGGGATGAAGCGCTGGTGCTGGCGGATTCCTCGCTTGCCGATGGGTTCTCCGATGGCGAGCTCGCTGATGTCTATCTCCCTGGTGTCGAACTCGCTGATGTCGACCTCGCCGACATCAAAGTCCACTCGCTGCCGCTCTATCAGACTGCGAAGCGGCTGGGTGCTCCGCGCGTGGCCAATATCGTCGCGCTGGGCGCACTCACCACACTGGCGGGTCGATGGAGTCAGGAGGCTATGGAGGCCGCCGTTCTGGAGGAGGCTCCCCGGCGCTCTTCAGACCTCAACCTGCAGGCGGTGCGTCTTGGTCTCGCTCTGCCGGAGGGTCAACGTGTCGCGCGGTGATCTACCACCCGGACGGCCTTGCCCTCCGATCGGGCCACTTCACCCACGGGTTTGATGCAGATCGTGGTGCTGATCCCGATGAAGTCCTTGATGTCCTTGCGCACCTTGGCCGCCACCTGCTCGATGGTTTCGGCCCCTTGGGCCATCAGCGGCGGGCTGCCCTCCACGTGGACGGTCAGTGAATCCATATTGCCCTGTCGGGAGACCTCGAGCTGATAGAAGGGCGAGAGGTTCTCCGTCTGCATCAGTACCGCTTCCACCTGGGAAGGGAAGACGTTCACGCCCCGGATGATCAGCATGTCGTCACTCCGGCCGGTCACGCGTTGCATGCGCAGATGGCTCCGTCCGCATCTGCACGGCGCGGCATCGAGACGCGAGATGTCCCGGGTTCGGTAGCGGATCACCGGGAAGGCCTGCTTGGTGAGAGAGGTGAAGACGATCTCCCCTTCTTCTCCGTAGGGCAGGGGCTCGCCGCTGTCGGTGTCGACGCACTCCACGAGGAAGTGATCTTCCCAGACGTGCAGCCCGTTTCGCCCCTCCACGCACTCGGCAGCCACGCCCGGGCCGATCACCTCGGATAGGCCGTAGATGTCGAGCGCTTCGATGCCCAGCCGGGATTCGAGTTCGTATCGCATGGCCTCGGTCCACGGCTCGGCACCGAAGATCCCGAGTTCGAGCGGAAGCTTGCGCAGGTCGACGCCCATCCTTTCGGCCTCTTCCGCCAGATTCAGTGCGTAGGAGGGGGTGCAGCTGACGGCGCTGGCGGCCAGATCCTGGATCAGCATGATCTGTTTCTGGGTCTGGCCACCCGACATCGGTGTGACCGTCACTCCGAGCTCTTCGGCTCCGTAGTGAAAGCCCAAGCCCCCCGTAAAGAGGCCGTAGCCGAAGGCGTTGTGCAGGCGGTCGCCGGGGCGCATGCCGACTGCCACCAGCGAGCGCGCCATGACCTGGGCCCAGGTGTGGATGTCCTGCCGTGTGTAGCCGACCACCGTGGGTTTGCCGGTGGTCCCCGAGGAGGCGTGCACGCGCGCTACCTGATCGGAGGGAACGGCGAACAGACCGAACGGATAGCCTTCCCTCAGGTGCTCCTTCTTCGTGAACGGCAGGTGACGCACGTCGTCCAGGCTCTTCAGGTGGCGTGGTTCGAAGCCGAGTTCGTTCATCGCGTTGCGGTAGAAATCGACCGTCGCATAGCATCGCTCTACCGTGTGTCGGAGCCGCTCGAGCTGCAATTCCTCCAGCTCATCACGGGAAAGCGTCTCCTGGGTGGTGTGCAGGATCACTTCTCGTCCTCCGTCTCGGCGTCGTCTCCGCGGATCATGCGTCCGAGGGAGTCTCGAAGGCGTTGAACGGTGCCATTGAGGAGCGCGATCAACTCGCCGTCCTGGTTGCGCACTTCCACCCGGTAGACCCCGGTGCGCTTGCCCCGGCTCATCTCTTGCGCCGCGGCGGTCAGCCGATCGCCCTTTCGGCTGGCGGCGCAGTATTGGATCTGCGCGGACAGGCTCACCGCGACCGTGCCGTGGGAGTTGGAGGCCACTGCAAATGCGAAGTCAGCCAGCGTGAAGGTGACCCCTCCCATGGTCAAGCCCACCGCGTTGAGCATCTCGCCGGTGATCTCGAGGGAGGCCTGGGCACGCCCGCGATCGGTTTGCTCCAAACGGATTCCCAGGGCTCGTGCGTGGCGATCGTTGGCCTCGATCCAGCGGCCTACTTCTTCAGGGTCCAGGACTTCAGCCTCCAGGATCGGTTCCGCATCCATGGCATCCGTCCTCCTGCTCCTGCTTGGGCACCCGAACGGGCTCACTTCCCCCTTTACTGTATTCGAGGTCGCACGACGGGTCCACTGCGCGGTCACGGTTCGCGAGAACCGGCTGGAAGCAGGGATCGCTCGGCCTCTTCCTGTTGCTAGTCCTGGATCGGGATGTCCCCTTCGTCTCGTAGCGGGATCGGACCTACTTGCCGGCTTCTGCTTCGTACATCTTGACGGCCTTGTTCATTTCCTTCAGGAGCGGGAGGTTCTGCTTTGCCAGGGTCAGGATCTGATCCGCGGGGATGCTCGTCGCTTTGGCATCGGCTCCCTGCTCGACGACCGGCTTGAAGCTCGACCACAGACCCTCGACCACGCCGAGTTGGTCCCGGATCCCAGCCTGTTCGGTTCCGGGAAGGCCCAATGTCTCGTCGCCATCCAGCAGCCCCTTCAAGGTCCGTTCGAAGAGGGTGTAGGTCTCCAGCAGGTTGAGCTTGTTGTCA
>JAAELW010000318.1 GCA_024226235.1 bacterium
CGACCAGGCGCTCTACTTCGTCAAGGAGAACGGCCGCGACAGCTACAAGGTCGCCAAGCCGCGCCAGCCGGGCGCCGACGTGCAGACGATCGTCAGCTCCACGCCGCTGCGCTAAGCGCGAGCCTGGACACGGGCCGCACGAACGTTTCGCGAAGGCGCTGAAGGCCAAGCGCGACACCGACACCGTGTGGGCGCTGAGCCGGATCGCGCACTCGTTTCCCCTGTTTCGCCAGATCCTCGGCGAGCCCGACGAAGACAGCGGCAGCGGCATCCACATCTATCACTACGCGCTCACGGACCGCTCGACGGTGTTCATCGGTGAAGACGGGCGTCGCTTGCGCTACGTAACGCACGAGTCGATCGTTGCGACGGACGAACGCGCAACGAAGGACGGCAAGGGCACCGAGTTCCGCTGGGAGAAGAAGCACGCGCGCTCCTTCGATCAGGGGTAGCGCCCCTACGTCTCAGTACCGAGCACGTTGTTTACACCGCAGCCTGTAGCCGCTCGTACGGGGTCTTGCCTCCGAGGCTACCGTGGGGCTTGCAGCGGTTGTAGTGTTCGAGCCAAGGCCCGAGGGCCTTGGCTCGAACGGCGCTGCTGCGGTAGGGCCTTCCGTGCGCCCACTGGCGCAGCATGGTCTGGATGAACCGCTCCGCCTTTCCGTTGGTCTGGGGCCGGTAGGGACGCGTGCGGATGTGGCAGGCTCCCAGCTCCCTCAGAGTCGCTTGAAACGCGTGGCCGCAGAACGAGGCAGCGTTGTCCGTCATCACCTCTTCGATCCGCAGGCGGTGGCTCTGCAGCCAAGCAGCGCAACGTTGCAGGAAGCCCACAGCTGACTCCGCTCGACAGTCGGGCAAGATCTCGGCGTAGGCCAGCCGCGTGTGATCGTCCACGCACACGTGCAGGTACTCCCAGCCCAGGCCTCGGTTGCGGCAGCGCGGATCTGGGTTGACGCGCCGGCCCGGATGGAGGAAGCGCCCCAATCTCTTCACGTCCACATGGATCAGCTCGCCCGGCCGTTCGCGCTCGTAGCGCACCACGGGCTCCTTGGGCTCAAGGGCGCTCAGCCGCCCCAATCCAAGCCGCCGCAGGACTCCACCCACGGTGGAGAGTGCCATTCTCAGCTTCTGCGCGATCGCCCAGGCGATCAGCTTCTTGCGCCGCAGCTGCTCAATGCGCTTCACCAATCGCGAGCTGGTTCGGTTCCAGACACGCTGCGGAGTTGAACTTCGATCCTTGAGGCCGGCTTCACCTTCCGACTCGTAGCGCCAGAGCCATTTGTAGGCCGTGGCCCGGCTGATGCCCATCCCTTCGGCCACCTCCGATACAGGCCAGCCTTCCTCTAAAACCCTCTGCACTAGCAGCTGGCGTGTCTTCGGTGTCGTTCGAGCGTTAGCATGCAGGTTCATCCCGGAAGCTCCCTTGGATCGATTGGTTGGTTTCGCAACCCCAACGATCCGGGGAATCCGGGATGTCTACAACCTGCTCAGCACTGACACCTACGGCAACCGTGTTCATCGAACACCGCTATTCGTTCATTGGGCAGGCACTCCTCCTGCCCCTACATTGGTCGATCACATGCTGGAACGCCTGACCACACTCCAGGAAGAAG
>JAAELW010000319.1 GCA_024226235.1 bacterium
CACACGTGCTCAGCAGCACGCCGCGCCGCCTCGAGATAGGATTCGTCCCCGAAGACTTCGTAGGCGCGAGCGAAGAGGAAAACCGCGCCGGTCGTACCGTTGCACCAGTGGACCTTATCGTTGAACACCTCGGGGTCCGTATGGCTGGACGGCAGCAGATCGAGCATGCCGCGCTCGGCGTCAATGCAGTCCACCAGGCAGTCGAGCGATGCGCGAACGTCTTCGGTCGCGCCGAGCCGCTCGAGCAGCTCGGGAAAATGCATCATCAGATACAGGTTCCCGGACAGTCCGTGGACCAGGCCGATGTCGTATCTGCGGGACAACCGCTCGCGCCACTCGACGCCTCGGATGAGCACGCGAGCCGCGACGGCAGCAAGCGCTCTGGCGGTTCGGGCCCGCGAACCGATCAGGGAACGCGCGAAGCACTCCACCATGAACGCGTTCAGGTTCATGTACAGGAGCGGTGGCCGGCCATGGCGCCCGGGGGTGAGCGCTGACGCATGTATCGCAGCGTGCCGCCTGCCGGTCGCGATCGTCGCTTCGAGCGGGCCCCGCACGAGTTCGTCGGGCAGGCTCGACTCGCCGAGAAGGGAGCGCAAGAAGGCCGCGCCGAAGAAGAAGCCTCCGCGGCCCCAGAGCAAGTCCTCGCTTGGGAAATCCGGGTCCGCCGCATGCGGGGCCAGTCGCCGGTAGTTCTCCAGATGCCGCTCACAACCGGCACCGTCATCGAGCCGGTCGTAGACCACAGCGGCTACGGCGGACACGCCCCCGCTCGCGTGAAACGAGAGCCACTCGTCCGGTCGCGGCACGCCCGAATCGTCAAGCGAAGTGAGAGCCACTTCGAGATAGCGACGGGCCAGCTCGATCTGTTCGTTCGCCCCAGTGCGTTCGTACAGGTGGAGGAGGCCGAAGGCCTGTCCGAGCGGCCCAGCGTACAGCTCCTGTCCGAGTCTCCGGCGCTTCGGCGACACAGGGGGTGTCGCGTCGAGCATCCGTGGGATTTCGCGCGCGACCTCTTCCTTGCAACGCGCGCGGATCGCCGCGATTTCGGCATCGGTGAGCGCGTCCCGCGCCGACGCGACGTCGTTCCCGATGTAACGCTCGGAGTCCGGCATCAGTGTCACAGCCTACCCCACGAATCGCCAAGGGAGGCGACATCTGGCGGGGTCGATGGCCACCGCTCGGGCCGGAAGTGACGTCGACGAAGCGAGCAGCCTCCAGGACCGTGGCGCGGTGCGACTCGCCTTTCGCCACGATGCAGGTGTCGCCCCGTCCGAGTTCGGCGTCAGTCTCGAAGAGGTGGCGGCCCACCTCGTCGAAACTCGCAGGGCCGGCCCGGGCCGCGCTCTACTCGACGGTGATGCACGGATGGATTGTGAATCTGCTCGAGTGCTGTCCCGTTCTCGGGCTGTACCGGGGGCATCTGGTGGGGAGTTCATGAGTTCCGGTCGCATCTCCCTCGTCGCCTGGATCGTCACGACGTTCCTTTCCTTCCGCTTCCTGGACGGCCTTCTGGGGTGCCGCCCTCAGGGCGGTTTCGATGACATTCCGCGGAACAGGCCGATCGGAGAATTCGCGCACCGTGCGCCTCCGATTCGCTTCGGTAAAGAAGCTCTCGATCCGCTCGCGCATTTCCTCAATCGGATACTCGCGGCAGCCGCGCAATGGAATCGTCTGGTACTCACTCATTCCGACTCACCTGCGTTGCGAATGGATCAAAACAGGTTGCCTCATCGAATGTCAATCGATGATTCTACCCGCAGCAACCACCATCCGGGGCTCTGCGAGAGTCGACAGGTCCTCGATTGGGTTGGCGTCGACGACCAGGAAGTCGGCGTACTTTCCCACGCTGATACTTCCTGTGATGTCGGCAATGCCGATGTTCTCCGCGGTTCCCAGCGTGCCGATGTGAATCGCCTCGGCATTGCTGAGGCCGCCCATCGACACGAGATGTTTCAGTTCCATCCAGACGCTCTCGTGATTGACGATCCCAGCATCGGTGCCCACGCCCAGCTTGACTCCGCCGGCAACGGCCTGCTCGAATCCCTCTGTCATTCTGCGTGCGACTTCCCGCCCATTCGAAACGAGGATGAAGAGCGCCGGATCCTCGCGGATCTCTTCCGTCAACTCGATCGGTTTGGCAATCACGGAAAGAGTCGGATGAAGGGTCGTATACCCACGGAGCGAATTGGGATTGTCCAGAAAAAGTGCGATGGCTTCTTCGTCGAGTTCCGCTCCGTGCTCGATACTGTCCACTCCAGCTCGTAGGGCTTCCTTCACGCCCGAAGCACTCTCGACATGTGCGGCGACCAATACACTCTTGCGGTGTGCTTCGTCGGTGATGGCCCGAATCTCTTCAGGCGTCATCTGCAACTCGCCCGCTTCGCCGAGGCGATGCGAGTCGGAGACGCCGCCCGTACTGGCGATCTTGATCTGATCCACGCGATGGCGAAGCGAGTTTCGCACGGCCTTTCGCGCTTCGATCGGACCATCGATGACCTGGCCGATCTGATGGGCATGGCCCCCCGTCACGCAAAGAATGGGGCCGCTCGCGAGTACACGAGGCCCGAGCAAGCGATCCGCCGCTACCTCGTCCCGAACGGTGACGTCGAGAAAGTGGGGATCCCCCAACGTCCGAAGCGTCGTCACGCCGCCGCGCAGGGTTTTCTCGGCATTCTTCTTCATCATGCTGAAGACGATCATCTTGCCCGGATAGCTCGCGAGCACATGCCCGATCATTCCCGCCACCCAATCCGGTATCGCGAAGCGCTTCATCTCGGGGGCTCCGCCGGCGGCCTGTCCCGGAAGCATCAGATGTCCGTGTGCGTTGATGAGCCCCGGAAGCAGGAACTTCCCAGTCAGATCGATCCGGGTATGGCCCTCGGGTACGGTCAGCGAAGCTGCTTGGCCAACGGCGGTGATCCGACGGTGTTCGTCGACCAGCACGACGGCATCGGAGATCACCGGCGCGTCCATTTCACCCGTGATGACCGACGCCCCAACGTAGGCCCGAGGCCCGATCGGAGGCAGAGACGGACGCGCCGAGAGAATCAGGACATTGGCTCCGCAGATCGCGATGAGGAAGGCGATCGAGCCAATGGCTGGCCCTGGTTTGCGGTTGGCAATCGAATGAGCGGCAAGTCTGCGGCGGGTTGCGGGCAAGATCAGTGCGATGGCGCAAGAGAAGAGCAGACCTGCACCAAAGGGCAGATACGATCTCACGAAAGCGACGAACCCAACGTGCGCAATCAGGACCGTGACGATTGTGAACCAACCGATTCTGATCAGGCGATCGAGTGAATTCCGCTCCGACATTCTCCGCTCCTTAGCTGAGGTCAGCATCGACCATTGACGCCACATGGAACCCTGAGTCGACGGCCTGGTGAGTACCCGCACCACGGCCACCGGCGTCACAACCCACGATATACAAACCCGCCAAGGGAGTTCGTGCATCGGGCTTCGATCTGCCGACCTGGCCCACCACCTGGGCGATGCCGACGGCCTCGCCGCCGCAGCCGGGCAGCACGGAATCGCGACTCAAACCCGAGATCTGCTTGGCTCCGTAGGGTTCCTTGCGCAGGATGTGCTCTTCGAGTTCCGGCCACAGTTCATTGATGGTGATTTCGGCGCGACGGATCGCTTCTTCGGACATCGGAGAGTCGGGGTCGGCAGAGCTGAAGACCTGGCAGTTGGCGATCTGGTGACCCGGTTCCGGGGAGAGCGAGGGGTCGAACTCGGTGGGTACGTCGATCGCGATGAGCGGTACGTCGGGCCAATCGCCCGCCTCCATGCCGGCGAAGCGGTCGTCGTCCAGCCAGCTCTGATCGGAGAAGACGGGAATGAGTGCAGCGTCGAAGATCCTGGCGTCCAGTACGTAGCGGAAGCCGGCGATCGCCCAGCTCGGCTCGAGGGACTCGATGCGTTTGATGTAGTCGCTGGAGAAGTGCTCGCGGCCGGCGAGCCGGAGTACAGTTGGCTGGATTCCAGCATTCGAGATGATGGCACGGGCACGCAGTACGCCTTCCTCGGTTTCGACTCCGACCGCGCGTCCGTCTTCGACGACGATTCGTTTCACGCGCGACCGCGTTCGGTAGATGCCGCCGTGCTCGGCCACGTAGTCGGCGCACACCTCGGCGACGCGCCCGTAGCCGCCGATGTGATAGCGACCCGCGCCACCGATCACTTGCTGGCGCATGGTGAGGATCGCCTCCGAGGCGGCAAGGCGATTCACCGGCACCACGAAGAGCGTGTTCAGATTCATACAGATCTGACTCTCGAGCGCTTTGTGAAGACCGAAGGGCCGCATCCAGTCCAGCATGCCGACGTCGTCGAGGATCTCGAGTTCCTCGTCCGTCAGGGTCAAGACGGCTGCATACATTCGTGCCATGACGGCCAGGTCATCGTCGTTGACGCCGAAGATCCGGCGCAGGCTAGCCATTTCTTCCGGAGCGCCCGTCTGACGCAACGGGTTGTAGCTCGTGCGCCACTCGCCGCTCGCGGCCTTGTAGCGCATCGATGCTGCGTCTCCCTCCGGCACGGTGAAGGTCACGCGATCGGCCACGCCGAGCACGTCGACCAACTCGTGGAATCGGGATTCGTGGGCGGGGATGCCGACAGCGCCGAACATCTCGAAGCGATAGCCCTTGCGGTCGATGGTCTGGGTCTTCCCCCCGGCCAGGGGTGTCTTCTCCAGCAAGGCCACACGTCTTCCCGAGTGGGTCAGCAATGCGGCCACTGTGGCCCCCCCGTAGCCCGCGCCGACGACACAGACATCGAAGTCATCTTCCATCACCGTCCTCCTGGACCGTGCCCATGGATCCCGCCGCGGAGCTCCCCATGCTCCCCCCCCAGTGTATTGGTGAAAGAATCGGGCGATGGAGCCTAGCATTTGCTGGGCCAGTCTCTGATCCGCAATCGCCGTTCGAGGAGGCCCTTTCATGACGACCTTCGAGTACGCGGGGAGCCCGGATCCCGTTCGCGATGATCTTGCTGCTGCCCATCGCCGGGTATGGGAGCGAATCGCCCGCTCGAGCACCTGGCTCACCGGGGCACAACGCGTGGCGGTCGCTGACGAATCGCGCCGTGCGAAGGGCTGCGAGCTATGCCATCAGCGCAAGCAAGCAGCCTGAAACTCCTATCCCCTCGGACTCATCGAAATCGCCTGCCTGAGCAAGGATCAAACCACCTCTGATCTTCCTTAGCAATATCAGAGGGTTGGACACTTGGCCCTTGAACTTCCCACCCCGTGTGAACCTTTCGAGAAGTGGTTGCGACTCGCCGGATATGGGTGGCGCAGAAGGCTGTCGCCACTACCGAAAGGGATCAGCGCCATGTTCGAGGAAACCGACCGGACTGAAACAGGGCCGAGAACGAGATTGTGGGTAGCCGTTGCCTTTGTGGCGATGTGGGCTGCTGCTCCGGCGTCTGCCGGAAAAGCGGAGACGGGCAAGTTCCGTGTCGCGAAAGGATCCACTTCCTCTCACCTGGTGGACACGGGACAGAGCCTCGGTGTCGACAAGGGAAACGAGATCGCCGTTGATCCCGAACTCGGCAAGGAAGCGCAGCGGGCACGCGAGCTCAAACATCTGCGAGAGCTTCATGGTTCTTCCGCTCTCGACGGCGCCGGCCCGATGGCCGAAGGCAATTGCATGGGGCGCGGGCTCGTCGATCGTGACTGTATGCGCGGCTTGCGCGGACGCGACATTGCGGGCAACACCGGCCCCGAGGAATTTCCGAGCCTGATCGGGATTGATCCGGCAACGGGAAAGCCTCGGCGTGGTAACGGTGGCGGTGCACCTGCTCGGTTAGGCGCAGGCAATCCGGGCAGTGCTCGTGACCGCTCTGGCGTCCGGGATCCCCGTGATCAGGCGTCGAATGGCAGCTGGACCAAGACACCCAATAGGTGGGGTGGGTATACGGAGGAGGATACGGTCCCGACTGACGATGGAGGGACCATGACGTACCGGTACTACCATAAGAACGCCAACGACACCCAGGGAACCTTGCTTGGAAGAACGTACATCGGTCCCGTGACCATGCAGCCCGTTGAAGACGAATCCGACATGGACTTCACGCCTGAAGAGGCAGAGGACGATGCCGACATGACTTTCACGCCAGGTGAAGCCGAGCAAGAAGACGATGATCCCGCACGCCAGGGGAATCCCGTCGAAGGCGGCTTTGCAGGGCCCGACCGCTGCGGGTGGGCGCCAGGACAGGGATGCCGAAACCTCCAGTATCGAGTCACGTTGCAAGAGAAGTTGAGCCAGCCGGGCGCGCATCAGTCCGAAGGAGCCTCGCAAGGTCCTGGCGCATTCGGGCAGGCCAGTGCCCTGAGCGACGCGGTCAGCAATCCCGGCGACGGCGACTGGACGGCACCCTCGGGTCGTGGCGGACGCCGCAACCCCATCACAGAGCCCAGCCCGGGAGATCCCGATCCGATCACGGGCCCTCATGAGGACTAGAGCTACTCGCACCTCACCCTCTACTTCGCCACTTGTCCGGCTTCTGCTGACGGGAAACAGGTCGACGCCTAGGCGAAGACCTGTACGAAATCCTGATGCTGGCCGACGGTTCCCAGCATCACCAGGTCGGTTCCGGGAAGGAGCTGGGTTTCGGGCGCCGGATTCGTGATCGACTCACCGTCCGCTCGCATGGCAATCACGTTGAGACCGGTCCGCGCGCCGATGCCGCTATCCGCGAGGGTCTTGCCCTCGAGCACTGCCGGCACCCTCTCCACGAACAAGTCCGCACCCTCGCCCAGCACCACCAGCTCAGCTGCCTTCATCACCGAAAGCACCGACTTCGATGCGAGGGAGCTGTGGCTCAGGGCGAAGTCCGCCCCGGCGCGGTGGATCGCCTCCAGGTTCCACTCCTTGGTCACCCGACTGACGATGCGGGCGTCGGGATTGAGGCGCGAGCAGTAGACCGCGAGGAAGATGTTGGTCGCGTCGTCATTGGTCGTGAGCACCACCGAGGGCGCATCGGGGAGGCCTGCGTTCGTCACGACCTCCAGGTTGGCGGCATCGCCCACGACCACGCGATCCGCGGCCCCGCCGAGCTCTTCCGCGAGCCCCAGGTCCTTGTCGAGGATCGTGACCTTCACTCCGCGATCCCGCAGCGCCTGGGCGGCAGCACCGCCCACCTTTCCCCCGCCGATCACCAGCACGGGATTGTCGTTGGGCAGGTAGATCACGAACAAGGCGTCGAGTTCGGTGATCTGCTCCTCGCTGCCCACCACGACTGGAACGCTGTGGGGCGAGAGCAACGTATCGGGCCCGGCGGGGAGCAGCTCCCCGCGCTCCCAGACGGCCACGATGCTGAGACCCGTCAGCTCGCGAAGCCGCGTATCACGAATCGTCCGCCCGGGAAGCGAGGTGTTCTCGATCGGAAACTCGGCGATTATCAGGTCCTCGAAGCGGCCGATGCGGTGGGCGTGGGGAGTCCCGACCGTCACGCGGCTTGCCAGGTGTTCGCCCAGCTCACGTTTGAGCGGCAGCACGTGGGTGGCGCCGCTCAGCTCGAGGACGTCGATCGAGTGTTCGTCCTCGACGATGGCCAGGATCGGCACGTCCGGCGCCACCTCGCGCACGGTGAGGGTCACATTGGTGTTGGCCGCGTCGTCGAGGTTGGCGAACACGAGTCGCGCGCGGCTGGCGCCCAGGGCCTCGTAGGTGACCGATGCGGCGCGCTCGCCCGCCACGACCGAGATCCCGTCCGCGTGCAGACTCGCAGCGACGGCGGGATCGGGCTCCACCACGTAGTAGGGGATCGCGTATTCCTCGAGCCGTTCGATGAGGCCACTCGCGATCTCGTCGTGACGGCAGATGATCACGTGGCCGCTTGTTCCCTCCGGTACGGAGCGCGGCGCACGCATCCGCATCTGGGCCTCGAGCCACGGAGCATAGAAGGACCGGATGAAGACGAAGGGCAGCACGATCAGCAGCAGCACGATACCCGACAGCAGGACGAAGATGCTGAACGCACGCCCCAGGTCGCTGTGGAAGGTGATGTCGCCGAAGCCCAGCGTGCTCATCACGGTGAGCGTCCAGTAGAGGCCGGTCAGCCACGAGTGCTCCTGGCCCTCGTGCAGCATGATGCCGTGAAAGAGAATCGAGAAGGCGGCGACCGTGGCAGTGAGCAGGCCCAGGTACTTGAGCAGCGCGGCGACATTGCGCCGCATTTCGCGTTCACCGAGCAGGAAGGCCAGCTGAGAGGGAAGGAACTTCATGATACCCCCACACGGAGGCTACCCTTCTTTGTCGGAAAGGGCTTCGAGCCGGCCCTGATCTACCCAGCCAGTTCGCGGGATGGAAAAGCACCCGAATTCGTGAGGCCGGCAAACTAGGGTAGCTTGGGGACGATGGGGGCCTTGCTCCGACTCCTTCCCTATTACCGCCGTCACCTGGGCCCCTTCTGGATGGGCAACGGGCTGCTGCTCGTGGCCCGGATCTTCGAGGCGTTGATTCCCCAGTTGCTGAAGCAGGGGATCGACGGAATCGGGGCCGGCGCACCGGCCCTCGGCCTGCTGGCCCTCGGCATCACCGCCTGTGTCCTCGCGCGCTTCGCGGCCATCTGGGTCGGGCGGCGGGCGGTGCGCAAACTTGGCGTCGAGGTCGCCTTCGACCTCCGGAATCGCCTCTACGAACACCTGCAGCGCATGGGACAGGGCTTCTTCACCCGCTACCGCACCGGCGACCTGATGGCGCGCGCCATCAACGACATCGGGCTGGTGCGGCGGGTCGTGGCCCAGGGCACTCGCACGGTGCTGGTGCTGCTGTTCTCGTCGGCGGTGGCCTTCAGCTTCATGATCGCCGAGTCCCCCTCGCTCACGCTGCTGCTGATCCCCCCGATGCCGGTGATCTTCGGCATCGCCTGGCTGATGTCGCGGCGTCTGTACCGAGAGTCCCTCGCGGTGCAGGAGGGCTTCTCCACGCTTTCGGATCGGGTGCAGGAGAACCTCGGCGGGATCCGCACCGTGCAGGCCCTGGGCCAGGAGGAGCGCGAGATTGCGCGTTTCGCCGTGACCAACGACGACTACCTAGATCGCAACCTCGCCCTGGTGCGCACGAACTCGCTGCTCGCAGCACTGATGCCGGGCCTGGGTGCCACCTCGGTGGTCGCAGTGCTCTACTTCGGCGGCCTGCGAGTGCAGAGCGGCGAGATCAGCTTGGGAACCTTCACCGCGTTCGTCTGGTACCTGAACATGGTGCTCTGGCCGGTGCGCGAAGCCGGCAACATGATCAACCTGTTCCAGCGAGGAGCCGCGGGCGTCGCCCGGCTGTTCGAGCTCCTCGACACCGAGCCGGAGATCGCGGACCGGCCCCAGCCCGGCGTGCCCGAGCGCATCCAGGGCGACATCGTGCTGGAAGGAGTCACGGTGGGCTACCCGGGCGCCGAGGTCCCGACGTTGCGCGACGTCACCCTGCATGTGAAGCCCGGCGAGACCCTGGCCATCCTCGGCCGGATCGGCTCGGGGAAGTCGACGCTTCTGCGCCTGCTGGTCCGACTCCTG
Source organism: bacterium (assembly GCA_024226235.1). Taxonomy (GTDB): domain Bacteria; phylum Myxococcota_A; class UBA9160; order UBA9160; family UBA6930. Next base: position 9,512 of record JAAELW010000319.1, read on the forward strand.
GAGGCGCCGCCCGGAACGATCCAGCTCGACGGGCACGACCTGCGCGACTACCCGCTGGAGCGTCTGCGCGGCCAGGTAGCGCTGGTTCCCCAGGAGCCCTTCCTGTTCTCCGAGTCGATCCGGGAGAACGTCTCCTACGACGACCCGGAGCGCAGCGAGGAAGCGGTCGAGGCGGCCGCAGTGGCCTCCGCGCTCGCCGAGACCCTGAAGGGACTGCCGTCCGGGCTCGAGACCGAGGTCGGCGAACGCGGCGTGATGCTCTCCGGCGGCCAGAAGCAACGCGTGACCCTGGCCCGGGCCCTGGTGCGCGCGGCTCCGGTGCTGTTGCTCGACGATCCGTTCTCCGCCGTCGACGCTGAGACCGAGGCCGAGATCCTGGCGCGCCTCGCCCCCTTGCGGCACGGCCGCACCACCATCGTCGTCTCGCACCGCGTCACGGCTGTCCGTGGCGCGGATCGCATCGTGGTGATGGAGGAAGGTCGCATCGCCGAGCAGGGCACCCACCTGGAGCTGGTGCAGGCGGACGGGCTGTATGCCGCGCTCGAGCGCACCCAGCGTCGGCGCGCCCAGCTCGAGCACGAACTCGAGGAGCAGGAAGATGCGCTCAACGAGCAAGAAGAGGAGGGGCAGCCGTGAGTGGCCAGCGCGACCACGGAGTCTTCGAGGCCGAGCTCTCAGGGCGCAACTTCGACGCGCGCCTCACGAGGCGCCTGCTCCGCTGGCTGCTGCCCTATCGCGGCTGGCTGCTGGCCAGCGGCGCCCTCGTGGTCGGCGCCTCGACGCTGGCTGTGCTGATGCCGGTACTGATGGCACGGGTGGTGATCGACGGCGTGCTCTTGCCCGCCAGCACGTCTGCCATCGAGGCGCCGGATTTCGGCACCCTCGAGCTCGCCCACGCCTTCGAGCGAGCCACCGGCATACCGCCGCTGGCATCCGCGTGTCTGCTCTATGCGCTGTTCGCCGCAGGCTGGGCGATCCTCGGGCACCTGCAGCGCATGCTGCTGGCGCGCGCCGCCCTCGGCGCGATCCGAGATCTGCGGGCGGAACTGTTCGCCCACCTCGAGACTTTGTCCGCCTCTTTCTACGACAAGGTCGCCGTCGGACGGGTGATGACCCGTGTGACCAACGACGTCGAGGTACTGCTCGAGCTGTTCTGGGGCCTCGGCATGTTGGTCGGCGAGATCCTGCCGTTCTTCCTCGCCCTGGCCCTGATGTGGGCTGCTGACGCGCAATTGGCCGCGCTGCTGCTGCTCTCGATCCCCATCACCGGCATCGCCACCTGGCTGTTCCGGCGGGCGACTCGCGTCGTCTACCGCAAGATCCGGCAATCGGTCTCGAAGCTGAACCAGAACCTCCAGGAGAACCTCTCGGGCATCGGCGTCGTGCAGACCCACGTGCGCGAGGCCCGCAACCTCGCCCGCTATGAACAAATCAACGACGAGAACCGTCTCGAGGAGACGCACGCCGTCCACCTGGAGGTCACGTACGGGGCCTTCGTCGACAGCCTCTCGCCGCTGGCCCTCGGCCTCATCCTGTGGTTCGGCGGCGGCCATGTGCTCGCCGAGCTGATCACCCTCGGCACGCTGATCCTGTTCGCACGCTACACCGACCTGCTATTCCGCCCGATCGTCGCGATCGGAGAGCAGTACAACGTGCTCTACCGCGCAATGGCGAGCACCGAGCGCATCTTCCAGCTTCTCGACTGGCAAGAGGAGGTGGTCGCTCCTGAAAGACCGGTCCGGCTGCCCTCCCGCCTCACCGGCCGCGTCGAGTTCCGCAACCTGTGCTTCGGCTACGAGCCCGGCCACGACGTGCTCCACGACATCTCGTTCAGCGTCGAGCCCGGCGAGAAGGTCGCCATCGTCGGCGCGACGGGGTCCGGCAAGACCACACTGATGCGGTTGCTCAGCCGCTTCTACGACTTCGACCGCGGCGAGATCCTGATCGACGGGGTCGACGTGCGCCAATACGACCCGCGCGACCTGCGCAGCCGTCTCGGCAGCGTGCTGCAGGACTTCCACGTGTTCGCCGGCAGCGTGCGCGAAAACCTCTCACTCGGCGACCCGGAGCTCAGTGACGCGGAGGTCGAGACGGCCGCCCGCCTCGTCCACGCCGACCACTTCATCCGCACCCTTCCGAACGGCTACGAGACAGACCTCGCCGAGCGCGGCGCCAACCTCTCCCACGGCCAACGCCAGCTACTCACCTTCGCTCGCGTGCTGGCCACCGATCCGGAGATCCTGATTCTCGACGAGGCGACCTCCAGCATCGACCCCGAGACCGAGCGCCTGATCCAGGAGGGGCTGCACCGCATCACGGAGGGCCGCACCTCCATCCTGATCGCGCACCGGTTGCTCACCGTCCAGGAGGCGGACCGCGTGATCGTGATGCAGCACGGCCGGATCCAGGAGATGGGAAGCCACGACGAACTGCTCGCGCGAGGCGGCCTCTACAGAACGCTCTACGAGTTGCAGTTCATCGAGGAAGCGGCCTAGCACGATCCGAGGCCGGCTCTGATTCTCCCGGACGATGCATCGGCGCGAGCGATCGATTGGTGGTCGTATTGCGACGGCTCACAGGTATCATTCGGGGATTGGGGTTCAATTGGCTGGAGGCTTGGTTCTTGATGAGTTTCGATGAGGTCCTGGGCATTGTTCATATGTGCGCAGGAATCTTCCTTTTCTTTCTGGCACTGGGCTCCGTGGCACTCGCTGTTCTGATTGCGGTGAAGCCAGCCACCGATCATGCCAACGAACGACTTCGGACGAGGGCCAACACCTTCTCTCTGATCGAGAACGTCGTTCTGGGTTTCGTGACCCTGACGGGGGTAGTCGCCGCATGGATGGGCCCCTGGTCGTTCTCGGAGTTCTGGCTGTGGAGCAGCCTGGCGGCTGCTGGTTTCTACGGTTTCGCTCTCGTCTTCGTCACGAAGCCGGCGCGCATGGCTGTAGCGGAGGGCAGCAGCGCAGGGAAGGTCGGCATGCAGGTGAATCTGCAGGTAGTCCATACCTTGCTGCTTCTGGTGGTGCTCGTGGCGATGTCGTTCAAGCCGGTCTAGCAGCAACGCTGCGATTGCGATGGCCTCGTCATTTTCGGGCCCGCCATCGCCGCATCGATGGCGGAGGACTTCGTCCAAGCTGCTCTAGCGCCGCGGATCGCGGTATCGTCGACAAACAGGTGGCGGATCTTCCAGGCTGTATGGTCTGCAACAATGAAGGACTCGCCCCGGATCGCCTCAGACTCCCTTGACGCCCTGTTCACTCGCGTCGAAAAGGGAGCGGCGCGGGCTGGTTGCGCGGCCCAGGTGGCGATCGCCGTAGAGGGAGAGCTGGTCGGCTTCCGAACCTTTGGACGTGCCCGCCACGGCGACGGCCATGAGCGGGAAGCCGACGACCTGACCCTCTTCTCGATCTTCTCCGTGACGAAGGCCATGACCTCGGCAGCCTTCTGGATCCTGCTCCAGGAAGAGCGGGTTGCCCTCTCCGACCCCGTGGTAAAGCACATCCCGGAATTCGGAAGTCACGGCAAGGAAAACGTCCGCGTAGAGCAGCTCCTGACCCATACGTCCGGCTTCCCGGAGGCCCAGCTGCCCGCCGAAGATTGGGCCGACCCTTCGCTCCGGCTTCAGCACTTCGCGAATTGGCACCTCGTCTGGGAGCCCGGCAGCCGCTTCGCGTACCACAGCAGCGCCAGCATGTGGGTGTTGGCGGAATTGATCACTCGGATCGCAGATGTAGATTACCGCGAGTTCATCCGCTCACGAGTCTTCGAACCGCTTGGTCTGCGCAATCTCTTCATCGGCCTGCCTCCAGAACAGCACTCACGCGTGGCCGAAGTGGTCGTCGTCGGCGAGCCCGCCACGGATCGCCAGCGCGCCGCCTCTCCAGTTGATGCCCCGGTCATCGGCGAGGCGACCCTCGGCCACGCGAACCGCGCTGAGAACCGCGCGGCCGGCAGCCCTGGAGGAGGAGCAATCGGAAACGCAGCAGATGTCGCGCTCTTCTACCAAGGCCTGATGGCCGATGCCGAAGCCGGCGGCAGGGGCATCTGGCAACCCGGGATGCTGCGCGATGCGTGGACGGTCCGAAACCCGGAGTTCATCGTCCCGATGACGGGGCACGCGGCCCTTCGAGGGCTGGGCGTGGTGCTCGCAGGAGAGCACGACAAGATGTGGCGCGGCTTTGCCGAGGATTGCGCGCCACGAACATTCGGCCACATGGGGGCAGGCGGTCAGATCTCCTGGGCCGACCCCACCTCCAGGCTCTCCTTCTCGTTCTGCACCAACGGTGCAGAGCGGGACCCGGTGCGGCAGGGCGCAAACGGATTCAAGCTGTCGAGCCTTGCTGCAGCCTGTGTTTCGATCGTGGGTGGAGAAGAATCCCGCTAGTCCGCATCAACCCAGTACGGTGGCGAAATCCTCGTCCCACTCATGG
>JAAELW010000320.1 GCA_024226235.1 bacterium
AGGGGCTCTGCCCCTCCCAGAAACAAGTGAATTCTTAACTCCGGCCCCCTTTCTTAACACGCGGACTAGAAGCGATCGTCCTTGAGCAGGCCGATCCAGTCGAGTTCGCGGTACTCGCCATCGACGTCCATGCCGTAGCCGATCACCCAGCCGGCCTCGAGTTCGAAGGCTGCATAGTCGATGCTGACGGACTCGGTTCGGCGCTCGCGCTTGTCGATCAGGACTGCGATACGTACCGAGCGCGGCTCGCCGAGCGACACGATTTCGAGGACGGCTCGCAATGTGGCGCCCTCGTCGGCAATGTCGTCGGCCACGAGCACATCGCGCCCCTCGAGCCCCTCCGGGTCGAAGTGATCCACCTGGACGGGACCGAGGGTCGTCCCCTCGGTGCGTTGGGCGCGGACATCGAGGCGCTCGGGCTCGACGCCGCAGCGCGCGAGCTGGCGGAGCAGATCGTCTACGAAGCGCCGTGCGCCCTCCGCAATGCAAATGACCGTGAGCGGCAGATCGAAGTAGTCTCGCGCCAGACGGTCGGCGAGCTCGCGAACCCGCTCCTGGATCTGCTCCTCGCTGAATAGCGGTTCGATGCGCATGACCGCCGCTATCGTAACCGATGGCCCTGAACAGTCGGCGGAGCGAGCGGGAAGGCGTCGGTCGACTCGAGCGGATCGGAGCCGTCGGATCAAGAGCCCCTTTCAGGCACGGCGGCCATGAATGCACGGAGTGCCGAATTCACGACCGCGGGCTGCGCCAGGTTCACGACGTGGCCCGCCGCAGGGATCACCTCCAGCCGGGCTCGGGGCAACAGGCTCGCCAGCTCGCGACAGGTGGGCAGTGAGGCTTCGTCGGACTCTCCGGCCAGGACCAGCGTCGGAATGTCCAGCACTTCCAACTGCGGTGCGAGCTGGACCAGTGTGGCCCGACAGCCCAGATACTCGCGAAGAAGATGCGCGAGGCCGTGGGGCGGGTGCTCGAGAAAGCCCTGTCGGACGAGTTCGGCACCGCGTTCGTCAAGGCCCGAGTCGGGCCCCCAGGCAAAGCGGGCACCGGCGGCATCGACCCCCTGATGATCGAGGGCGTCCGCAAAGGCCGCAGCATGGGCAGAAACTCCTCGGCCGCTTCCCGAACCCGCGGGAAGCGAGGCCAGTACGAGCCCGCGCGGAACCATCGAATGGGCCATCGCCCATGCCAACGCGACACCGGCGCCCATCGAGAGACCACCCACCACCGGATGGGGATCCCCACAGGCATTCACGACCGCACCGAGATCCCGCACCAACGCCGCCTCGGTGTAGGCTTTGGGGTCCTCCGGTGCGACGCTTCGCGCGTGGCCTCGAGCGTCGTAGACGACCACCCGGTGGCTGTCTCGCAGCGCACGCACTTGGGGCCGCCAGTTCCGCGCGCTTCCCGCAAAACCATGGGCCAGTACGAGCGCGGGCCCCGTCCCATGTTGCTCGACGTGCAAACCAGCCAGCGCGTCTCCCACCCCGAGATCATCCCACAGCGATGGAAGTACCGCGAGAGCTTCAGCGCGCGGCCAGCTGACAAATGGAGCCGGTCCCGCCACCCTGTTCCTCCATGGCCAACGGGAAGCGCATCCTGCTGATTACAACGGGCTTCGCAGTGGTGGTGTGCCTGGCCATCGTGCTGGTCTTCCAGATCTGGCTGAGAGACCAGCCGGAGGAGACGCGGGCGACGATCGACTCGCTCTCGACCTGGGATCTGCTGGTCGCTGCGCGGTACGAGTTCTTTCCACCTCCGGCCGTCGATCGGGCAGGCTTCGGCCGCAAGCTGGCGCCCGGACGCGGACATGCGCCGTGGATCCTGCGCAGCTCCCTGGACGGGCGCCCGCGGATGTTGCAGATCGCGCTGGCTCCGGGGATCTGGCTCTCCTATGGCACGGAGACCGGCTCGGTCTATCAGCTGTGGCGCGGCGAACTCCTGCAGACCGGGGCCGTCTACGACATGAGGCACGGCCCGGAGCCAGTCAGCGAGGGTGTCGCCTACCTGCGACATCCGGATGAGAGCGACTGGAGGGTGGCCGATGGCGACGTGTGGGCGCGGCCCGTCGTACGCTACCGGGGCCACGGCGTCGTGCCCGATACCGGTCGGGCATACCTGCTGTACGAACTCTGGCACGCGGATCGGATGACACGGGTTCGCGAATCACCGGAACTCGTACGCGATGGCGACCGGATCGGGCTGGAGCGTCGCTTCGGGTTCGATTCGGATGGCGACCCGATGGAGCTGGCGTTGATCGTCCGCTCCAGCCCGAAGCGAACCGAGACGGTGGGCGGCACGCTCAGCCAGGGGCAGCTCAACCTGGATGAAAGTGAAGCCGTCCTCACTCAGTGGTTCGACGACGCCGACCTGCCGATCGAACGGCGCAAGAGCAAGCGCTCCGGCCCACCGGGCTCTCGGGCCGAAGCCTGGATCGAAGCCAGTGATTGCATGACCTGCCATCACCCGGACGAGAGACTGGTCGGACCGGCCTGGTCGGAGATCGCAGCGCGCTATGCAGACGAACCCCTGGAAGCCACCACCCGGCGGCTGGCGACGACCATCCTTCAGGGCGGAGCCAACAGCTGGGGACAGGGAGCGATGCCGGCGCATCCCGATCTTTCCCGCGCACAGGCCGCCACCATCGCCCGCCACATCCTGGCGGTCGCACCACGGACCGAACCGGCCGAAGGTCCTGACGCAGCCGCCAGGGCCCGGTACGCCTGGACCTACGATACCTCCGTCCTGCCACGCCCCGATGGGCTCCACCCCGCTCTCGAAACGATGCGCATTGCTCCCGAGGGCTTCACGCCGAAGGTCGGGGGGCTGGGGCTACTTCCCGACGGGCGCCTGATCGTCGCCACATGGGATCGCGATGGGGCGGTGTTCCTGGTCGAGGGATGGCAGGGGTCGGGAGCCGACATCAGGGCGTCGCGCATCGCCGAAGGTCTCCACGAGCCGCTGGGCATCGCGGTCGTGGACGGCGCCATCCATGTGATGCAGAAGCAGGAAGTCACGCGCCTCGTCGACATCGATGGCGACGGCTGGATCGACGAGTATCGGGCACTGAACCAGACCTGGAAGGCGACCTCGAACTTCCACGAGTTCGGCTTCGGACTCACTCACCACGATGGGTACCTCTACGGCACCCTCTCGGTCTGCGTGATGCCCGGCGGCAAGAGCTGCCCTGAACAGACACCGGACCGCGGCCAGGTCTTCCGCGTCTCGCTGGCCGAAGGTTCGTTCGAGCCCTTCGCATCGGGCTTCCGTACACCCAATGGTGTCGGCTGGCTACCGAACCGGGGCCTGCTCGTCACCGACAACCAGGGCGACTGGCTCCCGGCCAGCAAGCTGATGCTCATCGAGAGCGGCGCCTTCTATGGCTGGCGCGAACCCCGCGAGGAGCGCGAGCTCCCGGAACCGACCCCACCCGCGGTCTGGCTGCCGCAAAACGAAGTCGGAAACTCACCGACCCAGCCGATCGTGCTGCGACAGGGCCCCTACGCTGGGCAGATCCTGTTCGGCGACATCTACAACGGTGGGCTCAAACGGGTGGTGCTCGAAGAGGTGGGCGGACGGCTCCAGGGCGCTGCCTTCCACTTCAGTGCGGGCCTGGAAGGAGGCGTGAACCGGCTTCTCGAAGCGCCGGACGGGAGCTTGCTGGTCGGCGAAATCGGCAGCAAGGGCAATTGGGGCGACCCGGGCAAAGCGTGGTTCGGTCTCGAGCGCCTTCGCTTCGGAGACGAGCACGCCTTCGAGATGTTCGCGGTGAGTGCCACGCCACGGGGTTTCGACATCGAGCTGACCCGGCCGCTCGCGGCGGAGACGACCCCGGCCGCGTCCCAGATCATTGCGCGCGATTGGTTCTACGTGCCGACCTCCAGCTACGGCGGTCCGAAGTTCGACCCTCGCGAGCTCCAGGTGACGGACGTGCGGCTCTCCGCCGACCGGCGTGTCCTGTCGGTGGATCTTGCGGACATGCAGGCTGGGCGCGTCGTCTACCTGCGCCTCGATGCGGCGTTGCGGTCGAGCCTGGGCGAACCACTCTGGGTCAGAGAGGCCTGGTACACACTGAATACGATTCCGGACTAACTTGCGCGCAACAGATCCCGCAACGCGCGCATCCCCAGCGTGCCGACGCCGCGCTCTTCCAGGGCTTTCCGACCCGAGGACCCACCGTAGAAGCCACGCTCGAAGTCGCGGTGGTGGGCGGAATCCGGAGTGATGCTGCGGAGTTCTTCACCATCGGCGGCCGGATGGCAGATCAGGTACGACACTCCCACGCCGAGACCGTCCAGACGGGCAGTGTTGTGGGCAGCACCCTCCCCATGGGCGAAATCCAGCGAGTTCGCGTCGAGGCCATCGAGCACCGGGTAGCCCTTGGCCTCGAAGGAATCGGCCATCCCGTCGAATATGGGCTTGGCGCCAGCCATACCCGAAGCCTCGAGGGTCGCCTCGTCCGGCCTGGCCGCGAGCACCGGGACCTGAAATTCCACCGCAAGTCCCTGATACACCGGCAGGAATTTGGGCAGGAACGCCGTGCCCATATGAGCATCGAGGTGGGTGACGTCGATTCCGGCGTCCATCGCCATCGCAACCTGGGCTCGGAGCTCGATCTCCACTTCCTCCGGCTCCGCGCGCTCCGCGACCTCGACGAGAGAACGCGGCAAGTAGCCCTCGTCATCGAGCAAGGTCGGTACGGCCGAGCGGCCGGCCACCGGCCCCCAGCGGTAGGCTGACCACTCGGCGTTCAGCGTGAGGTGGACGCCCAGGTCGAGATCGGGGTGGGCCCGCGCCCGCTCCGCAGCTTCCCGGAACCACGGACACGGGACCATGATGCTTCCGCAGGTCGCCGGACCGTCGAGCAGTGCCGCAAAGGCACCCTCGTTGGCCGAGTGACACATGCCGATGTCATCTGCGTGGATGACCGCGATTCGATCCTTTGGCGCGAATCCAAGTTGCTCTGCGAGGCTCTTCGTCATCCAGCGAGTCTACCCCCGAATCGGGTCGTCTCGCCGCATCGACGCCGGTCCGGACAGCTGCCCCTCGGCCGGGGCACTGACGGACGCGGGCTCGGGCTGCCGGTCGGCAGCCCGAACCCTTGCCTGGAACCTCCAGAGATGCCTGAGGGCCGGCGGAGTCGCGCTACTCGGTAGCCGCGTCCACCGCTTCTTCAGCACCTTCGACAACTGCATCAGCTGCTTCTCCAGCACCCTCGACAACCGCATCGGCTACTTCTTCGGCACCTTCGGCAACCGCATCGGCTGCTTCTCCGGCTGCCTCTGCCGTGGCGTCGGCCGCGTCAGCAGCCACGTCGACCGCCCCGTCCACCGCATCGCTTGCGGCTTCAGCCACGGCCTCCGCGGCCTCACCAGCCGCTGAGGCCGCCTCATCCATCGCGTCCTGCGATGTCTCGTTTCCGCAGGCGGACAGCCAGCCCGCGAACACCAGCATCCCAATTCCAACCCCGAGCCGAATCCCGAATCGCTTCGTTTGCTTCATCTCGTTGCCTCCCAGGACGCCGCCCAACTGGGCGAGCCGTCCGACGTCGCTATCGTAGAGGGTCCCCGACCGAAGAAAGTGAGATGTGTCACATGAATTCCCCCACCTCACCTCCCACCCTGAGCGACGCTCGGACGCTGCTGGACGCGGCCAATGCCCTTCTGGACCCCTGCCTCGAGAAGGCACGAGAGGTGACCCAGCACGGCAAGGGCATCGATGACCATCAGGTCCTGACCGAGCGCATCGCCTACGCGTCCACCGAGGCCCGGGCCGCCAAGGAGGTGCTGGCCTTCGTCGAGTCTTCTGCCGCCGAGGGTCGCGAGCTGGACACGGCCACCGCGGTGGCCGCGGTCGCCGAGCTGGTACTGAACGTGCGCAATCAGCTTGACCCCATCCTGCCGGACTTGGGTCTGGGCGATCCGGAGCTCGAGGCCGCCTTTCCGGCAGACGTGCGGACGAAGCTGCGGGCCGGCACCCAGGAAGGTCTGCTTCGCGAGATCGGACGGCAGGCGATCGAGGCCAAGGGCCGCACGGAGCCGCCGCTGGACGAGATGCTCGAGCAGGTCCGCGATTCCGTCCGCGAGTTCGCCGAAAACGAAGTCGTCCCCCACGCGGAGTTCATCCACCGCGAGGACCGGGACATCCCGGAAGAGTTCATCACCAAGATGGGTGAACTCGGCTACTTCGGGCTCTCGATCCCGGAGGAATATGGTGGCCACGAGATGGGCAACCTGGCGATGGTCCTCACGACCGAAGAGCTCTCACGCGCTTCGCTCGCGGGTGCCGGTTCGCTGATCACCCGCCCGGAAATCCTGACCAAGGCACTCCTTCAGGGCGGAACCGAGGACCAGAAGAAGCAATGGCTACCGAAGCTCGCCTCGGGTGAGGTGATGGTCGGCGTGTCGGTGACCGAGCCGGACATCGGCAGTGATGTAGCTGGCGTAAAGTGCCGCGCCACCCGAGACGGCGATGACTGGGTGATCCACGGGCCGAAGGCCTGGTGCACGTTTGCCGGCCGGGCCGACGTGTTGGCGCTGCTCGCACGCACGGACCCGGACATGTCGAAGCGACAGAAGGGCCTGTCCCTGTTCATCGTACCCAAGGATTCCTTCCCCGGGCACGAGTTCGAGATGAAGCAGCCCGGCGGCGGCCGGATGGTCGGCAAGGCGGATGCCACCCCCGGCTACCGCGGAATGCACTCGTTCACGCTGAACCTCGAGAACTACCGCATCCCCGGCGAGAACCTGGTCGGACTGGAAGAGGGTCTGGGCCGCGGCTTCTACCTGCAGATGGGCGGCTTTGCCGCCGGTCGGCTGCAGACGGCGGGCCGCGGCTGCGGCCTGGCCCAGGCGGCACTCGAAGAGACCGCCAAATACGTCGTCGATCGCAAGCAGTTCCAGCACTCGATCTCGGAGTTCCAGCTCACCCAGTACACGCTGGGCCGGATGGCCGCGAAGCTCTTCGCGGCTCGCGCCATCTCCTACGCAGCTGCCGAGGCCATGGACGAAGACGAACGCGCCGCAGGCCCCCTGGCCGCACAGGCCAAGCTCCTCGCCTGCGACATCGCCGTCGAAGTCTGCCAGCAGGGCCAGTTGATGCACGGCGGCTGGGGCTACGCCGAGGAGTACCCGATCAGCCGATACGTAGTCGACGCCCAGGTCCTGCCGATTTTCGAAGGCGTAAAACCCATCCTCGAACTCCCCGTCATCGGCCGAGCCCTACTAAGATAAAACGCCACGCGTTGAGCAAGCACCAAGCAAAGGCCTGTTAAGAGAAGGGCCGGTTCCATTTGTTAAGTTGCGCTCCGTGAGCGATTCGAATCGGCTCTGGTGGAAACATGGAATCGTCTACCAGATCTATCCGCGTTCCTTCATGGACGCGAGTGGCGACGGGGTCGGCGATCTCGAAGGCATCCGCCGACGGCTGGGCCACCTGGCGTGGCTGGGTGTCGACGGCCTGTGGATCTCGCCTTGCTTCCCCTCGCCGATGGCGGATTTTGGATACGACGTTGCCGACTACTGCGACATCGACCCCTTGTTCGGCGGCCTCGCGGACATGGACCGCCTGATCGCCGAAGCTCATCGCCACGATCTGCGGGTGATCCTCGACCTGGTTCCGAACCATACCTCGGAAGCGCACCCCTGGTTCCAGGCCTCCCGAAGCTCCCGCGACGACCCGAAACGCAACTGGTATGTCTGGCGCGATCCCGCCCCCGGCGGTGGTCCACCCAACAACTGGCTGGCAATTTTCGGCGGCTCGGCCTGGGAGTGGAGCGAAGCGACCGGCCAATACTACCTGCACTCCTTCTTGAAGGAGCAGCCGGATCTGGACTGGGGAAACCCGGAGGTCGAGGCCGCGATGCACGATGTGTTGCGCTTCTGGTTCGACCGCGGCGTGGACGGCTTCCGGATTGACGTGATCCACCGGATCGCCAAGGATCCGGCCCTGCGCGACAACCCCGTCTTGGATCCGGCCGGTGGCTATGGCGGCCAACGGCATGTCCACGACGAGAACCACCCGGACGTTCACGAACGCCTGCGGGGCCTGCGCCGCCTGGCAGACACCTACCCCGAGCGCGTGCTGATCGGCGAGGTCTATCTGTTCGATCCCGCTGAAGTGGCCCGCTACTACGGCAAGGGTGACGAGCTCCATCAGGCATTCAATTTCTCCCTGATGCACGCACCCTACTCTGCGAAGCGGATGCGCGAAGAGATCGAGCGCTTCCAGGAACTCGTGCCGGAAGAGGGCTGGCCGAACCAGGTGCTCTCGAGTCATGACGCCATCCGCCACGCGAGCCGCTACGACGATCCGCAGCACGGTGAGGGCCGCGCACGACTCCTCGCAATGCTGCTCCTCACCACTCGCGGCACGCCCTTCCTCTACTACGGAGAGGAAATCGGACTCCGCAATGTCGAGATTCCCGAAGACAGACGACAGGATCCTCTGGCCTGGACCCTGCATCCGGCCGCATCGCGCGATGGTGAGCGAACGCCAATGCCCTGGGAGCCAGGGGATGGTGCCGGTTTTTCGTCTGGCCATCCGTGGTTGCCGTTCGGGGACGATGCGGACACGCGAAACATCACTTGCCAGAAGGAAGATGCAGGTTCACTTCTCCACCTCTACCGCGACCTGATCGCGCTGCGCCGGAACACCAAGACGTTGGAACGCGGAACGCAACGCAGCCTTGCCGCACCCGCGGGCGTTTTCGCTTTCGAGCGGACCCATCGTGGCGAGCGCGTGGTCGTGGCTCTTCAATTCGGCGACGAAGAGCTGGAACTCGATCTCGGCCGAGGCCGGGTGCGGGGAGGAATCTCCACTCGCTGGGGTTCAGAACTACCGCGGGATCTGGAAGCCCTCGTGCTAGGCCCCGCGGAAGGCATGGCCCTCCTCGTCGACTCCTGATAGGCTGCGCTCAGTATGTGGACGAAGCCCGCCAGCCCGACGCATAATGGTGTCAACCCGATGTCCAGGGTGACCTGACTGCCGGCCTTCGCCCCTCCCCTGATTTTCGAACAGAAGCCCGGCCTCCCGCCGGGCTTCTCGCGTTCGAGGGCCGGGCGGAGCGGAGCCGATCGAGAAGCCCATGACCCGACCCAGAAGCCCCTACGCAACCAACATCCCGCGGCTTTGCGTGATCCGACTGCTGTTTTGGATGCACTTCATCACCGCGATCATGGTGCCCTTCTTCCGGGATTGGGGCGGCATCGATCTCGGCCGGATCCTGTTCCTGAACGCCTGGTTCATGGCTTGGAACTTCCTGCTCGAGGTTCCGACCGGGACGATCGCCGACCGGTTCAGTCGCAAGGCCTCGATCGTATCGGGGCTGGCCATGGGTGCTGCAGCCATGGCGATCTACGTGAGTGCACCTCGGTTCGAGGTCTTTCTGCTGGCAGAAATCGTGGCGGCGCTTTCCTACACGCTGCTCTCGGGTGCAGATGAAGCCCTGGTCTACGACAGCCTCGAGGCCGACGGACGCACCGACGAAGCCTCGCGCGTCTTCGCCCGGATCGAATCCTTCAAACTCGCGGGCATCGTATTGGGCGCACTCGGCGGTGCGGCATTGGCCACCCCCGTAGGCCTACGCACGACCGTTGCGCTCCAGGTCATTCCGATGGGAGCCGCCGCACTGGTCGCGTTCAGCCTTCGCGAGCCCGCACATCACAAGCAGATGACCGAACGCGCCTCCTACCGGACGATCCTGCGCGAAGGCATGCGCCACTTCGCCTCGACACCGGCCCTGCGAGCACTCGCCTTCGACATGGTCACGGTCCACGCCGCGAGCTGGCTGATCATCTGGCTCTACCAGCCGTTGCTCGAAGCAGCCGGCATCGGCATCGCGTTCTTCGGCGCCGTCCATGTGGCCCTCTCGGGCGCCCAGATCGTCGTGCTTTCTCAGGCCGCGCGTCTCGAGCGGTGGCTGGGCAGCAGCCGTCGATTGCTGCGCGTATCTGCGTGGGTCCCAGGCCTGGCCTTCATGGGCCTCGGCGCGGCCGGATCTCCGTGGGCCGTCGTTCCACTGATCGTCCTGGTCGCAGGCTTCGGCCTCGCACGAGCAACCCTCTTCGCAGCCGCCCTCAACCTCCACATTCCGAGCGAGCGCCGCGCAACCGTGCTCTCGACGATCTCGATGTTGCGCACGTTGGCGATCGTCATTGGCAACAGCCTGGGCGGCCTCGCGGTCGCGTTCTCATTGCACGGCACCGCCCTGGCAGCTGGCGTCGCCATTCTCCTCTTCTCCACCCTCACCCGAACCCAACAAGAACACCTCCCAGATTGACTCCAAACAGGCTGATCCCGTTCAAGGACCCGGGCGCCCAGCCACCTCCTCCACTTCCGCCATCACCCGAAGCAGGTTCTCGCCAAGCACCTTGCGGACAGTCTCCGGCGAGTGCCCCCGCGCGAGCAGGCCGCGAGTCAGATTGGGAAGCCGACTCACATCATCCATCTCGAAGGGCATGCTGGGCACACCATCCCAATCCGCACCGATGCCCACGTGATCCGGCCCGGCCACACGGATGGCGTGGTCGAAGTGGTCGAGCAACACGTCCAGACTCGTGCGCGGTATCTCCTCCTTGGCGAGGCGAGCACGGAACGCGCGGCTCCGCGCGAACGGATCGTCTGCGTACTTCTCGCGGATCTTCGCCAGCTCCGGCCCGATGCGGGCAAAGAGTGTGCGCATCGGCTCGACCAGGGAGGTATCGATGTAGGCGGGATAGAAGTTGATCATCACCACGCCGCGGTTGGCCGCCAACTCCCTCAACATGTCATCGGTGAGATTACGGGGATGATCCGCAACCGCGCGAGCAGAAGAGTGCGACGCGATCACCGGAGCCTTCGTCACGCGCAGTACATCGCGAAAGGTGTCGTCGGAGACGTGGGAGACATCCACCATCATGCCGAGCCGGTTCATCTCGGCCACGACCTGCTCGCCGAAGGCTGTGAGCCCACCGTGGACGGGCTCGGGGGTCTCGGTGGTGCCAGAGGAATCGGCCCAGCCCGTGTGGAAAGAATGGGTGAGGGTCATGTAGCGGGCGCCGAGCCGATGGAAAGTACGCAGCGCCGGAAGGCTCTCCTCGATGATGTGGCCACCCTCGATGCCCATCAGGCAGGCAATCCTGCCCTCGTGCACGATGCGCCGGATATCCGCCGCGGTGGTAGCGAGTGCCAGATCTTCGGGGTGACGGGCGACGAGCTGATGGACGGCATCGATGCGCTCCACGGCCTCGCGGATTGCAGCGCCCTTTCCGGGCGTCTTGCCCATGTAGATCGACCAGAACTGGACGTCGAGGCCACCCTCGCGCATGCGCGGAAGGTCTTGGTGGCCTTCGTCGTGGCGCTGGTCGAAATGCCAGCTCGGATCCTGGAAGCGTGGAGTCGTGTCCGAGTGGGTGTCGATCACGATCGATTCGTGGTGGAGTGCCGAAGCCGGATCAACCGGATCGACAGAAGCTGTCGGTACGACACAGGCCACCGCCGCGAGAAGCGGAGCCCAGAGGAGAAGCGAAGCCCAGGGAAATCGGCGGTACATGACGGCCGACTCTATCGCAGGTGCTCCCGGCGCACGTGCCAGAACGTCCTCACATTGGCTGCGGGCGCAGCGAGCACCGAGGTGATGGCGATCTCCTCGAGCAACGCAAGAACTGCAATGGCCGCCGCGATGCGGAACGGCCAGCCCGGTCCACCGGCCCAGATGAGCAGAAGAGCGCCACCGACCGCGACGGAGGAGAGCTTCGCGCCCCAGGTATGGTAGCTGGTGAGCGCGCGGAACTTGAGCCAGCCAGCGACCATCGGCAACACGAATGCGACGCCGAGCAGCACGACCCAACCGAGTTCACCTGCCACGAAGTCCGGGCGCAGCCACCAGGTACACAGTGGCATCGCGAGCCAGAGAGCAAGATCGGCACGGCTGTCGAGTACACATCCGGCTTCGCTGGCTTCGCCAGTGGCACGTGCGATCCAGCCGTCGAGCACATCGGACGCCAGAGCCACCGTGATCAGGGCCAGGAAGACCTGCGCCTCTCCGAGCCATGCAACCCAAAGCAGGCTCGGCACGAGGGCCAGCCGCAGCGCGGACAGCGCGTTGGGCAGGTTCCAGCGGAAGTCGTCGAGGGCATGAGTGGACATCGGGGTCTCCTTGCCCGGCAGTAGAGCAAGCGACGTGCCGCGTTGGATCTCGGCAGGAAATCCCGCAGATCCGGGGACTTACGCTCGAGCCTATCCCTGGGGGATCGACATGGAATGCACAACGCGGACCCCGAACGCTCAGCCCCCTGCACGGCGCGGCCCCCCCCGAACGCTCAGCCCTCTTCCCTGTAGCGCTCCTCACCAGCCGTATACGCGGGGAAGCCCACCAGCTCTCGAAGCTCCGCGAACGAGAGCCGGGCTTCGTCGGGGGGGTGGCTGCCCGAGGCCATCGTGGCGAGCGCACCACTGATGGCTTTCGAGGCAACCTCGAGGAGCGTCAGCGGATACGCCGCGATCTTGAAGCCCAGGGCTTCGAGCTCGGCATGGGCAAGCATCGGCGTGTCGCCCTCTTCGACCAGGTTGGCCATCAGCGGCGTACCCTCGAGCTCGCGAGCGATGCGCTCGAGTTCGTCTTCACTGGCCGGCGCCTCCACGAAGAGCACATCGGCACCGAGATCGCGAAACGCCTTCGCACGATCGATCGCCTCATCGAGACCTCGAGTCGTTCGCGCATCCGTGCGCGCCATCAGCAACAGGTCGAGCCCGCTCTCCGTCCTGGCCTCGACGGCCGCACGAATCCGCGTGAGCGCTTCGATGCGCTCGACGACTTCCTTACCCCGGGTGTGGCCGCAGCGCTTCGGCGCGAGCTGATCTTCGAGCATTGCGCAGGCAAAGCCAGCCCGGGCGTAGCCGCGAACAGTGCGCTGTACGTTCATCGGATTGCCGTAGCCCGTATCCGCGTCGCCGATCACCGGGATCTCCACCGCATCGCAAAGATTGCGGCCCTGGTCGAGCATCTCGGCATACGAGATCAGCCCGGTGTCCGGCAGACCCAGCCGTGCGGCCGAGACGGCGAAGCCACTCATGAACGTGAGCCCGAAACCAGCACGCTCGATCAGACGCGCAGACCATGCATCCCAGCAACAGGGCATCACCCGCAGGCCGGGCCTGGCGAGCTGCTCGCGCAGTCGCGCGGCCGGAGATCCCTGTTCAGGAGAATGCAGCGAACAGCTCCTCGAAGGCCTTCATCTGGTTTCCGACGGCCGATGAAGGAACCAGGATGGGCGTACGGACGCCGGCGTCGAACCACGCCTCGACACCCTCACGGACTTCGGAGACCGGACCGAAGAGCGAGACATCCGCCAGCCAGCGGTCGGTCATCAGCTCCGGCAGACGATCGTACTCCTTCGCTTCGAGGGCCTTCTCGACCGCCTGCATCTCCTCCAGATAGCCGACCTCTTTCCAGTAGTTCCGGTAGTTGGGGAGATTCAGGTACATCGTCAGGGTCTTGCGGTTGACCGCCGCGGCCGCCTCGCGATCGTCCGAAATGCAAGTCGGAATCATGTCCCCCACGAAGAAGGCCGGGTCATTGCGCTTGTCCTCGGGCAGGGCCATCAGACTGTCGGGAACGTGGGAGCGGGCCACATTCGCAAAGACCACGCCATCGCCGATCTCCCCCGAGAGCGCGATCATCTTCTTGCGCAGCGCCGCGAGAACGATCGGCGGCAGCTCGCCTGCGCGGGGCGTCCCACGGAAGGCCTCGACGAAAGCCCGCGTATCCGCAAGAGGCTTGCCCGTCGTGACGCCTAGCCGCCGGTTCATCGCATCGTGACTCACCCCGACCCCGAAATGAAACCGGCCACCGGAGAGTTCCTGGATCAGGCTGCTGGTCTGTGCGTACTCACTCGCGTGCCGCGAGTACATGTTGACGATCGCGGTCCCGATCGGAATCCGCTCCGTCGCGAACGCCAGTGCCTCGCACAGGCCCAGGCCATCTCCGAAACTCGCACAGTAGATGCCAGCAAAGCCGCGATCTTCGATCTCACGAGCCAGATCGAGGGTCTTCTTGCGGCGACCGGGGACGGCCGCGAGCGCCAGGGCGGGAAGGTTCTCAGTCATCCGGCGACGGTAGCCGATCCGCTTGCGGGTTCAGCGGGCGCCGTTCTCTGAGCAAGGCCCGGGTCGCGCGGTTCTCCGGCCAGACCTCCGCCGCTTAAGTAGGCGCCGGCTCGTATTGGGCCCTTCACTGGACGAGGCGCGGAGCTCATCCCTCTGATGCCCCACACTGGCCAGCTCGACCCGGTTAATGTAACAGTACAAAACCATGCCCAAGGCGTTACAGAAGTCTATCGGCACCATCCGCGGCCGGCAGGCGACGGAGATCACCGCCAGCGTAGAAGCCGCCATTCGTCACGGTGATCTCTCGCCGGGCGATTTGTTACCGACAGTTCGTGCTCTCGCGAGCGCGCTCTCGGTCAGCCCGACTACTGTGTCCTCTGCCTATCGCGAGCTTCGAGGCCGCGGCCTGCTCGTGACCGAAGGCCGGCGGGGAACCCGGGTGAGCCCGGCTCCGCCGGTGATGGCCCCCACTGCCGCACCGCTTCCCGCCGGGACCCTGGATCTCGCCAGCGGCAACCCCGACCCCGCATTGCTGCCGCGGCTCGGGCCCTTTCTCGCAAAGCTGGATCCGGAACCGCACCTCTACGCGGAGCAAGTACATCTGCCAGCGCTGATCGAGCTGGCAAAGGCGCGCCTGGGCGCCGATCGCATCCCCTCCCCCGGCATCTCGGTGGTGAGCGGAGCACTCGACGGCATCGAACGGGTGCTGCTCGCCCGCCTCCGACCGGGTGATCGGGTGGCCGCAGAAGATCCGGGCTTCGGCGGTGTCTACCATCTGCTCCGCGCGATGGGGCATCCGGTGGAGCCCGTCGCGCTCGATGACGAGGGCCCGCTTCCCGTTTCGCTAGAGCGGGCAATCACGCGTGGCGCTCGCGCGCTCGTGCTGACCCCACGCGCCCAGAACCCCACCGGCGCGGCACTCACCGCCGAGCGATCCGCCGAGCTGAGGGCCATCCTCGAGCGCCACGAAGACGTACTGATCGTCGAAGACGACCACAGCGCCGAGGCCTCGGGCGCAGCCGCGGCAACCCTGTGCCGAGAAACGACGGCGCGTTTCGCCATCGTGAGGTCGGTATCGAAGACCCTGGGACCAGACCTTCGGCTCGCCATCCTTGCCGGCGACCGGGAGACGATCGCTCGTGTCGAGGGGCGTCAGCTACTCGGCACACGTTGGGTGAGCCACCTGCTCCAGCACCTGGTCGTCAGCCTCTGGAGTGACTCGGACGTCGCGCGGCTCGTGGCCCGGGCACAAAGAACGTATTCCGCCCGGCGCGAGGCATTGGTGGCGGCTCTCGCGGAGCGCGGGCTGTCTGCCCACGGGCGGTCTGGGATGAACGTCTGGGTGCCCGTCGAAGAAGAGACCGCCACCGTACAGCAGCTGCTCGCCGCGGGATGTGCCGTCCGCGCCGGTGAGAGCTTTCGGATTCACTCTCCGCCGGCCATCCGAATCACCACGGCAGCCTTGCCCGAGGAAGAAGCACCTCGGATCGCGGAAGCTCTTGCAGCACACGGCTCGGCGCCTCTCACGCATGGCACCTGAGAGCCCGATTTGGCTTGACCTCATTTGCAGACGGTAAGTAGAGTGCCTGGCGAATCCTGGAGGGCATCCCGTGACCATCGCACGCTACCTGTTCGTCCTGCTGCTGGCTCCCGCTCTGATGGCGGGCAAGTGCACCTCCGGGGGGGGAGGCGGACCGACTCCGCCCCAGTATCCGTTCGTGCTGGCCCATGGCATGCTGGGTGCCGAAACCTACGCGGAACTCCTCGATTATTGGAACGGCATCGTCGACGAGATGGAGGACGAGGGCGCCGAGGTCTACGTCACCCAAGTGAGCGCACTCCACGACAGCTACGTGCGAGGTGCCCAGCTCCAGACCCAGGTCGAAAACATCATCGCCACCACGGGCGCCGCGAAGGTGCATCTGATCGGTCACAGCCAGGGCGGCCTGGACATCCGTTATGTCGCGGGCATGAGGCCGGATCTGGTCGCCTCGGTCACAACCATTGGCTCGCCGCACCAGGGCGCCTCGGTAGCTAGCTTCATCGCGGACGGAATCAACCAGGATGGCTCGTTCGCATCTGCGTTGCTCACCTTCTTCGGCGCACTGCTGACGCCGGTCGTCGAACTGATCGGCGGCACCAGCGACCCGCTGGACGCGAAGGCTGCGCTCACTTTGCTGGCGCCCTCCGGCATGGCCGCGTTCAATGCGACCTTCCCTGACGGTTTGCCGGCGGGCTGCAACCCGGGCCCCGCAGTGGTGAGCGGCATCCGGTACTACTCGTGGACGGGTCGTGTCACGACGACGAACGTACTCGACCTGACAGACCCGCTGATGGGCATCGCAGGCCTGTTCTACCTGGGCGAGGCGAACGACGGCCTGGTCACGGTGTGCAGTGCCCAGTTCGGGGACGTGATCGACGACGGACTGATCATGAACCACCTCGACGAGGTCAACCAGATCCTCGGCCTGACTTCGTTTTTCGAGGTGGACCCGCGCACGCTCTACCGGGACCACGTTCGCCGCCTGGCCGATCTGGGACTCTAGGAGCAGACAGACGTCCCGATCGTTCCGCCTCGCCATCGCGTTGCTGGCTCTCGGCATCGTGGCCGGTTGGCTGTGGAGCCGGCGAGCCCGGGAGACCCCCATCCGCAGCGTGCCGGCGACTGCCCCGACGGCAGCGGTCCCCACACCTGCGGTCTTGCCCACCGGGCGCACTCCAACCGGACTCTCGGGTCGGTTGCGGGTCGATGCAGACGGCCGGTTCGTCGCGGATCCGGATGCGCTCGCCTGGCTGCGATCGTTCCTGCTTGCCCATCGGCACCTGGATCTCGGGAATCCGGACGGCGGAGGGCTGGAAGGAGAGGCCTTCGACGCCGCACTCCGCGACGCACTGCAGTCCTCGCTGCCCGCCACTGCCTGGGCGGGAGCCCTGGATCTCGCCCGGCGCTTCCTCGCCTTCCGCGCAGCCGCCCGCAAGGAACTCAGCGACCCGGCATTGGCCGCCAGTGGCGACCTCGAACGAAGACTCCAATGGCTGCGCGAGCTTCGGCGACGCAGCTTCGGCGCGGAACTCGCAGAGCGTTTGTTCGGTGAGGAGGAAGCCACGCTTCGCGTGCAGCTGGCCATGCGGCGCGTCCATCAGGATGCATCGTTGGATCCGGCGGCTCGTCAACGAGAGCTCGACGCGCTGGAGGAGCAGCTGCCGCAGAGCGTGCGGGAGACTCGCGCACGGACGACCGCACCACTGCGGCTGGCCCAGGAAGAAGCGGCACTGCGCGACGCCGGGGCCGGCGACGCCGAGATCCGCACACTGCGCGAAGCGCGCGTTGGCCCGGCCGCAGCGGAACGGCTGGCTGCCCTCGACGAGGAACGGCGAACATGGCACTTGCGATTGGATGCCTACCGCACCGAGCGAGAGGAGCTTCTTTCCGAAGGGATGGATGCCGATGGGCTTCGCGGGCTGCGCACCCGCCATTTTGCCGAACACGAACGCCTGCGCGTCGAACGCCTGGAGGCCAGCTGGCGGGCTCAACGTGCGCCGGATCGGAATCGCCTCTCGGACGAGCCCTTCTAGCAATGGGACGGGCTACACTGCCCGCGCACGAACTCCGGGGGCACCATGTCACGAATGCCGAAGCTTCACGTGAACGATGACGAACCTCGTATCGAAGGGCTCCTTGGAGATCTGACGCTCGAAGAGAAGGCGACGCTCACCGCCGGTTCGTCGATCTGGTACGGCGGCAGCGTGCCGCGTCTCGGCATCCCAGCGCTCAAGGTCACGGATGGCCCGATCGGGGCCCGCGGCGGCAACCTTGGCGGCGGCGTCAGCGCGGCGTGCTTTCCGAATGCGAGCGCATTGGGCGCGACCTGGAACCCGGCCCTGGTCGAAGAAATCGGAATCGCACTCGGCCAGGAAGCTCGTACCAAGCATAGCCACGTGCTGCTCGGACCCACCATCAACATGCACCGCTCGCCGCTCGGCGGCCGCCACTTCGAGAACTACTCGGAGGATCCGCATCTCACTTCGCGGCTCGGGGTCGCATTCGTGCGAGGGGTGCAGAGTCAGGGCGTGGGCACTTCGGCCAAACATTACGTGGCCAACGATTCCGAGTTCGAGCGACACACGATCGACTCCCAGGTGAGCGAGCGAGCCCTGCGTGAGATCTACCTGGCTCCGTTCGAAGCGACCGTCGTCGAGGCAGGCGCCTGGACGGTGATGGGCGCCTACAATGCGGTGAACGGGACACCCGCCTGTGCCCACCGGGAACTGCTCGTAGACGTGTTGAAGCAGGAGTGGGGCTTCGACGGACTGGTGATCTCGGACTGGTTCGCCGTAGTAGACACCCTGGGGCCGGCGAACGGTGGGCTGGATCTGGAGATGCCCGGGCCGCCCCGCTTCTTTGGCCCGGCCCTGGCCCAGGCGGTGAAGGACGGCTCGGTTCCGGAGGATGTCGTCGACGACAAGGTGCGTCGGATCCTGCGGATCATGCTGCGCACGGGTGCGCTCGACGCAACCGGACCGGAAGAACCGGAACGAGCAGAGGATCGACCCGAACATCGGGCGCTGGCCCTGCGTGCGGCCTGCGAAGCCCTCGTGCTGCTGAAGAATCAAGGCGACGACGGCACAGCACCCATGCTGCCGCTCCAGCGAACCCGCCTGCGGCGACTCGCGGTGATCGGCCCGAACGCCCGGCCCACCTCGATCCAGGGCGGGGGCAGTGCGCGTGTGCTGCCGCACTATGAGCATCACGCACTCGACGCGATCCGCGACGCCTGCGGTGACGATGTGGAGGTGGTGTACGCCCAGGGATGCACAAGCCACAAGAGCCTGCCGATCATCGACTCGGCGCAGGTCGAACCCAGCGGGATCTCCGGACAGGACGATCCGCCCGGACAGCACGGATTCGAGGCGCGTTTCTTCGATGGGCTCGAGCTCGCCGGAGAGCCGGTTCTCGTGCGACGCGTTCGCAGCATGGACACGACCTGGTTCGGACTCTTCGATCCGGCAGTCGATCCGGACGCATTCTCGGCGCGCTTCAGTGGCCGTTTCAAACCGACAGAAACGGGAAATCACCAGTTCGCCCTTACTTGTGCGGGAAAGGCGCGGCTCTTCGTAGACGGTGAGGTCGTCATCGACAACTGGGACGAGCAGATCCGCGGTGAAGCATTCTTCGGAACGGGAACACGAGAGGAAGTCGCAGAAGTCCCGTTGGTCGCCGGACAGCCGGTCCTTCTCGTCGTCGAATACACGCGCGAAGGTGCGGTGGCGATGGGCGGCCTGAAGCTGGGGCATCTCCCACCCGCCGACGAGGATCCGCTCGGTCGCGCCGAGAAGCTGGCGGCAGATGCGGACGCCGCGATCGTAATCGTGGGGTTGAACTCAGAGTGGGAGACGGAGGGGCATGACAAGCAGGACCAGGATCTACCGGGTCAGCAGCAGGAACTGATCGAACGGATCGCCGCGGCCAACCGGAACACCGCGGTCGTGGTGAACGCCGGGGCTCCGCTGGCAATGGACTGGGCAGATCGGGTTCCGGCGATCTTGTGGGCATGGTACGGAGGCCAGAAAGCAGGCACGGCCATCGCCGCGACCCTGTTTGGAGATTCAAACCCTTCGGGCAAGCTCCCCACCACATTCGCCCACTCGCCGGCCGACGTGCCGTGCCACGATCGCGGTGCGGAAGTCTACCCGGGTGCAGATGGCAGGGTGGTGTACGCCGAGGATCTCCACGTGGGCCATCGCCACTACGACGCGAACGGCATCATTCCACGCTTCGCATTCGGCGAGGGGCTCTCGTACACGACCTTCGAGCTCGAGGCTCCGCAGCTTTCGACTGAAGCATCCGACCTGACCGATCCGCTCCGGGTGAGCGTTCGGGTGCGCAATACAGGCGAAACCTCGGGGCAGGAAGTGGTGCAATGCTACGTGCGAGATATCGAGAGTCGACTCCCGCGTCCGGAGCGTGAGCTGAAAGCATTCGCAAAGATCAGTCTCGAACCGGGAGAACAAAGCAGTGTGGAGCTACAGCTCGATCGTCGTGCCTTCTCCTACTGGGACCCCGAAGCCCACGACTGGGTAGCCGAGCCAGGGGCCTTCGAGCTGCATATCGGCACCGCATCGAACCACCTCCCCTTCCGCCTCCCATTCCAACTCCTCTAGACTCAACAGAGGGGATTGAGCTCTGGGATCCTCGTGATGAATACTCCGAAGATGATCCACTTGCTCTTCGTTTGCGTCGAGAACGCAAACCGCAGCCAGATGGCCGAGGCCTTCGCGCGCCACCACGGCGGTGTTGGAGTCATGGCTTCGAGTGCTGGGTCGAAGCCCTCTGGGCGGGTCAACCCGAAGGCGGTTGCATCGATGGCCGAACGCGGCATCGATCTGGATCGGCATCGTTCAACCGGGCTCGAGAGCTTCGACGGTGTGGAGCTCGATGCTGCGGTGACTCTGGGCTGTGGTGATGCATGTCCGAATGTCCGGGCGCGCCTACGCGAGGACTGGGAGATTCCGGACCCGCGGGACATGGAACCGGAGGCGTTCGCGCGGGTGCGCGACGAGATCGAACGCCGAGTCCTCGACCTGTTGGCCCGATTGCAAACCTCCGAGGCCGGCTGAGGGGCTCCGGGGTTTCCCCGATCGCGCCCGAACAGCGTCTTGTCGATGCAATGGAGGGGGGAGATCGAATGCGAAGCCTGGGCTGGCTATTTGCCATCGTCTGCTGGCTCGTGGGTGCGGGCGCGAGCCACGCGGGCGGCATCAGCTTCCCGGGGGAGAAGTGCGCCTTCGACCACTGGCCCCAAAGCGGCTGGGTCGTCGCTCCTCCTGCCGAAGCCAACGGCCGCAATCGACTGCTGCGTGCCAGCCATGACCCGCGCCTCGGCCTGGCGATCGAAGCGTGGGCCGGACCGGGCAGGGTCGCTCGGGACGATGCGGAGTTCAGCGCCGAAGAGCTTCAGCGCACGGCACTGACCGAACGCGGCTGGCAGGTGAGCCGAATCGACCATGCACCTGTCGGCGGGCAACAAGCCATTCGGGCTCGGGCCCACCGTCGCGTGGCAGGCCAGGTCTTCGTGCTCGACGAATACCAGTTCGATGCTGCGGGCCGGCACTTCACTTTGCGGGTGACCGGACGAGGCGTTGGCGCGTTGCAGAGCCCCGAAGTGCAACGCTGGCTTCAGTCGTTCCGTCTGCTCTAGGACTGCTCCTGGGCTGCCTCGACCTGTGCCTTGGCCCACCGATAGTCCGCCTTGCCCGACGGACTGCGCTGGATGACATCGCAGAAGACGAATGCCTTCGGCAATTTGTAGCGGGCCAGATGCTTGCCGGCCTCGCTGAGGAGACCGGGCTCGTCGGCCACTGCGCCTTCGCGCAGTGCAACCACCGCAACCACCTCCTGGCCCCAACGCTCGCTTGGCCGGCCCGCCACGACGACGTCGAAGACACCGGAGTGCTGCTTCAATGCGTGCTCGACCTCCTCCGCATAGATCTTCTCGCCACCTGAGTTGATCGTGACCGAGTCACGGCCCAGCACCTCGATCGAACCGTCTTCCCGGTAGCGCGCCCGATCGCCGGGAACCGCATAGCGAGTACCAGCGATCATCGGGAAGGTCTTCTGGGTCTTCTCGGCATCGCGAAAGTAGCCAAGGGGTACGCGGCCCTGCTGTGCGAACCAGCCCACCTCGTCGTCTCCCGGGGCCAACACACCCGTCAAGTCCGCCGAAACCACTGCCGCACCCGCCAGGGGCTTGAAATCGCCGGTCGAAACGCCGGTGTCCTTGTTGGAGGGGTTGGTCGCCTGGGCTCCTGTCTCCGAAGAACCGATCGAATCCATGATCGTCACGTTCGGAAGCCGCTCGAGAAACTCCTTCTTCGCGGCCGTCGAAAGAGGCGCTCCTCCCGAGGCGATCACGAGCAGGCTCGAAAGGTCGTACTCCTTCTTTGCGAGTTGATCGAGGAGCGGCCGAGCGAACGCGTCGCCGACGATCATCATCGAGGCAGCGCGCTCGCGTTCGACCGTCGAAAGGAAATCGTCGGGATCGAGTTTCTTGTTGTCATTCGGAAAGGCAACCCCGTTGCCCATCCCGAAGTTGATGAAGGCACCCCATTGCGCGGCACCGTGCATCAGCGGCGGACCGACCAGGAACTTCGCCCCGGGCCCGGCTTCTGCCGCTTCTGCGATCTCGGCAAGTGAGGTCATTTCCGCGCCGCCGAACCGTCGTCCACCCATCGCGCCCATGTGGATATCCGCCGAGCGCCACAGTACGCCCTTGGGCATTCCGGTGGTGCCACCGGTGTAGAGGATGTAGAGGTCATCCGGCGAGGGCTGGACATCGGGTGCATCGGGCGACGCGGCGGCGAGCGCGGCCTCATAGTCGACCGCACCGGGCAAGAGCGGCTCTCCCGAATCATCGGCGATCTGGATCAACAGCTCGAGATCCGGGAGCCGGTCGCGAACCGACGCAATATGCTGCGCGAACTCGGCGTGGTAGAGGATGGCCTTCGCCTGGGAATCCTGGAAGAGATAGAGGAGCTCCTCCTCGACATAGCGGTAGTTCACGTTCAGCGGCGCGACCCTCGCCCGGAAGGCGCCGAGCATGCCCTCGATGTATTCGTTGCCGTTGTAGGCATACATCGCCAGATGGGGCTGGCCGGATTCATGGCCCGCCAGGGTGCTGCGCTCTGTTTGGACTCGGAGGCCGGCGTCGACCAGCACGTTCGCGAAGCGCCGACTACGCTCGGCCAGCTGAGCGAAACTGAAGCGGCGATCACGGAAGACGATGGCCTCGCGATCCGGGATCGCGCTTGCAATGGCGTCGAAGGCTTCGCCGAAATGAAAATCCACGGGGGCTCCTCAGATGCGTCAATGGAACGGGACGTGGCATGATAGCGCCTCGTGAAGACGCTCAAGCTTCGCATAGGGCACCAACGCCCCGAGCCCATCGATGACCGCCCGGAGGGCCTGGTGTGGGTCGAGCAGGGCCCCCATCGGGCGGTACTCCTGACTCCGGACGAGATCGATGACGCGAAGACCTACCCGCTGATCACGCTGCTGCACGGTGCGGGGCGCCAGGACGAGCTGCTTCTGAAGGGCTGCAAGGGTGAGCCAGAGCGCCGCCAGGCCTTCTTCCTGATCCCTCGCTCGTTGCAGATGACCTGGGATCTGATCGCATTCGGCATCCCGGGCGGTGCCGCGGAGGGCTTGGCTGGCGGCCCGCCCTCTCCGGATCACCCGGGCTCGGATCCGTCGGACTCGGATCGCCCGGATCTCGATTTCCTCGAGTTCGCTTACGACCTGATCTGGCGCCGTTTCCCGATCGACCCCGAACGGCAGGCTCTGCTCGGCTATTCGGACGGGGCGAGCTACGCGCTCAGCGTGGGCCTCTCGAACCCGGACATCTTCAGTGCCGTCATGGTCTGGGCAGCGGGCTTTCTGGCGATCGATCAAAACGCCATTCCGGAAGACGCGGGCAAGCCACCGATCTACCTCGAGTACGGTACCCATGACGAGCTGTTCGACTTCGAGCAAGTGGCGAAGCCCATGCGGCGCAACCTCGAGCAGCTCGGCTACCAGGTCTCCTTCCACGCCGACCAGGGCGGACGCCACTGGCCGTCGAGCACGTTCCAGGAGGAAGCGCTGGACTGGTTCTTCAGCGAAGACTGGAAAGCACGCAGCTAGAAGCCTCTGAGGGGAGCCCACCGCGGTACGGA
>JAAELW010000321.1 GCA_024226235.1 bacterium
CCTGGAAATAGGGCCCCGGTCCAAGCCCCCAGACACCCAGCGTCTGGCCGAAGTCTTCCTCGTAGTGGGGAATTCCCAGCGGTGTTGCCGGGTCGAACAAGCCCACGATTCCGACGGTGGTGTTCACGGCGAAACGCCCCAGGTCGGCTCCGCTCCGCCCCGGCTTTCCCTGCAGGAGATCGTTCAGCATGGTGCGCAGCATTCGAAGGTTGTCGAAGAAATTCCCGACGCCGGATTTCACGAACCCGGGCAGGACGAAATCCCAGCCCTTCGCCACCGGTTCGAGCACGACCTTGTCCAGCCCCTCGTTGAACGAAAAAACGCCCTGGTTGAACCCCTGATAGGGATCCGGTCCGTTGGTGGCGCACCCCAGGCTTCCCGACAGGACGAGCCATAGGGTCGCCAGCGCAACCACACTCTTTCGACGTAGAAGCAGACCCATCATTCGCTTCCTCCCAGGCCGGCGTCGTGGACGAAGCTGCCGATCAACTTCTCGAAATTCAATGCGCTCTCGGTAAAGGAGAGAATGTCACCGGCTTCGAGCAGTTCGTCCTCTCCGCCGGGCTCCAGCGCGATGAACTGGTCGCCGAGCAGGCCGGATGTGCGGATCGAGGCCGACGTATCGACGGGAAGCTCCAGTCCGGGCTCGAGATCGAGCTCAACGGCGGCGCGAAGGTCCTCATCGAGGTTGATGGCGACGACCTGGCCAACTGGCACCCCGGAGATGACCACCGGCGAGCGCGCAGAGAGCCCGCCGATCTCGTCGAAGGTGGCTCGGAGAGTGAAGCCGCCTTGGCCGTCGAAACTCAGCCCCCCGAGCTGGGTCGAGAGGTAGGCGAGTGCACTGATTCCGGCCAACACGAACAGGCCGACGACGAGGTCGCGTGCGGGATGGCTCTGCATGGTGGTTCCCCCGGAGTCCTAGAAGCCCCAGAGGGCCGTGAAGATGTAGTCGGCCAGCAGGATACAGACTGAGCCTGTCACGACAGTTGCCGTGGTCGACGCGCTCACCTCGGCGGTGCTGCGTCCCGTCGTGAAGCCGCGGAAGGTGGCGATCAGCGCCACGAGCGCACCGAAGAGCAGGGCCTTCAGCGCGCTGCCCACCACGTCGGTCCTGAACACCACAGCGTTCTCGAGGCTCGAGAAATAGATGCCGCTGCCGAGCCCGAGTAGCTGTACGCCCACCAGGTAGCCGCCGAAGATCGCCGCAACGATGAAGAGCGCGGAGAGCAGGGGCATCGAGAGGGTGAGTGCCACCGCCTTCGGCACGACCACGAACTTCATCGGGTCGACGGCCATGGTGCGCATGCCGTCGATCTGCTCCGTGGCCACCATCATGCCGATTTCCGCCGCCATGGCCGAGCCGGCCCGACCCGTGACGAGCAGGCCCGTGAGCACCGGGCCGAGCTCGCGGATCAGGGTGAGACCGATCACCGCGCCAAGGGATTCTTCGGCGCCGAAGCGGACCAGCACGTTGTAGAGCTGAAGGCTCAGGACGAGCCCGACCGCCAGCCCCGAC
This sequence comes from bacterium, assembly GCA_024226235.1. GTDB lineage: Bacteria > Myxococcota_A > UBA9160 > UBA9160 > UBA6930. The sequence goes on from JAAELW010000321.1 coordinate 1,520, forward strand.
GCGCAGACGATGGCCAGCGAGAGCACTCCGCTGTCGTAGGCTTCGCGGACGATGCGCTCCGGGCGAAAGGGCGGGCGCAGGAATCCGCCGACGATCCAGCCTCCGAAGCGGGCGAATCGGCCCAGCTCGGCAATCGCACCGATCGTGCGTCCGCCCAGGCGCTCGATGCCGCTGCGGATCATTGGCCCTCCAGCCCGGGAGCGGGGCGGATGGAGGGAACCTGGGGGGCGCTCCGGGTGGACATGACCGGCACAGGCTAGCGTGGGGCTTCGCCAAAATCCTCAGCCTCCAGAAAACGGGCTTCAATGGGCAGGTGCCCGATTCCGCCATTCATGGCGCGCCCGGGCGGCCGCTAGCTTACGGACCTCCGATGGATCTATTCAACGTCGCTGCGCTGTTGATCAGCTTCTCTGCGCTGTTCGCGTGGCTGAACCAGCGCACGCTGCGGCTGCCGACCACGATCGGCGTGATGGCCATTGCCCTGGTGTTCTCTCTGGGCTTGCTCGCCCTCGGGAGGCTCGGCCTCGCATCGGGGGACTGGTTCACGTGGTTCCATGAGGTCGAGTTTGCACCGACCCTGCTCGACGGCATGCTCGGCTTCCTGCTCTTTGCGGGCGCGCTTCATGTGGATCTCGGCGACCTGCGGGAGCAGCGTTGGGTCGTGTCGTTCCTGGCGACTCTGGGTGTGCTGATCTCCACGCTGCTGATCGCCGCTTTCTCCTGGTGGTTGTTTGGTGCGATCGGCCTCCGGGTTTCCTGGGCGGCGTGTCTCGCATTCGGCGCATTGATCTCACCGACCGATCCAATCGCGGTGCTCGCGGTGTTGAAGCAGGCCGGTGTACCCAAGAGTCTCGAAACCAAGATCACCGGGGAGTCACTCTTCAACGACGGAGTTGGCCTGGTCGTATTCCTGCTGGTGGTGGGTGCCGCCACTCGAGAAGGCGCTTTTGATCCGTCGCTGGCTCTGGGGCTGCTGGTCCAGGAGGCGATAGGTGGAGTGGCGCTGGGTCTGTTGCTGGGCTCGGTGGCCTACGGGATGTTGCGAAGCGTCGACAGCCCGCAGGTCGAGGTCTTGATCACACTGGCCCTGGTGACCGGTGGTTATGCGCTTGCTCACGCACTGCATACCAGCGGGCCGCTCGCGATGGTGGCCGCAGGCCTGCTGATCGGAAACCATGGACGCCGCTTCGCGATGAGCGACGCAACCCGAGACAATCTGGATACGTTCTGGGAACTCGTCGACGAAATCTTGAACGCGGTCCTGTTCGTGATGATCGGTTTCGAGCTGTTGCTTCTCGATTTCACCCCGGCGCGACTGATCGCCGGGTTGTTGGCGATCCCGTTGGTCCTCGGAGCCCGGACGATCGCGGTCGGGGCCGGCGTGTCACTGCTGCGGATCCGGCGGACCTTCAGCCCCCATGCGGTGAAGATCATGGCCTGGGGTGGGCTCCGCGGCGGGATCTCGGTGGCATTGGCGTTGCAGTTGCCGGCCGGGCCCGAACGGGATCTGATCGTCGGGGTCACGTACACGGTCGTGGCCTTCTCGATCCTCGTTCAGGGCCTGACCCTCGGGCCATTCGTGCGGCGGCTGTATCGGAAGCCCGCGTGAGCGACCCGTTGCGGACGGTCGCCGTCGTGAGCGGTCTGCCGCGCTCGGGAACCTCGCTGCTGATGCAGATGCTCCGCGCGGCCGGGCTGCCCGTCTTGGCGGATGGATCGCGGATGCCGGACCCGAACAACCGTTTCGGGTATTTCGAGCATCGTCGGGTGCGCTCTCTCGCCACCAGCCCTGATTCCCGGGCCTGGCTCGAGAAATGCGGACCGGGCCGTGCAGTGAAGGTGGTGTCGGCGCTTCTCCCGCACCTCCCACAAGCTTCCGGCCTTCACTATCGGGTGCTGCTGGCCGAACGCGAGCCGGCGGCGGTGGCGGCCTCCCAGGATGCGATGCTCGCCCGGCTCGGGGAAGAGCGCGGAGC
>JAAELW010000322.1 GCA_024226235.1 bacterium
CAGCCCTCACGGGCGCATCGGAAGGCGTGGGGGCAGCTTTAGGTTGGATATCCAAGCCGGATGGGGTTGGTTGCGACTTTCTTCTGCCCAGTGGGAGTAAGCCTCTACTCCGGGCGGGCATGCGGCGGAAATCACCCTAGAGGTCCGGGTGCTAGGGCGCTCCATCGCACGTCCGATCCGGCCGGATCGGCAGCTTGTTCAGCGAACCCTTGCAGTGATCTCGAGATCGGTCCGACTAGAGGACCAATTCCGCCATCGTGGCCATCACGGCAGGGTCGGCGTTGGCCAGAAGCAGGCTCGTGACCGGGCTCTCGCGCCAGGCGTCGAGGCGATCCTTGATGCGATCCTTCGAGCCGCATAGCGAGATCTCGTCCGCGAACGAGTCCGGCACGGCCGCGATCGCCTCGGCACGCTTCCCGTCGAGGAAGAGTTCCTGGATCTTGTGCGCTTCCTGCTCATATCCCATGCGGCTCATGAGCTCCATGTGGAAGTTCCGGCTCTTGGCCCCCATGCCGCCGATGTAGAAGCCGAGCATCGCCTTGACGGGGGTGAGCGCCGCCTCGAGATCGTCGACGATGTTGACGATCACGAACTGCGAGATCTCGAAGCCGGGCTTCATGTCGGCGAGGGAACTCGCGTAGATCTCCGGGCGGAAGGGGTTTGTGTAGAGCGGCACCCAGCCGTCGGCGATTTCGGTGGCCAGCGCGATGTTCTTGGGCCCCTCGGCACCCATGAAGATCGGTAGGTCCGCTCGCAGGGGATGGGTGATCGAGCGCAGCGGCTTGCCCAGTCCCCACGACCCCTCGCCTTTGTAGGGCAGCGGGTAGTGGGGGCCGTCGTTGGTGACGGGTTCTTCGCGTGCCAGCACCTTACGGATGATGCTGATGTACTCGCGCGTACGTGCCAGCGGTTTCGAGAAGGGTTCCCCGTACCAACCTTCGACGACCTGCGGCCCAGAAACGCCGAGGCCGAGAATCACGCGGCCCTGCGACAGATGGTCCAGGGTGAGTGCCGCCATGGCGGTCGCCGTGGGTGTGCGCGCGGACAGCTGCACGACGGCCGTTCCGAGGCGCACCTTCTGGGTGTGGGCGCCGATCCAGGCCAGCGGCGTGAAGGCGTCACTGCCCCAGGCCTCCGCAGTCCAGACCGAGTCGAACCCGAGAGATTCCGCCTGCTGTGCGACTTCGATGATGTTGGTGGGCGGTTGCGCGCCCCAGTAACCGAGTTGGATGCCGAGCTTGAGGTCTTTGGCCATCGTTGTGGTTTCTCCGGTACGAGGTGAGGTGGGGCGGGGTGGGCTCTCGCTATTTCGCCTTGGGCGCGTAGCTCGGGGCGCGTCGCTCGAGCTGCGCCTTTACGGTCTCGACCTGTTCGGGCTTGCCGATCAACGTCCTCTGCAAAGAGGCCTCGAGGTCGAGCCCCGATTCGTAGCCGCCGATGACCGACTCATTGAGCAGCTTCTTGCTGGCGCGGATCGCGGCCGGGGACTTGGTCGCGATCTCCATTGCGGGCGTCATGGCGTCTTCGCGCGGGTTCTCGCTCAGGTGGCTTGCGATGCCGAGTTCCTTGGCCTCGCTACCGGAGAAGATGCGTCCGGTGAAAGTGAGTTCCTTGGCCACGTCGAGCGGCACGAGGTTGCGAAGCGTCTGGGTCCCCGCCATGTCCGGCACGAGCCCCCACTTGATTTCCATCACCGACATTCGCGCGTCGGGGGCCACGAAACGGATGTCGGCACCCAGCGCGACCTGCAGGCCGCCGCCGTAGGCCACCCCGTGGACCGCCGCAATCACGGGGACGGGATGGTCCTGCCAGATCCAGGCCGGCTGCTGG
>JAAELW010000323.1 GCA_024226235.1 bacterium
CACCATCCCCGAGGTGCTCGACCTGATCTGTGCGCATCCGGATGTCGATGCGGTGATCCACCTGGGTCTCGGCATCCAAGCCGCTCAGGCCGAAGCCTTTCGTTCAGGTGAGTTCCACCCGGACCATGGCCTCGATCGGATTGCAGACTTCCACGCCCGCCAGGATCGCCGCTACGCCCAGGCTGCCCGAGAAGCCTCCGAACGTCACGGCAAGCCCGTGCTCAGCGCCACCGAGCTGGCCTACGCCGACCGTGCCTATGGCAATTCCGGCCCGGTAGGCGTCCGTGAAGAAGGACGGGTCTGCTATCCGAGCGCCCACCGCGCGATCGCCGCTCTGCGTGCCCTCGTCGACTACGCCGAGTTCAGCTGAAGATTCCAGGGTCCACGTCGACACCGATCGGGCAGTGGTCGGAGCCCTTCGTATCGGGATGGATGAACGCGGCCCGGACGAAGCGCATCGCGGCGGCAGAGGCGAGCACGTAGTCGATCCGCCAGCCGATGTTCTTCTCGCGAATGCCGAAGCGTTGGCTCCACCATGTGTAGTGGTCGGGCCCGGGCTCGAAATGTCGGAACGTGTCGACCCAGCCGGCGGCATGCCAGCGATCGAGCTCCTTTCGCTCGATCGGCAGGAAGCCGCTGGCTTCGCGGTTGCCTTTCGGACGTGCAAGGTCGATCTCCCGATGAGCGATATTGAAATCACCCATCACGAGCACTCTGTATCCGCCGCGGCGCAGGCGATCGAGCCGTTGGGACAGCGCGCGGTAGAAGCGCAGCTTGTAGGGCACGCGGCTGTTGTCCCGATCCTTTCCGCTTCCGTTCGGGAAGTAGATGTTCGCGACGATCAGCCGTCCGAAACGAGCCAGCTGCACGCGGCCTTCATCATCGAAGCTGTTCCGGCCGAGGGCCGTCTCCACTGCATCCGGCTTTCGTCGCGCATACAGGCCGACGCCGCTGTAGCCCGGGCGCGTGGCGGCAGAGAATTCCACATGCCAACCGTCCGGCCCGGTCAAGCTGCTGGAGAGCTGCTCCCGGGTAGCGCGCACTTCCTGTATGCCGACAATCTCCGCACCGGACCGATCGAGCCAGCGTCGGAATCCCTTTCGTTCGCACGCCCGCAACCCGTTCACGTTCCACGATAGAATCCGCGCCGTCATGAGCAGCAACTTAACAAACGGAACCGGCCCCTATCTTAACTTAGCGGTTGGGGTCTAGGTAGGTGTATTCCCAGAGGCCTTGGTCGTAGCGGCGGCGGAGTAGTCGGGTTTCTTCGAGGGTGATGTCGCCTCGGCGCAGAGCGGTTTCGGTGAGACGTCGGACCTTTTCCTTGAGGGCGCTCTGGTCGTATTGGACGTAGGCCAGGACTTCGCGCACGTCGTCGCCCTCGACCACGTGTTCGATTTCGTAGCCGCCGTCATCCGAGAGGCGCACGTGCACGGCATCGGTATCGCCGAAGAGGTTGTGCAGGTCGCCGAGGATTTCCTGGTAGGCGCCCATCAGGAACATGCCGAGGTAGTAGGGCGCTCCATCGAGGGCATGCAGTTCCAGCACGCTCTTGACATCGTGGACATCGATGAACTGATCGATCTTGCCGTCGCTATCGCAGGTCAGGTCGGCGATCACGCCGCGCCGGGTGGGCTCCTCGTCGAGCCTCTGGATGGGCATCAACGGAAAGAGCTGCTTCACGGCCCAATGGTCCGGTGCGCTCTGGAACACCGACAGGTTGCCGTAGTAGGTGTCGGCCAGGGCCTTCTCGAGCGGACGCAGGTCTTCGGGGATCTCCGGAAGTTCACGGGAGAGCCGCTGGATCTTCTCGCAGCAGGCCCAGAACCAGCGCTCGGTCCGGGCACGATCGCGCAGATCGAGTTGGCCATGGGCGAACAGGGTGGCCGCATCTTCCTTTAGCTGGATGGCATCGTGGTAGCACTCGAGGAGGTTCCTGCCGTTGACGCTCTCGAACGTCTCCTCCAGGTCGTGAAGGATCTTCGGGTCGCCTTCCAGGATCGGTTGGGGACGCGAGTTCGGCTTGACATTGTTGACGCCGAGTACATCGAAGAGCAACACCGAGTGGTGGGCGATCATCCAGCGTCCCGCCTCGGTCACGATATCCGGATGCGGTACGTCCTTTTCGTCGCAGACCTCCTGGATCGCCGAGACCACATCGTTCGCGTACTCCTGCAACGAGTAGTTCTTCGAGGAATGAAAGTGGGTGCGTGAGCCGTCGTAGTCCACCGCCAAGCCACCGCCGACGTCGAAGAACATCGGGCGTGCGCCCAACTCATGCAGGCCCGCAAAGATGCGGCTGGCCTCGCGGAGCGCGTCCTTGTGGGCGCGAATCGTCGTGATCTGGGAGCCGATGTGGAAGTGGAGCAGCTCCAGGCACTCCAACATGTCCTCGTGCCGCAGCCGATCGACGGCCTCGACG
>JAAELW010000324.1 GCA_024226235.1 bacterium
AACAAGTGAATTCTTAACTCCGGCCCCCTTCTTAACTTCTTTCGATATCCTCAGGGTTGTGGGCTCGAACCTGAACGCCGTCGCGACGAAATTCGTGCCCGGCCAGGTCACGGCGAGTGCTCCGCTCGGAAATGGCCATATCCACGCCACCTTTGCGGTCGATGTCCGGACCGACGCGGGCCTTCGCGCCCTCGTGCTGCAGCGCCTCAACACGCGGGTCTTCCCGGATCCGGAAGCGTTGATGGAGAACCTGCGGAGGGTTGCCGGGCATCCGGGCGTGGCCGAGTGGGTTCCTGGGCTGCTGGCGACACCCGAAGGCGAAGTGCTCGTGCGGACGCCTGACGGTGAGTGCTGGCGCGCCTGGGAGCGGGTGGTCGATACGGAGAGCTTCGATCTGGTCGAGAATCCTGCCCTTGCCCGGGAGATCGGTCGCGCATTCGGAGCCTTTGTTTCGGGCCTGGTGGATCTGCCAGGGCCCCGTCTTCACGCCACGTTGACGGATTTCCACGATACGGTCGCAACCCTCGCGAAGCTCGAAAACGCGATCGATCAGGACAGGGCAGCGCGGGTCGCGGAGGTCGGCGCGGAGATCGAGGGCCTGCGAGCTCGGGCGCCGCTGGCACGGGCTCTCGACCGCGCGGCGCTTTCCGAACGGGTGACCCACAATGACACCAAGGCCAACAACGTGCTCTTCGATCGGGCCACGGGCCGAGCCGTCGCGGTGGTCGATCTCGATACCGTGATGCCTGGGCTGTTGGCTTGGGACTTCGGAGACCTGACACGCTCCGCGGGCAATGCCGCCCGGGAAGACGAGGCCGACCTGGACCTCGTGAGCTTGCGTCTGGACGTGTTCGCTGGGCTCGCCGAAGGTTGGTTCGAAACCGCGGGTGGGCTGATGACCCCCGCCGAGCGGGACAGCCTCGCCATCGGGGCGCAGGTGATGACCTGGGAACTCGCGCTCCGCTTTCTCACGGATTTCCTGGACGGGGATCGCTACTTCCGAATCCGCGATCCGGAGCACAATCTGCGCCGCACCCGCGTCCATTTGCGCCTGCTGGCCTCGATGGAGAGCCAACAATCCGAGATGGAAGCAGTGATCCAGAACGCCGCGGGCGGCTGACTCACAGCCTGCGCCGAGCGATCTCCTTCCGCGCCCATGCCACGCCCTCGGCCGGGTCGTGGAACTGCCCCTCGATCTGGGCCTCATAGCAGGCTTCAAGCATCGGGCCGAAGTCTGGCCCGGGTGAGAGCCCCAGTTCGATCAGGTGGCGCCCGAGCACGAGCGGCTCGGGCGCGGCCTTGGCAGCGCCCAGCGCCGCGGCGCGGGCGAGCAACCACTCGCCAGCCTCGAACCGGCCGGTCGCCAAAGGAGGGCGCCCCCTCTGATCTGCCGACGCCACGCGCACGAGCCGATCGATGCGGCCTACGCGCCTGGCGAGTCGCCGGATCGCCGCGTCACCCGCCTTCGCATCGAAGAGCTGAACCGGCGCCAGGTGGGCGCGAACCAGCCGGACGACCTCTTCGATCAGGGCCGTCTCTTCGGTCCAACGCATCAGAAGGCGCCGCGTGGGCAGGCCGCCCGCCTGCTCGTGGCCGAGTGCGCGCACGCGGTCGTCTTCCTGGCGTGTCGTCCCGGGCTTTCCCAGGTCGTGACACAACACCGCCAGGCCCACGACCAGGTCGTCGCGCTCGTCCCCGCTGCGCTCCGCAGCGTACACGTCCATGCAGTGCAGGGTGTGGGTCCAGACGCAGCCTTCCGGATGCCAGCCCGGATCCTGCGGTACGTCGATCAGCGCCTCGAGCTCCGGCACGCTGCGCGTCCAGCCGCAGTCGCGCAGGAAACGCAGGCCGCGGGAGATCTCCACTCCTTCGAGCAGGAGCCGCTTCCACTCGCCGAAGATCCGCTCGCGAGCCAGCTCCGCAGCGTCGAGCCGCCGGCATCGTTCGACGGTTTCCGGGGCGACATCGAAGCCGAAGCGTGCCGCCAGCTGCATGGCTCGCAGAACGCGCAGCGGGTCCTCGTCGAAGCGGTCGGATGCGTGGCGCAGGCGGCGGGTGCGCAGGTCCTCCAATCCGTCCAGCGGGTCGATCACCTCACCCGTTCGCGGATCGACCGCGATCGCATTCAGCGTGAAGTCTCTCCGCAGTGCGGCGGTTTCGGGCGTCGCGTCCGGGTCCCAGCTGTCGCGCTCTCCGGGTCGCATCGGAACCGCGACGTCGATCGCCAGTCCGCGCAGCAGGAAGATCGGAAACGCACGGCCGACCTGTACGGCCGGAAGACGAGTGGCCAGTACCTCGCCCAGCCGGTTTGGCGACAAGCCGAAGACCTCGACGTCCACGTCGTGGGTCGGAAGTCCAAGGGCGCTGTTCCGCACGCAGCCACCCACCACCAGCGCGCGGCCTCCTGCAGCGGCAACGTCCTCGCACAGCGTGTGCAGTGCGTGCCGGACGGCGGGATCGGGAAGTCGCAGCTCCACGGACGTCGAAGCTAGCAGCGGACCGTCTGGGGTACTCTCCCGTCCGGAGGTGATGCGTGGGCGAGGAGGACGGCGAGCGCAAGTTCCGCTTTGTGGGCACTCGGCCCATTCGGCACGACGGTGTGGACAAGGTGACCGGCCGCGCACAGTTCGGCGCGGACTATTCGCTGCCGGGTATGCTGTGGGGCCGGGTCCTGCGCAGCCCGCACGCCCACGCGCGGATCGTTCGGATCGATACCCGCGCCGCAATGGCCATCCCGGGTGTGAAGGCCGCCGCCACCTCCGCGGATCTGCCCGAGATCGAGCCGGGCCCCGGGCCGGCGAATCTGGCCCATCTCTCCCGCAATGTGCTGGCCCGCGAAAAGGTGCTCTACCACGGCCATGCGGTTGCGGCGATCGCCGCCACGAGCGAGGCCGTGGCCGAGCGCGCCCTGCTCGCGATCGAGGTGGAGTACGAGCCGCTGCCGGTGGTCCTCGACCTGGACGATGCGATGGCGCCCGGAGCAGCGATCCTTCACGAAGACCTGAAGACTCGTGGCGGCAAGGATGCGGGCCCGACCAACGTCGCGGCGATCACCGAGTACGATCGGGGCGACGTGGACGCAGGCCTGGCCGAGGCCGATGTCACCGTGCGGCGCAGCTACCGCACGCAGACCGTCCACCAGGGCTATATCGAGCCCCATGCCGCGTTGGCGCAGACCGGCGTGGATGGGCAATCGGTACTCTGGTGCTGCACCCAGGGTGCCTTTACGGTGCGGGCCTACTGCGCGGCGCTGCTCGGCCTCGACGTGTCCCAGCTGAAGGTCATCCCGACCGAGATCGGCGGTGGCTTCGGTGGCAAGACGACGGTCTACCAGGAGCCCCTCGCCATTCTGCTCGCGCGCAAGGCCGGTCGCCCGGTGAAGATGGTGATGAACCGGGAGGAGGTGTTCCGCGCCACCGGCCCGGGCGCCGCCACGCACACGGAGATCGAGCTCGGTGCGCGGCAGGACGGCACGATCACCGCGGCGCGGGTGCGCATGTGCTTCGAGGCCGGTGGCTTCCCGGGCTCTCCAGCCGGCGCTGCTGCGATGACCGTACTTGCACCCTACGAGATCCCCAACTACGCAATCGAGTCCCTCGACGTAGTCTGCAACAAGCCCCGCACGGCGGCCTACCGGGGGCCCGGCGCGCCGCAGGCGGCTTTCGCGATCGAGAGTGCGCTCGACGAGCTGGCGGAGAAGCTCTCGATCGACCCGATCGATCTGCGCCTGCGATGTGCCGCGAAGCAGGGAACCCGGACCCCCTACGGCCCTACGTTCAAGCGGATCGGTTTGATCGAGACGCTGGAGGCTGCTCGCGATAGTTCCCACTACAAGGCGCCGCTTGGCCCCGATCAGGGTCGCGGCATCGCGGTGGGTTTCTGGTTCAATGCCGGACTGAACTCGAGTGCCGAGGTGCACCTGAACGAGGACGGCACTGCGATTGTCGCCACGGGGAACCCGGACCTCTCGGGCTCCCGCGCTTCGCTGGCGATCATGGCGGCAGAAGAGTTGGGGATCGAGGTCCATCGCGTGCGCCCGGTCGTCGCGGACACCGATTCGGTGGGTTTCACGGATCTCAGCGGTGGCAGCCGGGTCACCTTTGCCACCGGCCAGGCGGTCATCGATGCCTGCCGTCAGGTGGTGCGCGAGCTGCGGCAGCGCGCCGCGAAGATCTGGGACTGCGATCCGGACCAGGTGGACTTCGTGGACGGTCGCTGTGTTCCGGCCAAGGGCTCGGGCCTCAGCGAGGAGCCGCTCGCGTTGGCCGAGGTGGCTCGCCAGGCGGGACGGACTGGAGGGCCGATCAACGGCCAGGCCCAGCTCACGGCCCGCGGTGCCGGGCCCAGCTTTGCCACCCATCTCTGTGACGTGGAAGTCGATCCCGAAACGGGGCGTATCGAAGTGCTCCGATATACCGCAGTGCAGGATGCCGGCCGGGCCATCCACCCGGGCTACGTCGAGGGCCAGATGCAGGGCGGCGCGGCCCAGGGCATGGGTTGGGCGCTGAACGAGGAACTCGTATTCGACACCCAGGGTGTGTTGCAGAACCCGGGCTTCCTCGACTATCGGATGCCGGTCGCCTCGGACCTGCCGATGATCGAAACCGTGGTCGTCGAGGTGCCGAATCCGAACCATCCCTACGGTGTGCGCGGTGTCGGGGAGACACCGATCGTGCCCCCCCTGGCTGCTGTCGCGAACGCCGTACGTCGAGCCGCGGGTGTGTGCATCACGCGTCTGCCCATCTCGCCACCGCGGCTGCTGGCTGCGCTTCACGATGAATCGGGCGGTGATTCGTGACCTGCCTCGTGGAGATTCCCACGGCTCTTCGAGCGCTCTGTGAGGGTGAGCTGCAGGTGCAGGTTCCGGTGGGCAATGTGCGTTCGATCGTGCGCGCCCTCGACGAGCGCTTCCCCGGCTTTCGCGAGCAGCTAGGCCAGAGCTTTGCGGTGGCCATCGATGGCGAGCTCATCCACGACCCCTGGCTCGAGCCGGTGCCCGCCGGTACCGAACTGCATTTCCTGCCCGTGATCGCGGGAGGTCAGGAGACCCAGGTGAGTGTGAACGCGGCCTACGCTGCTCCGGAGGATGTCGAAGCGGCGGTGGCCTTGCTGGCCGAAGCCGGGTCGCAGGGCCGGGTGTTGGCAGGGGGCACCGATCTGATCGTGCAGATGCGCACGGGCCAGTGCAGCCCACAGCTGCTCGTCGATGTGAAGCGCATCCCGGCGCTCGGCGTCTGCGAACTCGGGACCGAGGTGCTGCGGCTCGGCGCGGCCCTCTCCAGCGCCGTGCTGCGTGAGCAGCCCGAAGTGCGTCGGGTGTTTCCGGGCCTGGTCGAGGCGGCCGAGTTGATCGGTTCCGAGCAGGTCCAGGGGCGGGCCAGCCTGGGCGGGAACCTCTGCAACGGGTCTCCTGCGGCTGACACGGTGCCCGCATTGATCGTCGCCGACGCGACCTGCATCGTCGCCGGCCCGACTGGCATGCGGGAGGTACCGGTCGCAGCCTTCTGTACCGGGCCCGGCGAAACCGTGCTCGGGACGGGTGAGCTTCTGGTCGAGCTGCGGGTTCCGCGCCCGCCGGCTCGAACGTCCGACGCCTACCTGCGATTCACCCCTCGCAGCGAGATGGACATTGCCGTGGCCGGCGCTGCGGCGCGGCTCGAGCTGGGTGACGACGGGCGCTGTCGCGGTGCCCGCGTGGCCATCGGTGCGGTGGCGCCGACGGCTCTGCTGGTTCCTGAAGCTGCGGAGGCCCTGGTGGGAAGCGATCTCGGCGAGGATGCGTTGGAGGCCGCCGCGGCTGCGGTTCGCGCCGCCAGCCGCCCGATCGATGACGTTCGGGCGCCGGCCGCCTTCCGCACCCATCTGGTCGGGGTGCTGTCGAAACGCGTCGTGCGCATTGCGGCAAGCCGTGCGGCAGGAGAACCGGGATGACTCGTATGCACATCACCACCTGTCTGAACGGCGAGGAGATCGATTTCCTGTGCGAGCCCCACCAGAGCCTGCTTCACGTACTGCGCGACGAGTTGAAGCTGACGGGAACGAAAGAGGGTTGCGGCACAGGAGACTGCGGCGCCTGCTCGGTGATCTTGGATGGCCGGCTGGTCAACTCGTGCCTCACGCTCGCGGCCGAGGTGCAGGGCCGCTCGGTCGAGACCGTAGAGGGCGTGGCGGGCCCGGTGAGCCAGGCAGGCACGGTAGGCCTGCACCCGATCCAGCAGAAGCTGCTCGAGCACGCGGCCCTCCAATGCGGTGTCTGCACTCCGGGAATCGTGATGGCGGTCAAGGCCCTGCTCGATCGTGAGCCCGATCCGAGCGAACGAGAAGTGCGCTATTGGCTGGCCGGAAACCTTTGCCGTTGCACGGGTTACGACAAAATCGTTCGAGCAGTTCTCGATGCTGCAGCCGAGCTCAGAAATCTGCCCGAAGAGCGCCAGCCTGCGTAGAATGGGCGCGTGCTCGACGCCTTCCGAGTCCTGGATCTGAGCGATGAGAAGGGGCTCCTGTGCGGTCAGATCCTGGCCGACCTGGGGGCCGACGTTCTCCAGATCGAGCCGCCCGGGGGTTCGAGTGCCCGGGCCCAAGGGCCGTGGCGGGGCGGCCGGCCCGACCCGGAGGCCTCGCTCTTCTGGTGGGCCTATGCCCGGGGCAAACGCGGCGCTGTCCTCGACGTCGAATCCGAGCACGGGCGCGAGCGGCTCCGGGAGCTGGTGCGGGAAGCCGACTTCTGGATCGAGTCCGACCGGCCGGGCCGCCTGGCTTCGCTGGGTCTCGGCTACGAAGATCTGGCCGCGCTGAACCCAGGGCTCATCTACGTCTCGATCTCTCCGTTCGGTCAGACGGGCCCGAAGGCAGGCCACTCCAGCACGGATCTCACCGCGATGGCATCTGGCGGAGCGCTCTACCTCTCGGGTGAACGCGACACCCGCCCCGTTCGCGTGCAGTCGCCCCAGGCCTACGCGCATGCTGGGGCGGATGCCGCGGTCGGTGCGCTGATCGCCCACTTCGCTCGCAAGCAGACCGGCCGCGGCCAGTACGTGGATGTATCGGCCCAGCAGTCTGTCACGTTGGCCACGATGTTCCGCAGCCTGGATGCCCCGCTGCAAGAAGCCCCGGCACGACGAATCTCTGGAGGTGCAGTAGCCGGTGGTGTGCTGCTTCGCACGCGCTATCAGGCGGCCGATGGATGGGTGACGTTGGGCCCCGTCTTCCTGCCTTCGACGGGTCACTTCATGACCCGCCTGCTCGCGTGGATCGCCGAAAGCCAGCACGTTCCGGTCGGCCTGCACGATGAGGAATGGGGCCAGTTCGTGTTGCGGTTGATTCGCGGGGAGCGGGGCCAGCAGGATTGGCAACGGGTAGAAGACCTGCTGGCCGGCTTCTTCCGGCGGCATGTCAAGGCCGTGCTGATGCGGGAGGCGGTGAAGCGGAAGCTGCTGCTGGCGCCGGTTCTCGGGCTGGGCGAGCTACTCGAGAGTGAGCAGCTCGCCCTGCGAGGTGCTGCAGCCGAGATCGTTACTCGCGAACACGGGGTCATCCGGGTGCCGGGCCCCTTCGCCAAGCTTCCGGCCAGCCCGCTTCGCTATGGCCGACCTGCGCCCCGGCTCGACGAGCACGGGTCCGAGGTCCGGGCGCAGCCGCCGAAACCGCAGAGCGCTGTGCCGCGGGACGCCGACGCGGAACGGCGCCCACTGGCTGGGATCAAGATCCTCGACCTCTTCTGGGTCCTCGCCGGGCCCTGCTCGACCCGGCTGCTGGCAGACTACGGCGCCACCGTGGTTCGCGTCGAATCTACCAGTCGTCTCGATACGTTGCGGGTGATCCCTCCATATCAGTTCAACAATCCTCACCCGGACGGGTCCGGTGCATTCCACAGCGCCAATGCCAACAAGCTGGCCGTCACACTGAACCTCGGCACCCCGGAAGGCCTGGATCTGGCGCTCGAGCTGGCATCCTGGGCAGACGTGGTGACCGAGTCCTTTTCGCCAGGCGTGATCGAGAGCTATGGGCTCGGCTGGGATGCACTGCACGCGCGCAACCCCGGACTGGTGATGATTTCGAGCAGCCTGATGGGGCAGACCGGCCCGTGGAGGGATTTCACCGGCTTTGGAAACCTGGCTGCGAGCGTGACCGGCTTCCAGCAACTTGCCAGTTTCCCCGGCCTTCCACCTTCCGGTCCGTACGGGGCCTACACGGACTTCATCGCGGCCCGCTACAACGCGATTGCGATTCTTGCAGCCCTCGAACACCGGGAGCGCACCGGCGAAGGACAGCACATCGACATGGCCCAGGCCGAAGCAGCGCTTCACTTCCTGGCTCCGAGTTTCCTGGACGTCACCGTCAACGGGGCCGCGCTGGAACCACGCGCCAACGAGGATTGGACCTGCTTCCCGCATGACGTCTTTCCCTGCGCGGGCGAGGATCGCTGGGTGGCCATCGCCGTACGCGACGACGCGGATTGGGCCCGTTTGTGCGGCGCCCTCGGCCATCCGGAGTGGGAGGGGCGCAGGAATGAGCGGCCCGGTGCATCCGATGCCCTTGGTCGATGGACGGCGCCTCTCCAGGCGGAGGACGTGGAGGCAAGACTCCAGGCAGCGGACGTGCCGGCGGCCGTCGTGCTCGACACGCCGGCGCTGTTCGACGATCCGCACTTGCTGGAGCGCGGTCACTATCAGCAAGTGGCCCATGATCTCTACCAGACCAGCTGGGTCGAGAGCTCACGTCTTCACCTCTCGGAGACGCAGGCCCGTCCTCCCACGCGGGCATGTCATCCCGGCGCGGACAATCGCGCCGTGCTCGAGGGCCTGCTCGGCCACTCGCCCGAGCAGATCGCGGACTGGGCCGGACGCGGCGTGCTCTCCTGAGATCGCGGAAAGCGGGAGCGGAAATGCGGAAAGCACGTCCCCCCGGTAGCCTGCTCTCCCATGCGAATCGCGCTCGGGACGATCCTTCTCGTGCTGGTGCTGCACCTGATCTTCGGGGATCACCCCTGGGAGGAGGGCGCGGTCGATCGCCGGCCGAATGGCAAGCCCATCCGACCCATCGATCTCTGGATCGCCTACGGCTATTGGGTCGCCGCCGCGGTCACGGTCGTGACTGCGACGCTGCTCGTGACCGCGCGCTTCTGGTTCGATCGGCTGCCAGCGCCGGAGCGTCCTGATCTGGCGCCACCGGCCCGACCTTCGAAGTGGGTGATCGGCGCCGTGCTGCTCGCCGTTCTCACCGGAATTGCTGCCGGCGCCCCGCGCATGGACGACAGCCTCTGGGATGACGAACTCTACAACGTGCGGCGTTCGATCTGGGGTGGGTACGTCGAAGATCCCCGCGACGGCCAGCTCGAGGCGAAGGCGGTCAAGCTGCGGGACACCTTCTGGTACTACCGCAAGCCCAACAACCACGTCGTCCACAGCCTGTTGGCCCGGGCCTCCCTCAGCGCCTGGGCCGCCGTCACGGATCCTCCTCTGCGTTTCGTTTCGGAGACGGCTCTTCGGATCCCCGCGATGCTGGCCGGTGCAGGATCGATTGCGGCTGTCGCCTGGCTGTTGTGGAGGTTGGGCTTTGCGGGCGCTGGGGTGATTGCTGCGTGGATCCTCGCGCTCCATCCATGGCATATCCGCTACCTGTCCGAAGCGCGGGGCTACTCCCTGGCCATGTGTCTGATCTCGGTGACGCTGCTACTCGCGCTTGCGGTCTGTCGCCAGGGCACCTGGCGCAGATGGATCGCGTTCGGGGTGGGCCAGCTACTGCTGCTCTGGACCTACCCGGCCACGCTCTACCACGCGGTGCTGCTGAACGCCGTCGTCGTGGGCTTCCTGTGGGTGCGCGATCGCGGCACTCCCGCGTTGCGCTCACAACTCACGCGGTTGGTCTTCGTGGGCCTGGCCGGCGCACTCTTCTTCGGGCTGATGATGACGCCCAACCTCGTCCAGTATCTGGAGTATGCCGAGGGACGAAGGGGTCACTCCGATCTCGGTGCCCGCTTCCTGCGCGAGGTGGGCTGCTTCCTGCTGGCGGGTGTCGAGTGGGGAAGGCCGAACCCGGATGCGGCCTTCTTCTATCCACGGCTGGGTGATGCGCCCCCGGTACTGCTCCGCTCCGTGATCGCCATCTCCGTGTCGGCGCTCTTCTTCGGGGCGTTCCGCCTCGCCCGGGCGGGGGGCCTGCGCGCCGGCGTCCTGGTGGTGCTGCTGCTCGCGGCACCGCTCACCTGGTTCCAGTCGTATCTTCGGGCCGATCACCTCTACGTCTGGTACCTGTCGTTCGCGTTGCCGCCCGCCGCAGCGCTGGTCGCGCTCGGGCTGGATGGTGTCGGCCATGCGCTGCGCAGACCGTGGGCGGGTGGCGTGCTGGCCGTGACCTTCCTCGGCCTCTCGTTCGCACTCGCCTGGCCCGTGCACCATACCCAGTGGACACGTCCCTACTTTGCGCTTCGGGATTCCGTCCAGGTGACCCGCCCGATTCGAGACCCGCTGGCGCCGGAGAACCAACGCATCACCACGCTGGGCTGGACCTCCGGCCCGTCCTACTACGACCCCCAGGTCCAGACCGTCCGCACGACCGAGGAACTGCTTCAACACATGCGCGATGCGCGAGCTTCGGACGACGAGCTGTACGTGAACCTCGGTCGCCTGGGCATGGCGTGGAAGCGCCACGAAGACTTGATGCGGATCGTCGACGACACCGAACGTTTCGAGAAGGTGGCCGTGCTGCCGGGTTTTTCGGAGGATCGCACCCGGCACGTCTGGCGGTACCGGAAGGTGCTCGGGTCAGACCGCTAGCTCGCCGCCTTGTCGCCGACCCATCCGATCATCACTGCGTAGATCCCCTCGATCGCGGCGCGGGCGCTCTCCTCGGCTCCGTCCTCGGGCTCGAATTCACAAGCCCAGACGAGTTCACTGCCGTCACCTGCTTCGCGCACCTGCACCGTGGCCCGGTAGGTCTTTACCGGGAACGGGATGTTCTCCGGAATCGTGTAGACGAGAGTGCAGCTGGCCTCGTCCACGGATTCGAGCTGCTCGCGTATCTGCTGGCCGGGTGGGCCGATCAGTCGGGTCATTCCGGGGCCCTCACCGATGACTTCTGATGGCGTACCGGCGGGCATCCAGCTGGTGTCGCCGAATTCCCGGACCACCTTCCAGAGGGCTTCCACCGGAATATCGAGGGTCTTCTTCACACTGGCACGGCCCATGGGATCCTCCTTCGGAGCGAAGATCCTATCGCACAGGCTCTTTGGCATGTACTTCGGGTTTGCTCAATCCGAAGGCAGACAAGGATGGCCGAGGGTCTTCAGCAAGTCGCAGGCCCTGGGCAGGACGCCGACCCGACCGTCGGACCTCGGGTGGCGACGTGATTCCAGCAGAAGCGTTCTGCGGGCCTGCTGGAGATCCCCGTTGGCCGATGCGAGCAGCGCAAGCACGCCGGATACGTGAGCGGTAGCCATGCTCGTTCCGCCGGCGAACGCAAAGCCGCCACCAGCAGCCGTCGAGACGATGTCGAGTCCGGGTGCGGTCAATTCGAGGCCCGGGCCCTGGTTTCCTTCAGGGAAGGGCGCCCCGTCGCGTCCTGTGGCACCCACACCGATCACGCTGGAGTAGGCGGCCGGGTAGAGCGCCTCGCGGCCCGAATCATTCCCGACGGCCGCCACGAGTGTGACCCCGAGCCGGTCGAGCTGATCGGTGGCGCCTTGCAGCAACGGATTCGTGGGCCCCGCCAGGGAGATGTTGACGATCTGGGCACGCTGATCCCAGGCGACGTCGAGTCCACGCAGCACGTCGAACAGAGCACAGGCATCGCCGCGCTCAGGTGAAATGGAGACCGGTGATCCTGGGATCACCGGTTGCGGGACCGGTGAATCCGGATTCAACGGATGCGGGATCGGCGAATCCGTGACCCGTGAACTCGGGACGCAGACCGCGATGGCCAGCACGTTCGCCTGCGGCGCAATGCCCGCGATCCCGAAATTGTTGTCGGGTATTGCGCTCAGGATGCCGGCGATCATCGTGCCGTGTTGGCCCGGGCCTTCCGAGACGATCCGGGCAACGATCTCGACGCCTGCAAGATCCGGGTGGGTCGTCTCCGGTGCCGAATCGAGTACGGCGATGCGCGTGCCCGCACCGGTAGAAACCCGATGCGCTTCATCCACCCCGAGCTCGTCGTGGGCATACTGCAGCGGTCGATAGGGGTCTGGCCCTGACACCGCGTCCCCGGTGGCCGCCGCGTTGGTGAAGTAGGTGTCATCGGGGACAACCGTGCCGGAACTCGGCAGGCCCGGGACCAGGGAGCTCGCACGCAGGCCCGCGGGCCCGCGCACTCGGGAGATCGAGGCACAGAGAACCGGGCTCCAGAACGAATCGACGATCGACACGCCCTCGGCGAAGATCGAGGAGGGATCCTCCAATCCGACGAGCGCCGTACGAGGCAGCACAATCAAAGCCGTTGCGCCGTGGGGTCCCGCAGGTTCCTCGAGCGCTTTGCTGATCCGCGGTGCCGCCTCCGGGAGAGGCGCGCACTCTTCACCTTCCTCACCTGCCGCGGCGGTGGGCTGGAGGAGAAGGCTCAGCGAGCAGATCAGGGCGAAGAGGGAGCGCATTGCGTGGGTCTCTGAAAGCCGGCTACGGAAGGGCGCGCTCAGCGAAGCGGGTGAGGCCGCTCGCGCGCAGGCCTGCGAGGGCCGATGTGGGGTCGGCGTCCGCCGCGACGGCCAGTCGCAGTCTGCCGGAAGGGTTCGCGGGTGACGCGACGATTGCGAGACCCAGCTGTTCGAGGGTTTCGCGAATCTCGGCCCAGGACGCATCGTCCCGGAAGATCACCTCGATCCCAGACTGCGTCGCAACGCTGGCAGCAGGGGCCGATGCCGTGAAGAGCGGCTCGGGCGTGCTGGCACGAAGGCCGAGCCACGCGCCACCCACCAGGATCAAAACGGCTGCTGCGGCGGCAAGAAGATTGCTCTGCTGGTGACGAGAACGCCGCGGTGTGAGAAGCGCGATATCCACCTCTTCTCGCACCCGTGCCAGGACCTGGTCGAAGACGCGATCGATGTCCGGCGCTTCGCTCTCCTCGAGCTTGCTCGCTCCAAGCCCAGAGTCGCTCCGGATCCACTCGAGCTCCTCGCGGCAGGCCAGGCATTCGGCCGCGTGGCGGTCGATCGCTCCACGCACCTGGGTCGGTAGCTCGGGTTCGGCGTACCAGGCGATCCAGTCGAGAACCTCAGCGGGGCACGAATCGGTGCGAAGTGCGGTCATGGTCAGCCCTCCTTTCCGTTCGAATGGGTGTGCGAGCGCAGTTGACTGCGGGCGCGAGAGAGACGGGATTTGACGGTGCCGTCGGAGACCCGCAGGCGTCTAGCGACTTCATTCGTGCTGCGTCCTTCGATGATCGTGAGTTCGACGACCTTGCGCTGGTCTTCGGGCAGCTGGTCGATACGATGCTTGGCCCAGCGCAGCTCGTTCCGGGCGACCATGCGCTCCTCCGGGTCCACTTCGTCGGCGACGGCCTCCAGGTGCTCGATCGGTGTGGTGATCACCGCCGAACGCTTCAGTCGGCCTCGGGAGCGGTGGGCCTCGCGACACTTGAAGGTGGCAATGCCCAGGATCCAGGTGGAGACCCGGGACTTGCCCTGGAAGCCGGCCGCGCCGCGCCAGACTTCGAAGAACGTATCGGCGACGGCCTCTTCCGCGAGTTCGGGGCTGCCAAGCCTTCGCTTCACGAATGAGAATACGCGCGGGTAGTAGCGCTGAAACAGGTCGCGATACGCCTCTTCGTCCTGCTCAGCCGTCTTGGCGAGCAGGATGCGGTCGTGGCGATCGTCGTTCACTTGGTGAGCCTCCAGATTTCCATCTAGTTGCAGCCGAACCCGGCGCCACCGCAGCCCGTGCCTGGGTCTGGATCCACGACCATCTGCGGCACACGTGCCGAGCGGCGTCGGCCGGAAGTGGAGGTGGCGATCGTCGGGCGGGGGTTGGGCGTCACCTGGCCAGTGCAGATCCTGCCCGCGCTGCCACAGGCGCCTGGGTGGGTGCTGCGCGCTGAAGCGGGAGGGCCGAGGAGAGCCGTTGCCGCGGGCAGACCCGCCCCCACCGAGGTCGGGACGAAGCGGTGGCGAGCCGGTCCTGCCACCAGGGCCGATGTCGTGGCCCCGGTGCCGCCGGTCGAAGCCTCCGAGTCATCGGACGCTTCGCCAGCCCCCGGCTCGCCGGCACCAACCGTCAGGCCAAGGTCGTCTGGCCGTGTGTCGCGCTCTGCGCACGGGCCCGGGGTTGCGATCTCCACGGCTCCTGTCACCCCGGGAAGCCCCGGGACGAGCAATGCAAATGCGAAGAAGAAGGGGATCAGTCGTTTCACGGGGCTCCTCCAGCGATGCTTCCCAGTGCGAGGATCACGAAGCCCCCGAACTGATCGCGACGATAGTCGAATACGGATACGTTGGACCGGACCCGCTGATGAATCCAGCGCGCTTCGATGCGCACACGCTGACCGAGAGCCCGGCCCAGGACCAGCCGGGTCTGCAACAGACGTTCACTGTGGTCGCTGCGAGACAGGCCGTACTGGAGCCCGGCAATCAGCGAGTCGGGCTCCGGGAAGGTACTGGGGTGCCGGAACTCCCTGAATGCGTAGTGACCGGACGCTTCGAGATCGAAGCGCGCCGGAAGCGCGACGCGCGCCCCGAGTTCCCACCCATGCGAATCGAAGGAGTACTCCTGCCCGCGGGCCGAATAGCGATGGAACCGGTAGCCGCCCCAGGCGCTAATGCCCTCGCCCAGGCTGAACTCGTGGATCACGCCGATCCAGCTGCCTTGCCCGTCCCTGTTTCGGTCCCGACTCTCGTCGATGCCTCGCGGTGAGCAGACGATGTCGCCAGGGTCGAGGCACGCTGTGCCCGGGTGGCCCGGGCCGTCGGCCACGTCATCGTCTGAGAAGCGGTAGTCATCCAGGTGGATGCCCATCCTGAGGGAGGTGGCGGCTCGCTCGCTCCAAGCGTGGTGCAGCGTAAAGCCCGCCGCGTGGGCCGTGCGGAACGGATCGCCATCGACCCATGCATAGCTCGTGCTGAGCTCGAAACGAGCCAGTGTGTCTGTGCCGAACGAGCGATCCAGCCAGAGGGTGAGCAGGGGCTCGGCGGTATCGAACTCGTTCAACTCGTCGTGGAGCTGGCCGTTGACATCGAGCATGCCCGCCAGGGACCAGGGGCCTTCGCTCCAGAAGTCGGCACCGGCCTGCGCGCGCCAGCTGAAGCGCGTGTCCTGCTGTCCTTGGATTTCCTCGGGCAGCCGTACGCCTGCCCCTCGGAGCACCGCGTTGTCGTCGTACTCTCCGCCAAGCTCGAGCAGCAGCCACGGCCCTGGGTGCTCTGCGTCCAGGGCGGCCAGGGTTTGGCCGGCTTGCTCGGCCCAGGGTGTGTCTGGCCACTCCTGCTGGACTCGTTCCAGTGCGATGCGTGCCTCCGCGAGTTGGCCCAGCTCAGCCTGTGCGTGTCCGGCGTAGAAGGAAGCCACGGGCTCGACATGAATCGGGTCGAGTTTCCGGGCGGCGTCGAATGCGCGCGAGGCTTCTGCCGGGCGCCGTAGGCCCAGCGCCACGAGGCCCTGGTAGAGCAGACGCTCGGGTGGGGAGGCGTCGCCGCGGGCGGCGATCGCGAGCGCCGCATCGGCGGCGGCCAGATCGCCGAGCTGGAATTGGGCGATGCCTTCCTGGAGCGCGAGTTCTGCGCTCTCGAGGCCGAGTGCGGAAGCGGCCCGGGCAGCCTCGAGCGCGGGCATCGGGTTGCCCGTGGCGTTCTCACAGACGGCACGCGCCCACCACAGCTCGAGATCGGTCCCGGGCGGGCTGGATCGAAGATCGGGCAACGCGGATTCGCAGCGTCCCTCGGCGACCCAGGCCAACACCCGGTCGCGATCGGTGGCGGCTGCAATGGCCTGGGCTGAGGCCGAAACCAGAACGAGTGCGACCAGGGGCGTGGGCAGATGGCGCGCCAGAATGAGTGCGACCAGGGGCGCATGCAGATGGCGCGCGGCCGGGCTCCGGCCATCCGGTCCAATCGCGGTCCGCAGCTCAATCCAGGGTCGGCTCATGCTCAGCGCCTCGAGAAGAACCCTACCACCGGGGGGGTCCAGAAAATCGATGCGAATAGGAAATGCATCCCCCCGGGGGGTCGGTTTCGTCGCTCTATGGGTACAAGTGAGTGACCGGTCAGGGGGCAAGGGGTTCCAGTTTTTGCAGTTTCGGGAACCCCCGGCGATGTCGCGATCACGTACAGCACGGGTCCCTCGGGCCCGATCCTGCCAGGAGTACACAGTGTTTGCTGCACCGCCCTTCGATCATCATCTCCGAAAGAAACCGAGTCAGGCGCGCTCGCGGCGCACGGTCGAATCGATTCTCGAGGCGGCCAATCGGGTGCTCTCCCGGGACGGATACGAGGTGGCCTCGACGAATCGTATCGCCCAGGTTTCCGGATACAGCGTGGGGTCGCTGTATCAGTATTTCGCGGACAAGGAGTCGGTGGTCCGGACGCTGGTCGACCAGGTGCTCGTTCGTGAAGATGCGCTGCTTGCCGAGTGCCTGGCCAATCAGGCGGGGCAGCCCATCGAGAAGGCCCTCGAATCGGTCGTCGAATTCCTGCTTCAGGGCCGCTGGATGGACGCCCACGTGTACCGCACGCTCGCTTCCGAGTGTGGATCGCTGTATGGCCAGCTCGCTCTGGCGCGAATTCTGGAGACGCAGGCGCTGTTTCCTGCCGCCCTTCACCAGTTGGCCATCGAGCACTGGGACGGACTGCGCCGTGAAGATCTGGGGGCCACTCTCTGGGTGCTGATGGCTGCGACCCACGCGGTGACGTTCGAGGCCGCGGTGAACCCACAGCCGGACGTGATCATGGCGAGTCTGGTCGCACCGCTCGGCGAGGTGTGGGCGCGTGCCCTTCAGAAGCCAGGCTGCGAGCATCCTCTCGTTGACGAGCTGGCGCGAAGGTGGCAGCGAGACCCGGATTCCTCTTCTGATGGGCGGCAGCGAGACCCGGATTCTTTGCCCGGTGGGTGGACTGCCACTCATCGGCTGGCCGAATTGCGGGCGCTTCTGCAGCGCTCCAAGGCCCTGGGGGATCCGACCCGCTTTGCTCCGCTGACCTTCGCATTGGCTTGCCTGCCGGCTCTGGCCTCCCTCCCCACCACCACGCGGCCCGGGGTGAGTGATGACGCGCTCCAGCGGGAGCTTCGGCACTTCGTGTCAGCGCTGCTGGAAATCGGCCAGCCGAGGACCGGCTGACCAGGCCCCATCCCCGCCATTGCGACCCACGCCCGGGGGCGTGAAGCTTGTCCCGCTCGAAGGGGGAGACGGTGAACCTGCTCCTGGATCTGGAGATCCTGGGTTGGCTCCTGGTAGGGCTCGCGGGCCTGCTCGGCATTCCCACGCTTGCGGCTTGGATCGTGGGGGAACCCTATTCGCCCTATCTGCTGAGCGCGATCTCGGTCGTCGTGCTCGGGCTGCCGCTGGCGATTTCGGCGCGTGCGCCAAACAGGCGCATGCGCAACCGCGATGCCTTCCTGGTGGTGGCCGGGGGGTGGCTGGTCGCCTCGAGCTTCGGTGCGCTTCCCTACATGTTGTCCGGTGTGCTCGGTCCCGTCGATGCACTCTTCGAATCCGCGTCGGGCTTTACCACCACGGGCTCCACCGTGATGACCGACCTCGAGGGCGCCCCTCGTGCCCTTCATCTCTGGCGCTCGCTCAGCCAGTGGGTCGGTGGCATGGGGATCATCGTGTTTGCGGTCGCGATCCTTCCGTTGCTCGGAATTGGCGGCATGCAGATGTTCAAAGCCGAGGTTCCTGGCCCGATCACCGACAAACTGACGCCCAGGGTCGCGGACACTGCGCGGCGACTCTGGCTGATCTATCTGGGCCTCAGCGCGGTGGCCTTCGTTTCGTTCTGGGCAGCGGGGATGGGGCCGTTCGATGCGCTGTGTCACGCGTTGACCACGCTCTCCACGGGCGGCTTCTCGACCCGTGGAGCTTCGCTCGGCGCGTTCCCGCCTCTCGTGCAGTGGCTGGTGGTCGGCTTCATGCTCCTCGCCGGAATGAACTTCGTGCTCCACCATCAGCTGTTGGTGGGTCGGTTCCGGCAGGTCGCTCGGGATTCGGAACTGCGCTTCTACCTGGCGACGGTGCTGGCGATGACCGGGGTGGTGGCAGTGGGGCTGGCCTCGGCCGGAACGACTTCACCGGTTCGGGATGCGGCTTTCCAGGTGGTCTCGTTGCTGACGACCACCGGCTACGGTACGGCCGACTACGAACTCTGGCCGGCACTGCCACAACTGCTGCTCGTCCCACTGCTGGCGCTAGGCGGCATGGCCGGGTCGACGTCAGGGGGGCTCAAGTCGATGCGGGTGGTGCTGGGCTTGCGCTCGTTCCAGGTTGCGCTCCGCAGGATCATCCACCCCCACGCGGTACATACAGTTCGTTTCAACGATCGGGGGATTGCCGATGACGTGATCGCCGGCGTGGGCGTGTTCTTCATCGCCTACCTGCTGTTGGCGTTCATGGGCTCCCTGGTCGTGGGCTCAGCGGGCTACGACGTGATGACGGCAGTCTCTACCTCACTCACTGCGGTTTCCAACGTCGGTCCGGGCTTTGGCGCCGTCGGGCCCACGGATAATTTTGCGCACCTTCCCGCCTACGTGAAGCTCACTCTCTGCCTGCTGATGGTCGCCGGCCGTCTCGAAATCTTCACACTGATGGTGATCTTCTCACCTGCCTTCTGGCGTCGTTAGGAAGCGAAAAGACTTCCCCGTTTGCATCGTGGATTGACAGCGGTTCGGAGGTGCATAGGCATCCTGCATACGGAGGAAGACACGATGCGGATGATTTCCATTCCCACAAGGTTCGATCGTTGGTTCAGCGAGCTCGACGCGGCGCTACAGGACGCAACGCCTGGTGAGGTATTTACCCCTGCGATCGACATGCTCGAACATGCCGATCGATATGAGATTCTGGCCGACCTGCCCGGCGTCGAGCAGTCCGAAGTGGACGTGGCCTTCAACGACGGCTCGCTGACGATTCAGGGTGAGCGTTCCGTGCCTGAGGTTTCCGAAGCGCGCGTGTTCCGGGCCGAACGCTGCAGTGGGAGGTTCGCGCGCACGGTCGTCTTCCGCGAGGAGGTCGATGTGGAGAATATCGAAGCGACTTTCAAGGACGGGGTCCTGTGTATCCGCGTCCCGAAGGTCGAGCGTCGCAAGCCGCGCCAGATTCCCGTGGCGGTTCACTGATCGACCCTGTCTCGCGGCCGTTTGTGACCGGCGACCCGGAGGGCTCGGGTCGCCGGCGAATCTCGCTTGAACATGGCGCGGCTGAGGGGCATCTTCTCTCCGATGTCTCAGCCGGGTCGCTTTCGAATTCTGAGCCGCAACCGCGCTTACGAGCAGCACCTGCATCCCGCGGTGCGCTCGGCGCGCCGCATCGAACGCATCCTCCACTCGCTGATGGCCGAGATCCAGGTTGGAGAGGGCAGGGTGCGAATCCGCCAGGTTTTCGAGCGGCCTCGCGAGATC
Organism: bacterium; assembly: GCA_024226235.1. Lineage (GTDB taxonomy): Bacteria > Myxococcota_A > UBA9160 > UBA9160 > UBA6930. Next base: position 19,530 of record JAAELW010000324.1, read on the forward strand.
TTCCGCCTCGAGATCGAGTCCCCCGAATGGGGCTATCAGCGCACGACCCTGCTCGATCGCGATACGCTGGACGAGTTGCTGGCCCAGGATGGTATGCGAGATCGAATCGAGATGACCGGTTGACGGAGCCCGGGTGGCGGAACGGGTAGACGCGGACGACTTAAAATCGTCTGGCCATTGGCCGTGCAGGTTCGAGCCCTGCCCCGGGCACCCATCCCGCCCCGAACTGCGATGTCGCTAGCGCTCGTCCGCGGGAAGGTCGAGCACTTCAGTGATTTCTTCGAGCTTGCCTGAATCGGCGATGAACTCGATTCCGGCGCCGGCCTCTTCATCCTGGGCCTCGCCGGGGGCTGCGATCACGCGTTTCGTCCACGCGATCCGTCCGATCGCTTCGACCGGCTCTTCGTCCGGTACATGGATCTGGACGAGAACGCGTTGGCCCGGTGAAGGCGGGTCATTCGTGCGGATGAATGCGCCGCCGCGGGAAACGTTCGCGGCGTATTCCCGCGTATCGCGGAAGTAGGAGTGCCCGGTGCGCGGATCTGTCTCCGGGTCGATGGTGGTGATGTGTACCGGAACGTGGACTGACACCCGGCGGTGCCGGCGGGATCGATCGAACGGGTCCGTCATGAGTTTCCCCCTCGTTCCCTGCTTCGCCCTCACAGACGGGCAGCTTGAGCCCTGACTCCCACCCGATCCTCAAGGGAAACGGGCACGGTGTCGATGCACCCTGAGTCGCGGCATGGCCGATCGACGTGGGGGTGTTGCCTGTGGCCGGTGACCTGGGAACGTTGGGAGATGCGCTGCTCGAGACGTTGGGCCTGCCCGATGGGGATCGTCTTGGCCTGATCGAAGTCGGGCCCACCACCGTGACGCTGGCACGGGAGGCTGACAAGGGGGAAGACCTGCCGCGCTCGGCGCCAGCCCTCCGCGCTGAGATCGAGACATTCCCGTTGGCCTCCGTGCTTCGCGCGATTCACGGCGCGGCCCGGTCTGGCCTGCTGCGCTTCCGCTATCGGGACCATCGCAAGATCGTCTACTTCGAGAGAGGTGAAGTCGTATTCGCCTCATCGAACCAGAGGGTCGATCGGCTCGGTGAGTGTCTGCTTCGCGCAGGAGTGATCGACCTGGAGCAGCTGCGCGAAGCCGAGCGTCGCTTTCAGCCTGCAGAGGCCGGCGATCGTTTCGGCAAGGTATTGGTCGAGTGCGGTCTGCTCTCCCCCCGTGAACTCTGGAATGGGGTGAAGTACCAGGTCGAGGAGGTGGTTCGCTCGTTGTTCGCCTACGCCAGCGGCACCGTCTGGTTCTGGGAGGGCGAGGTCGAGCCGGACAACGTGGTTCGACTCGCGCTCGAGACCGGGCGGCTGGTGGATGAGGGCCTCCAGCGGGGCGAAGAGCTGGCCAAGTTCTTGACCGTGCTGAGGGATCCCCGCGTGGGCCTCGCCCGGGTCGAGGGCTTCCCGGCGGATCTCGGGGGCAATGAACGGGCCCTGGCGGATGCGATCGGCGTGGGCCGATCCTTCGAAGAGGTCTGCCAGGCTCTGGAATTCGATCCGGCCTCGGCCGCTCGCAGCATCCAGCTGCTGCGCCTGGTTGGCGCCGTGCAGCTGATGCGATTGCCGGAAAGCGGGGGCGTCCTCGCGGACGGAGACGTGGAGGCCGTGGATCAGGAAGCGCTTCGCGAGCGGGTGGCTTCCCTGTCGAAGCTGATCTCCGAGCTGGTCGGCGTGCTGGTAGGGGCCGAAGGCGACGAAGCCGCTGTCCTGGAACGCCTCGGCCGGGTGCTCGACGACGCTACGGGACGTTTTCCGGCGCTATTGACCGGGGTGAGCCTGGCCCCTCGTGGCGGGCTCGATACCGACGTCTTGGTGGCGCGCGCCCTCAAGCTGCCCGGGAATCGGGAGGAGCAGCTGGTCGGCGCCCTTGGCGAGCTTGTGGCCTACCTGGAGTTCGAGCTCAAGAACCATCCCCGGGTGGAAGACCCGGACGGGGTCCTGGAATCGCTCCGAGTCCAGCGCCGGGACGCATTGGCCTAGGAGTCCGCCTGGCCGGGATGCGGATGGGGCAGTTCCCTGCAATGTTGCTCCATGCAAGATGCGGACTCACCCCCAGCTCGCCCGAAACGCTGATCCGCAAGGAATGCCCCCGAATTGGAGTGGCTGACCGGGGTTCATTCCGTGTTGGAGGCGCTGCGCGCGGGCCGACGGGAGCTTCGGCGTCTCGAATTCCGGGCCGACCGGCAGGACCGGGGCGAGTTGGAGGAGATCCGCCGTCTTGCGGAGGAGCGTCGGCTCGAGATTGCCCCGCTGCGCCCGCAGGGGGGCGGGCGGGACGATGGTCAAGGAGTTCGGCTCGAGGCCGGCGCTCTTCCGGAACTCGATCTGGAGCCGCTGCTGGCTCTGGCTCGGAACGAGAGCCCGTGGCTGGTCGCACTCGATGGCGTCGAAGATCCCCACAACGTGGGGGCGGTCGCCCGGGTGGCCGAGGCTTGCGGGTGTTCGGGCCTGATCCTGACCCGCCGCCACGCTCCACCGCTCTCGCCGGCAGTTTCCCGGGCCAGCGCAGGTGCAATCGAGCATCTCCCCGTGGGGCGTGTCGCTAATCTCAAACGGGCGCTCGAGGCGCTGCGTGGGCACGGGTTCTGGTCGATCGGAGCTGATATGGGCGGTGATTCCCTATATGGGATGGATGCGCGCAGTTGGCAGGGTCCGCTGGTCTTCGTCCTCGGCGCGGAAGGTCGGGGCCTCCGGCCTGGGGTTCGGGACGCGGTGGATTTCAGGGTGGAAATCCCCATGCTGGGTCGAGTGGATTCACTCAACGTCTCGACTGCCGCGGCCGTCATGCTCTACGAGGGCGTGCGCCGGGCCGGCAATGGCTGATGAGCCCGGATGGCAGGCGCCGGGCCGGCAATGACTGACGAGCCCCGAGGGCTGGCTAGCGACTTGTCTCGTAAGTCCCCGGAATCGAGTCGTTTGCTCGTTGCGGGCGGGAGAGGCTGTGTCTATCATCCCCGTTCGGTCGGCCTCGGGCTGGCGTAGCTCAGTTGGCTAGAGCAGCGGATTTGTAATCCGCAGGTCGTGGGTTCAAGTCCCTCCGCCAGCTCCAGACTCTAGTTCATCCCGGGAACGCAGTGAGGCCAAGTCAAAGAGGGGCGGTGCGGAATTCGCCCGCACAACAACATCGATCAACGGTATTGATCAACGAGAGCGACAGCGTTCGATCTCGCCACGGTCCCTTGCCGGGACATGCGTAACCAGGCGCAAAACGGCAAGGCGGGCGATGGTAGGTCTTACGCTCTCGTCTGTTTTGATTCACAAACATATTTCGGGAGCAACAGTTCGATCGGGGCATGCCCTCGAGAGGCGTGGAGAGGTACCGAAGCGGTCAAACGGGGCAGACTGTAAATCTGCTGGCCTATGGCCTACGGAGGTTCGAATCCTCCCCTCTCCACCAGGTTTATCACGCAACGACGTGTCGAGGTTGGGACCCAGAGCGGCAGGCAAGAAGCGAGGGTCGATAGGGATAGATCGAGCAGCAAAATAGAAACGAGCTGGTCACGCGGGAATAGCTCAGCTGGCTAGAGCACGAGCCTTCCAAGCTCGGGGTCGCGGGTTCGAATCCCGTTTCCCGCTCCAGGCTCGGCAAAGGGCAAGGCAAGCAGCGAGTCGACCGCAAAACAGGAATTGAAGAAGCAACCAGGGACAACGACACAGCAAAGCGTTTGCTCACGTAGCTCAGGTGGTAGAGCGCGTCCTTGGTAAGGACGAGGTCAGCGGTTCAACCCCGCTCGTGAGCTCCAGATTCAAGGGCTGCGAGCACTCGCAGTGTCGCTGTTGCTCCACTGTGTTGAATGCCAGTCGAAGGCGCGCGAGGCACGAGGAAGAAGAGCGAGGGAACGACGGTGTACGGCGGGGCGGCGGATGCATTGCATTGAGGGTTGCTGTCTCGGACATGGTGCGAAATTGGGGGGAGGGTCGTCGCAGGGCGCCCTCGTTGGCAGGGCATAGCGCGGCGAAAGCCCAATAAGAGTTGAGGCCTTGGGGCCACAGAGAGGGTTTGGGTTCGGGTTGAGACCGAGCCCAACCCAGAGCTGAGGAAGGACAACGGGGACATGGCCAAAGAGAAGTTCGAGCGGACCAAGCCACACGTAAACGTGGGAACGATCGGCCACGTCGATCATGGCAAGACGACGTTGACGGCAGCGATCACGGGTCGGCAGGCGCACAAGTCGCTGGCTGATAAGGTCGATTTCTCAAACATCGACAAGGCTCCCGAAGAGCGAGAGCGCGGAATCACGATCGCGACGGCTCACGTGGAGTACCAGACGGAGAGCCGCCACTACGCGCACGTTGACTGTCCTGGTCATGCTGATTATGTGAAGAACATGATTACGGGTGCTGCGCAGATGGACGGCGCAGTTCTGGTGGTGAGCGCCGCTGATGGGCCGATGCCTCAGACGCGCGAGCACGTTCTTCTTGCTCGTCAGGTGAACGTTCCGCACATCGTGGTATTCCTGAACAAGGTTGACCAGGTCGATGATGAGGAGCTGCTGGAGTTGGTAGAGATGGAAGTTCGTGAGCTTCTTTCTTCTTATGAATTTCCCGGCGATGACATTCCGATCGTGATGGGTTCGGCGCTTGCGGCCGGTGAAGACTCGACGAACGACGAGGCGAATAAGTGCATCGACGAGTTGATGGCTGCGTTGGATTCGTGGATTCCGGAGCCGGAGCGGGCGTTGGACAAGGACTTCTTGATGCCGATCGAGGATGTGTTTTCGATCACGGGTCGCGGTACCGTCGTGACGGGTCGCATCGAGCAGGGAATCGTTCACACGGGCGACGAGATCGAGATCGTCGGGATCCGGGACACGTCGAAGACGACGGTGACGGGCGTGGAGATGTTCCGGAAGATCCTGGACGAGGGTCAGGCCGGCGACAACGTCGGTTGTCTTCTGCGCGGAACGGGCAAGGACGAGGTGGAGCGCGGTCAGGTTCTGGCGAAGCCCGGTTCGATCACTCCGCACACGAAGTTCAAGGCTCAGGCGTACATCCTGACGAAGGACGAGGGCGGTCGACATACGCCGTTCTTCAACGGATACCGTCCTCAGTTCTACTTCCGTACGACGGACGTGACTGGCGTTGCAAACCTTCCGGACGGCACGGAGATGGTGATGCCCGGTGACAACGTCGAGATGACGGTGGAGCTGATCACGCCGATCGCGATGGACAAGGAGCTGCGCTTCGCAATCCGCGAAGGTGGCCGCACGGTCGGCTCGGGTGTCGTGTCCGAAGTGATCGAATGATCCTTCTTCCAGGGGAGCCGCAAGCAGCTCCCCTGGGCTGAGGGCTTCGGCCTCGTAACTACACAGGTTTTGAAGGCAGAAAGTTTTCGTCTCGCAGCACACTGCTCCGACGAATGGAAAGGAAGAACATGTCAGAAGGCAGCACCCAGAAGATCCGTATCCGGATGAAGGCGTACGACTACCGCCTGCTCGATCAGAGTGCAGGCGAAATCGTCGACACCGCCATTCGGACCGGCGCCAACATTGCGGGCCCCATCCCGTTGCCGACTGACATCAACAAGTACACGGTGTTGCGTGGGCCGCACATCGACAAGAAATCCCGTGAGCAGTTCGAGATCCGCACCCACAAGCGATTGATCGATATCCTCGATCCAACCGCTCAAACAGTAGATGCGCTGATGAAACTCGAACTCGCTGCCGGCGTGGACGTGGAGATCAAACTGTAACCATGGCTTCCATCGATATGGTCACAGCCGAGGGCAAGAAGGCCGGCGCCGTGGAGCTCGATCCCGCGGTTTTCGAGGTGCGGGTCCGTCCCGATCTCGTGCAGGCCGAAGTCCGACGCCAACTCGCAAATCGTCGCGCGG
>JAAELW010000325.1 GCA_024226235.1 bacterium
CGCGACGGCTGGATCGACCACGACCCCACCTTGCCATTCCATCTCAAGGCGCCAAAACGGCTCAATGTCCGGCACATTCTTTCCCTCGACGAGCTCCGCGCACTCCTGCAAACTGCCCGTGAGGATCGGGATCTGGTGCCGCCACGCTTCCTCTCCGCGCGGATCCGTGACGCCGCCCTCGTCGGTCTGATCGCCACCACAGGCTGTCGGATCGCCGAGGCGCTCGCACTGATCCGCTGCCGCATCGACCTGCAACGCCAACTGGCCTTCTTCCCAGGCAAGGGCAGCTTTCGCCACGCCGTCCAGGAGCGGGTCGTCCCCCTCGAGGATCCCGATGTCTGTCGAGACCTCGAGCTCTGGCTCGAGAGAAGACCGGCCGAGCCCGACACGCTCGTCTTCGTCACGCCCAGCGGCAAGATCGTCGAGCCTCACCACGTCCAGGACAAGCTCAAACGCCTCGCCCGACTCGCCGGCATCCGACGCAAAGTAACGCCGCACGGACTCCGAGCCACCTTCGCCTCGCGGTTGGTCGAAAACGGAATCGATCCCCTCGCCCTCCAGCAGCTCATGGGGCACGGCCATCTCGCGACTACCCTCAGCCTCTACGTCGAGCTCGACAGCGACACACTCCACCACACCTGGCGCCAAAGCAACCCTCTCGCTGCCCTCGACACCGACTCCGAGGACCGCCATGAATGAGCTCATCGACGATTTCCTCGCCGAGCTGCTGCTGGCTCGCGGACGAAGCGCCCGAACCATCGACGCCTATCGCCGAAATCTCCATCAACTCCGCGATTTCGCTGCCGATGACGATCTCACCGTCCAACACGCCCTGGCACCCAACCAGCTCCGCAACTTCATCGCTCATCTCCGCCAGAACAGCTACAGCCCAGCTTCCATCCACCAGAACTTCGCCCGCCTCCGTCCCGCCGCCACCTCGCTCCGCGAAGTCAACCCCGACCACGCCCCCGACTCGCAGCGGCTCCACGTCCGCTACCGAACCGAGAGGAAGGTGCTCAGAA
>JAAELW010000326.1 GCA_024226235.1 bacterium
CTCTTTCGGCCAGTGAATCCGAGCATCACCGTATTCCTGCTCATCAGCCCGTGAAGAGGCGACCCGAGCAGACCCTTCACGAGCGGGTTGATCACCTTGAAAATCATTGTGCTCATGGAACGATCTCCTTGCATCGATTGGAGCGTGGAGAGACGGGCCTGGCCTGGGCGCCGCGAACTCCGATGAAGTGACTCTGAATCCCGTCAGGCTTTCATTCCGTCACGGGAACCTTTGCGCCCGTGTTTTGCGCGAGGAGCAGAACGATCTCCTGGAGGTGACCGGCCTCCGGCAGAAATGGGGATGCATCGGAGCCCCGGAAGAGGGAGAGGCCTTCGAGCATCGCCACGGAAACCGCCGCCAGCCGCTGCAGCTCACTCCCCGCGAGCTGCGGATTCACGCTCTTCAAGAGCGTTGCCACATGTGCTCGGTACTGGCTGTAGAAATCGGCCATCGCGTTGGCCACCTCGGCATCATGGGCGGCCAGAGCCCAGATTTCCCGAAAGAGCACGCAGTCCTGGGAGGATCCTTGTTCGGCGAGGATGCTCTCGATCGCCTGGTGAAGTCGGTCCTCGGGAGAGAGATCGCCCGTTTCGATGCGAGCCGCGAGCCGCTGGCGGCTCGCATCGAGATACCGCTCGAGGAGAGCCCGAACCATGTCGCGCTTTGCCGGGAAATAGTATTGGAGGTTCCCTGGCCGCATCCCGGCTCGCGCAGCGACCTTGCGTGTGGAGAGCTCCGCGTATCCCTCCTCGGCCAGGAGCGCCGTGGCTGCGTCCAGGATCTCGTCCACACTCTGCTGCCCCTTTTCGATGACGGCCGTTCCAGCGCGGTGGCGAGTCATTGGATCGCGATCTCCACGCCGAGGTTGCGGGCAGTCGCGAGCCCTTCCTCCGGGTCGGGGAATTGCTCCGGGAACCAGACCCTGGCCCCAGCCGCCGCTCTCCCGTCCAATCCGAGTGCGCGCTCGGCCGCCACCACGGCGCCCACCGCGGTCAGATGTGCCTGGCCCTCGGGATCGACGACCTCGGCGCGGACGCTATCGGACTTGCCGTGGATCTCCACGACGAAGGTCGCGCGATCACCGTCTCCAGAGCTATGCAGCAGTGCGCGTCGCCAAGAGGTGAAGCGATCCCTTTGGAGGAGGCGCAGGACGCCTGTGCGTTTCAGGGCGACGAGCATTGCTCCGGCCGAAGCGGAGTCGTAGCCGATCCTCGAAGAGACAGTCGCAGCCCCGAGAAAGCGGGGAAGCGTTGCCTGCTCGGGCGTGTCGAAGCGATAGGTCGTCGCCTTCTGCCCGTCCGGGAACTGCACGGTCTTGCCGTCGGTCAGCGGATACGAGAGCCGATCGCGACCGTCTTCGGTCGTCTCGAAAGGGAAGCCGAGCCGGTCCATGTACTCGACCGAATCGCTTCCGGATTGATCGGCGAGCGCGTAGCAGATGTCGATCTCGATCCGCTCCACCGGGGCGACTCGCTGGGCTCCCGCTGCCGCCGCGATCGACGCCATGCCGCCCATCCACGAGGAGGCGAGGACGACCGGCGCGCGCAACTCTTCTGCGGAGAGCCGGAGCACGGCGCGCTGCACTCTCGCCGTCCAACGCGTGATGTCGACGATCGGAATTCCGGCGCGCACCGCTGCGAGGAGCACCCGATCCCCGGGATCATTGACCGCGGTCAACACCAGCTCGGGCGGAGCAGAGAGCTCGCCCAACGGATCCGTCGCCTCGGCATCCAGATGCACCGGAGTCGCATTGCCAAGCTCTTCCGCGAGCGCCTTCCCCTTCTCCGGGTTTCGTCCGCCTAGCCACAGGGGAACTTCTGCATTCCGTTTTCGGAGGAGCCGGACGATCTGCGCCCCGACCACGCCATAGCCACCCACCACGAGGATCGCTCCGCTGTTCTGCACGGTCATCGGGTCGACCTCGGAGCGGAGGCCCGCAAGAGCGCAACCGACGCCGCCAGGCCGAGTGCCAACGCAATGCTCCCCCAGATGGCGAAGCCGGGCGGAACGGGCATCTCGAGCGGCCAGGTCGTGACCAGATCGAATGCAAATGCCCCGCAGAGGAAGAGCGCGATGGCACCGGCATGAGCCGGGGCTCGGCTCGCCAGCACGAGCACGCCGAGCCAGCCGAGAGCTTCGAGCCCGTTGGCGACAGCATGCATCGGGACCATCGGCGCGGGAAAGCCGACCGCGTCGAACTCACCCTGCCAGACGGAGCGGGCAGAATTTGCGAACGAGAGGATCGGCAGTACGAGCAACCATTTCCATTTCATCGGATTCCCTTTCATCAGGTGAGACGAGCTCTCACGGCTTCAGCTGCGATGTAGGACCAGGCCATGATCGTGAGCGACGGGTCGACACTCGGCGGGAGCGGAAAGACGCTCGGATCGGCCACGAAGAGTCCGGGGACCTCGTGCGCCTCGTGCTTCGAATCGACCACGCTGCTTCGCGAGTCGGGGCCCATACGCAGCGCACCGGCGGGATGAGGCGCGCCGAACACCATCCCGCCATCCATCAAGTCGATCCGGTCGAGCACCGCGATCTCGTTCTCGTCACGAATGCGGGTGCCTTCCAGATTCGGCACGATCACTTCCGTCGCACCAGCCGCGAGCAGCAGGAGCGCCTGTTTCTTCAACGCATCCCGGGTCTTCAGCTCATCCACACCCTGGATCTGATAGCGGTGGACCGCACGACCCTCCGCATCGATCTCGATGGAACCGGGCACCTCGTCGTCAATCCACGAGACGGCCCCTCCCATGCGTGGAAGCATGTCCATCAGCTTCCGATGATCTTGCCCGAAACCTGGCAACGTCAATGCAAGGAACTCCGGTTGCAGCTGGTTGGGATGGAGGAGGTAGCCGCCCTCCTGGTAGACGCCCTCTTCGCTTCGGGCGAGGCGGAAATCCATCGTCCCGGTCGCCGACGGGATGTTCAGCCACTGCTCGACGGGATCCGGAAAGACGGCGTGCAGGAACGGGCATGGGTTGCAGTAAAAGTTGCGACCGACCTGGTTGTTGCTGTTGGGGAGGCCGGAACGCAGCCAGATCGCCGCGGAACTGAACCCCCCCGCGGCCAGCACGACCGTCCGCGCCGTCACCTCGAGACGAAATCCGTTCGGCCGGGTGGTGCTGCGATCCACGAACGAGGCTCGGACGCCGGAAGCCTTGCCCTTTGAATCGGTGAGGATGGCGTCCACCTGGCAATCTGCGAACAGTCGTGCGCCTGCCTCGAGGGCTCGTGGGATGTGCGTCACGAGCTGGGACTGTTTTGCATCGAACGAGCAGCCCTGGTAGCAATGCCCGCTCCGCACACAGCCCCGCCTCGCCTGCCGAACCGGCTCGACGTTCCAGCCGAGCTGCTTTGCGCCCTCGTCGAAGAGCCGGTTCATCCGGTTGTAGAGCTCGGGAGGCGCCGGGTGGATGTGGAGATCTCGTTCGATGCGATCGAAATGGGGAGCCAGGTCGGCGGCCTCGTGGCCCTCGATGCCGAGTTGGGTGTAGAGATCCGCGCGGTCATCGGGAAGCCGCCAGCTATCGGCCCAGTAGTGCACACTGGCCCCGCCGACGCAGTTCCCGTTCATCAGCGCGAGTTGTCCATTGGCACTGGTCTCGAGCCCACGCCCGCCCGTGATCCGCGCCAGCATGTCATCGCTGCGCTGGTCGAAGTCACCGCGCGCTGTCGTGTAGTACCCGCCGCGCTCCAGGATCAGCACCGAATGACCGGCGGCGGCCAACTGTTTGGCGAGAGTGGCTCCGCCGCAACCCGAGCCGATCACGACGACGTCGACCTGCTCGTGCATGTCCCGCTTCACCTGTGATGATTCGAGGATCACGAGCGCGCACCTCCCAACGGATGGTCGAGCGCTTCGATCGCGTTGGCCGCCTCCGGCAGCTTGCGTGCGACCATCGGGCCGGCGTAGCCGATCGACGGCCAGCTGCGATCATCGCTGTAGTAGAAGAAGAGACATAGCAGCCGCAATCCGGCATACGCCTGCCGCCGCACGAGCCAGCCAGAGCGTTCACACGAGCGAAGGAAGTCGTCCTGCGCTTCGACCTCGAGCGAAGTGAACCGGCTGGGCCGGAGGTCGAGCCAGGGCCCGAACTCGATCAGGGTCAGCGCGGCGGGCACATCGGAAGCCAGGCGACCGCCCACGATCGCCAGCTCGCGATCGATCCGCCGCGCGACACGCGCTTCGAGCGGTGTCGGGCCACCGGGCGCCGGCGCGATGACCCGCTCCGCCAAAGCCGCGAGGACGACCAACTCGTCACGCGAGAGGATCTCGGGCCGTTCTGCGGCGAGACTGGGATCGACGGGGGGCGGAGATCCGAAGCATCCGAGTCCGGCCCCTCCCCCAGCGATCACGGCACTGGCCGCGCCACCGATCTGCAGGAATCCCCGACGAGAGACCGGCAGTGAAGTCATTTTTGTGCGATTGCCCAAATTCATGTTTCCTGTTTTAGGCCGATCGCCCAAACTTGTCAACCCACCTGCCGGATTTCCGAAGGCGGATCCCCGGCACATGGCCTCGCTTTCGGAGGCCGCGTCTCTACTGCTGGCGGCCCGAATGGAGCGGAGAGTGCATCGCCGGGATCACCAGCCCGACGATCCAGATGTTCGCATCGCTCGCCATCACGAATGAAGCGAGCGCACTTCCAACGAACCAGTAGCCGGCATTCGCGACACGCTTCACCAAAAAAGGCGAGAGCGACCGGAAGTCGAGTAGGTCCACCTCGAGGTTCCAGCGATCACCCGTGCAGAGAACGGCACGGCACACGTTCCCACATCCGCCGTGTTTGCAGAGCCTGTCATGAGATGGATCCATCCGCTCTGAGCGGTGGGGAAGGTGCCCTTGTGCGTTGGATATCAGCTGTTGCCGATTCTCGACGTCAAAGCCCAACGCCGGGCAGGGTGATCCGCGAGGCGCGGTTGGCCTCACGGAAGACCTGAAGCGTCGGCGGGCCGCCTTCGGGAATCAGCGCGAAATGATCCTTGTCCGCGCCGGCGATCGCAACGCGAATGCGGTGGCCTCGCTCGAACAGGTATGAAGTAGGCAGCAGATCGAACACCAACTCGGCCACGTCACCCTCGTTTAGAGGCGCAGCGTCAGCCCGATCGAACGTGCGATACGGTACCCCGGGCATGCGAAACGATGCCCCGGGCGTGGGAATCATCGGTACCCCGGGCATGAGAAACGCTACCCCGGCCATGGGCATCGGTGCTGGGCTCAACCGGCGGTGCAGGATGCGCAACATGCCCTCGGTCACGTGCGCGATGTTGCCGTCTGGATCGACATCTTCCAGATAGACGAATACCGCGCCGTCCTCCGCCGTACTGGTCACGTAGAGGGTGGCCAGGGGATGCCCGGTGACTTCCAGATCCACTTC
>JAAELW010000327.1 GCA_024226235.1 bacterium
CCGAAGAACGCATAGGTGTCCTCGGGAACCAGCGACGGCCAGACCAGCACGTTGCGCTCCACCCAGAACCCGAGCAGCGAGATGGCCGCAATGCTGCCGAGGAAGCGCGGCGTCCTCTTGGGCTTTGCGCCGAGCAGGCTCCAGAACGGGATGACCCAGATGCAGACCCAGGCGAACAGGCTGACCACCACCCACGGCTCCCCGGTGACGCGCTCGGCCCAGCCGTGCCAATACCAGGTGCCCTGGAGGAATTCCGTGCCGAGCCGGGCGGCGAAGAACTGGGTTTCCTCGGGCAGGTTGCCGTACCAGATCACCAGATACTGGGAGAAGAAGAGGTACATCCAGAAGATCGAGAACGCGAAGATCATCTTTCCGAGGTCGTGAAACTGATCCGTCGAGATCTTGCCGTCCAGGCCGGGCGAGCGGCGGAAGAGCACGGCCATCACCGTGGTTGCCGAGATCGAGGAGAGGAAGGCTCCCCAGGCAAAGAAGCCACCGAACAGGTTCGAGAACCAGGTCGGGGAGAGCGACATCACCTGGTCGAACGCGACCAGCGTCCAGCCGAGTGCGTAGACCAACGCGATCACCGGAGCGAGCACGCGCAGGCGGTTTTCCGATGCCTCGCGCTCGGCCTCGTCTCCACGCCAGCCGGCGGTCCAACGCTCGAACATCGTCTTCGCGAAGCCGGTGGCGCCGTCTGCGGCACCGTGCAGGTGCGGCCGGAGAGAAGCCTTCAGGAAGGCGTAGGAGAGAACGGCCAGCAGGCCGAGAACAGCCAGGTTGCTGATGAAGACCCGAGGCTCGTTCAGCCACGGTTCCTTGCCGGGAGGCGGCCCGTGCAGCCAGTTTTCGTAGACGTACTCGCGCCCGAAGAGCCAGCCGACCAGGAATAGCACGAAGGTCATCGGCACCCAGGCCGCCAGGGATTCGGCGATCCGGCGGACCGAGCCGGGCCAGTTCGCACCGATGATCACGAACGAACAGACCAGCACCAGGCCGCCCTGCGCAAGGCCACCGAAGTACAACGTGTTCACGTGGAAGGCTCGCCACGTCGTGGCTGGATCCCGGACCAGACCGGCCACGAACGCCAGCACACCTAGCAGCGCAAACAACGCCGCGATGGAGAACAGCCCGACCGGGATCGGCCGGGGATTGGCTCGTTCGGACCCGCCGCTCACGGCTGTCCCCCCTTCTGCAGGTACCGCACGTAGTTCACGAGGTGCCAGCGGTCTTCACTGGGGATACGCGCGTAGCCAGGCATCCGTTGGCCGCCGCCGCGAATCAGGTTGTAGATGTAACCGTCCGTGCGTGACGTCGCGGTCACCAGCGGGAACACGCCGGCGAACGGACCGCGCTGGCCTCCGGCCATGCTGACCGGACCATCTCCCATACCCGCCGTGCCATGACACGTCTCACAGTAGATCCGGTAGATCTCTTGTCCGCGGCCGACGGACTTGAAGCTCGCAGCCTCGGGGTTGCGCAGCTGGTCCGCAGAGGGATCGTACTGATCGACAAGGGGCGTCTCGGCATCGATGGCGACAGCGCCCTCCGGCGGCATGAAGGGATCGACCTGCCCTTCGAAGCCAACCCGCTCGAACGCCTGCACGGCCTTCTGCCACTTCATCTGCGGAAACCAGGTTTCCGACCACTGCTCCCAGCAGCCCACCGAACCGGATACTCCCAGCAGCACCACCAGAAAGAGGGCGTGGGCCCGGAGGTGACTGTGGCTATGCCTCGACAAGGTCCACCTCCTTGGCCGCGGTGGCTCGGAGTAGCGCGTCCACCTCGGCCACGTCGCGCTCGGAGCAGGACACGACCAACCCGATCTCCTCGGCGGAGAAACGCGGGCTGTAGGCATTGTCGACCTCACCGAACTTCCCGTAGGGGAGACCGCCGACCACGAGCAGACCGAGCAATGTGGCGATGCCACCGAACAAGATGGTCAGCTCGAAGCCGATCACGGTGTAGGGCGGAATCGACGCGAACGGCTTGCCACCGATCATGGTCGGCCAGTCGAACGACATCCAGATGGTCATCGAATATCCGCACACCACGCCGAGCAGTCCGCCGATCAGCGTCCAGCGGCGGACGCCGGAAGGTTTGTCGTCGATCACATCATCGAGCTCGGGGAAGGCCGACGGAGCGTAGATCTCCAGATCGTTGAAACCGCGGTCCTTGAGCTTGGTCGCCGCCTCGGCCACCGGCCCGGGAAAATCATAAACGCCGCGAATCGAGGGCATCAGTGGGCGCCTCCGTGGGCCTTTTCATGAATCGCGAGCTCCTTGACTTCGGTGATCGCGATGATCGGCAAGACCTTGATGGCCAGCAGGAACAACATGGAGAAGAAGCCAAAGCTTCCGGCAAAGATCGTCAGCTCAGCGAAGGTCGGCGTGTAGATACCCCAGACCGCAGATTCGTATTCCCGCGACAGGCCGGTGATGATGATGACGTAGCGCTCGAACCACATGCCGATGTTCACGAGCGTGGCCACGACGAACAGGATCCACGGAGTGACTCTCGCCCAGCGGAACCAGAAGATCTGTGGCGCAATGCAATTGCAGAAGAGCATCACCCAGGTCGAGATCCAGTAAGGGCCGAATGCGCGAAGCCAGAAGGACGTCTGCTCCGGTTCGACCGCGCTGTACCAGGCAACGAAGTACTCGCTTGCGTACCCGTAGGTGACGATCCATCCGGTCAGCAGGATGAAGCGAGCCATGTTGTCGAAGTGGTATTCGGTGATGTACTTCTCGAGCCCGTAGATCCTGCGAAGCGGGATGAAGAACGTCAGCACCATCGAGAAGCCGGAGAAGATCGCGCCGGCCACGAAGTACGGGGCAAAAATGGTCGCATGCCAGCCAGGCACCAGCGACATTGCGAAGTCCCAGGAGATGACGGAGTGGACCGAGAGCACCAGGGGCGTTGCCAACCCCGAGAGGTGCAGCACCGACCGCGTGTGCGACTTCCACTGCCGTGAAGTGCCCTGCCAGCCGAGCGCGAGCGCCGTGTAGGCCAGCTTGCGGATGCCCTTCGCCCGATCCCGTGCGACCGCGAAGTCCGGGATCAGCCCGATGAACAGGAACACGATCGCGATCGTGGCGTAGGTCGAAATCGCGAAGGTGTCCCACTCGAGGGGGCTCTTGAAGTTGGTCCACAGGCCGCGCTGGTTCGGGTAGGGAAGGATGAAGTAGCTCTTCCACATCCGGCCCACGTGGATGCCCAGGAACTGGGCTGCAGTGAGCACCGCGAACACCGTCATGGCCTCGGCGCCGCGATTGATCGCATTCCTCCACTTCGCACGGAAGAGGTAGAGAATCGCCGAGATCAGGGTTCCGGCATGAGCAATACCGACCCAGAACACGAAGGTGATGATGTAGGCGCCCCAGAAGATCGGGTGCGTGTAGCCGCCGATCCCGAGACCGATGTAGATCTGGTAGACCCAGGTAGCCCCCGCAGCGACGACGGAAAGCATCGCGGCACCGAGCAGCAACAGGTATCCCGGCGAAATCCGGTGGTACATGATCCCCAGCAGATCCTTGTTGATCTGGCTGTCCGGGGGCTCCGGCGGCGGGCGCATGGTGTCAGCGACGGACATGGCAGGCGGCGGCGTCATCTATTTACCCTTCGACCTTTCCGCGGGTCACCTTCGCCAGGTAGGTCACCGCGGGTCTCGTGTTCAGCACGTGCATGGCGCTGTAGCCGCGCTTCGGATCGTCGGCCTTCTTCGAAACGGCGCTCTCGTCGTCCCGGAGGTTCCCAAACTCGATGGCATTCGAGGGACAGGTCTGCTGGCAAGCCGTGAGCACGGCCCCGTCCTGGATCGTCGCCTCACCCGCCGACTTCGACTCCTGCCGGGCGAACTGGATGCGCTGCACGCAGAACGTGCACTTCTCCATCACGCCCTGGCCGCGGACCGTCACATCGGGATTCAGGCCCAGATCCATCTGGCCGTGCCACCTCTCGATCTGATGGTCCCAGTAGTTGTAGCGGCGGACCTTGTAAGGACAGGCGTTGGCGCAGTACCGCGTGCCGATGCAGCGGTTGTAGACCATCGCGTTGAGACCTTCCTCGTTGTGGTAGGTCGCAATCACCGGGCACACGGATTCGCAGGGCGCGGCACCACATTGCTGGCAGAACATCGGCGAGTTGCGGACGTCCGTATCGTTGAGCTTCTCGTGGTTCGGACCGATGAAGGAGCGGCCCGAGATCAACTCCTGGAAACCATCTCCGACGAAGCGATCGATGCGCATCCAGGCCATCTGTCGGCCCTTGCGCGTCTCTTCCTCGCCCACGACCGGAAGGTTGTTCTCGATGTAGCAGGCGGCAATGCAGGCCTTGCAGCCGGTGCATTTGTCGAGGTCGACCGTCATTCCCCAGCGGTAGTCGGAGGCCTTGACCGAGCGCTCGTCCTTGAAGGTCTGCTCGAGCTCCTCATCCGCCGCGTCGTCTGCGGGATCGAAGGGCTCGCGGATCTCGTGGGGCCCTTCGTGGCCACCTGCGTGCTCCCCGGCCGGGGAATCGCCGTGATCGGAGTCGGCCAGTGCCGCCAGCATGACCGCCTCACCCAACTGGCGCTGACGTTTGTTGTCCTGGGTCTGCAGGATCGGAAGGCGTCGGTGGCGGCCGGTCGCCTTGACCATGGCCCTCTCGGTCAGCCATGCGCGACCTCCGCCCTCGTCTACCTGGGCCGGCAGTGCATCGGCCACGTTCACGCCCCTGGCGACCCCGGGCAGACCCTGGCCTTCCTTTGAGGCAAACCAGCCAACCGTATGGCCCTGGCCCGTGGGCACCGCCACGACGTCGTCACGGATGCCACCGCGCGGATACACCGAGACCTCGATTCGGCCCGCGGACGTTTCGATCTCGATCACGTCCCCGAACTCGACGCCCAGCTTCTCTGCAGCTGTCAGACTGATCTCGGCCCAGCTCTCCCAGGCCACACTCGTGATGGGATCCGGGAGTTCCTGCAGCAACGGCAGGGCTGCGCCTCGGCCGTCACCCAGCAGGCTGTGCGGGAATGCCACCAGCGTGAACTCACCACTGCCGTTGAAGGTCGGCTCCGCGAGCTCGAGATCTCCGCCCGCGCTCGTCGCGGCGGAGGGGGTCGGGCCGTAGATCCCACCGTCCTTCAGGGCCTGCCAGAGGCCTGTTCCAGCCCAGGCGGCCTCGAGAACGTTGCGGAAGCTGCCCGAGGGCAGTTTGGCCGCGACCCCTTCGCCCATCGCCCGGCCGATCGCAATCAGGCAATCGCCCAGGGCCTGGGTGTCGTGGAGCGGCCGCAGGGTCGGCTGGATCAGGCTGCGGATACCCGCTCGAGGACGTGCATCGCCCCAGGATTCGAGGGGTGCGTGGTCGGGCAGTACCCAATGAGCTCGCTCGGTCGTCTCGTCCTTGGAGGTCGCAAAGGAGACCACCGTCCCGACCTTCTCGAGCGCGGCTCCGAAACCCGCTCCCGCAGGCAGGTTGTAGACGGGATTGGCGCCGTGAATCAGCAAGACCTCGACTTCACCTGCGTCCATCGCCGCTACCAGCGCCAACGCATCGGCGAAGCTCGAGCGATCCTTGGCCGTGTCCGTTGCCGGGGGAATCGTCACCGAGCGACCCACGGCACCGAGCGCGACATTGAGCTTCAGGACTGCAGCCGTGGTTGCCACCGCGCGTCGGCTGGCGAGCGCAGCACCGGGCGGAAGAGCCACGGCGCTCTTCGCCTTCTTCAATGCGGATGCCAGGCGGCGCAAGGTATCGGCCGGGATGTCGCTTGCGGCAGCCGCACGGGCAATATCACCGCCCGCCAGAGCGGCAGCGATCAGCCCCTCGCTTCCGGGCTTGGCCGGAAGCCATTCGTCCGCACTCGAGGCAGTCAGGGAAAGCCGGGGCCCGACGTAGACCAGCCGTGCACCCCCATCGTGGTGGGCAGTGACATCGCGACCCGATGCCCACTGTCGCGAGTGCTCCATCGGCGACGGGCCCGTCTCGAGCATCTCGGCGCCAAAGTCGATGATCAGATCCGCACCCGAGAGATCGAAGACCGGCTCGCTCGCCACACCGAATACACGGCGGGTGGCCTCGCGCAGCGTCTCGTCCACGGCAGGGTCGTAGATCGTGCGATTGGCGCCTGTCGCGGAAGCAAAGCGGTCGATCAGGCCGGAAAGCGTATCGCCGGTGTTGCCACCCAGGATGTGGGTCTTCTTGCCGGCGGCCTGAATCGCATTGGCCACCGCGCTCGTCGCCTCATCCCAGGTCGCCTCTTCATGCCCGTCAGCGCCGCGGCGCTGGGGTGCGGGAAAGCGATCGGGCAGGTAGGTGCGGGTCACGGAAGCCTGCGCCTTGGCGCACAGCTTGCCCTGGTTGACCGGATGGTCCGGGTTGCCTTCGAGCTTGATCGGGCGGCTCTCACGCGTCTTCACGTGCAGCCCACAGCCCACCGGGCACTCCTGGCAGGTCGACGCGTAGATGACCGGATTGCCCGGTGTCAGCCCTTCGGGCTGCACGACATAGGGAATCAGCTTTTCGACGTGGTCCGAGCAGCCGGCGGCAGCGGCGGCTCCGGCACTCACTCCGACGAGCTTCAGGAAGTCACGACGTGAGGTGTCAGGCATCCGAGTCCTAGATCCTAGTAGTGGCAGGTCAGGCAATCCTGGGAGGCGCCGTTGTCTCGGTGGCACATTACGCACCACCCCATTTCGAGCTTCTGGGTCGGCAGTCCGTACTGCCAGAACTTGGTATCAGGAGTCATGTAGAGCTTGTCGAGATCCTCGACCTGGCCGTGGCAGGCCTGGCACTCGAAGCCGACACGCACGTGGGCCTGGTGTTGGAACTTCACGTGCTCGGGAAGACGGTGGACCTGCGTCCACGGGATCGACCTCTGCTCCGCCCAATACTGTTTGAGGATCTGGATACCCTCGAGTTCGTCGTACTCCACCGGGAACTGCGAGTGGCAACCCATGCAGACTTCGGTGGAGGGCACTCCGGCGGCTCGGGAACGATCCGTCCCGGAGTGGCAATACAGGCAGTCGATGCCCCAATCACCGGCGTGATGCTTGTGACTGAACGGAATCGGCTGTGTCGGGCCTTCGGCGGCGGGATCCCAGGCGGCGGCATGGGAGCGGCAAGCGGCAAGCGTCGGAAAGGGCTTGTCGTACTCGGGCGGTATCTCGATCGCCAGATGCGGATCCTGCTCGGCCAGGGCCTTCAGCTCCTGAGCCTCGCAAATGCTGGTTGCGTGGCGAACCGAATCTGCCGAAGCCGGAACTCCCGAATCCGCAGCAAGCCAGAAACCGGCAACCGCGAGAACGAAGAGGAAGCCGACGGAACGACGGGGCGAGCGATGCGTTCCCATGACTTGTCTGAAGCGCCCCCTGCTTGCGATGCGTCCGTTGTGCCGGCTTTCGAAGTGCGCACCGCCACGGCCTGGACCCTCTCGTCGTCTCCCCCCCTCGCACTCGCGAAAGCGTTGCGTGGAGCCCCTGACGATCGATCCTGGCGCGCCGGACGCGCTCCTTCCCGAGCGCAGGCGAGGTTTTGATTAGAACTTCCGCCAGCTTGCGTCAACCCTGGACGATGCCTCGGGCAGGCCTGAAGCAGGATTGGAGGCGACCCTCCACGGGTCCAACATTCGCGATGCGATGATTTTTGCGATCCGATAGAATCGGACGCCCCCCCCAAGGGGGAACACACCTCGACGGTTCGACCCATGACTTCGGGTCGCAATGACAAGCCGTGAGGAATCCCACCCGCGGAGGCCGGCCCTGGGTCGTCCCTGCGAAGGAGCATTCATCATGGGCGACGCTTGGATCATCGACACAGTGAGGACCCCGCGCGGCAAGGGCAAGAAGGACACCGGAAGCCTGTCGGGCGTCCACCCTCAGCAACTGCTGGCTCAGACCCTGAACGCGCTGAAAGACCGCAACGGCTTCGATCCGGCGGATGTGGAAGATGTGGTCGCCGGCTGTGTTTCGGCCGTCGATGAACAGGCCGCGTGCATCGCCCGCAACGGCGTCCTGGCTGCAGGCTGGGATCCCCGGACGGCCAGCGGAGTCACTTTGAACCGCTTCTGCGGCTCGGGCCAGCAGGCCGTGAACTTCGCCGCAATGGGTGTGATGGCCGGCCAGCAGGATCTGGTGATCGGTGGCGGCGTCGAGAGCATGTCCCGGGTGCCGATGGGAGCCGCAGGCGGCGGCCTCGACGGCAAGGACCCGCAGCTCTCTGCACTCCACCCCCTCGTTCCGCAAGGCATCTCGGCGGACCTGATCGCGACGATCGAGGGCTTCTCCCGCGAAGACCTGGACGGGTTCGCCGCCGAGAGCCAGGCGCGCTGCGAGATCGCCCAAAAGGATGGTCGCTTCGATGGCAGCTTGATTCCGGTCCGAGACGCCGAGGACCAGGTGGTGCTGGATCGCGACGAGCACCCGCGCCCTGGAGGAACCGTCGAAAGCCTCGGCAAGCTCAACCCGTCCTTCGAGGGGATGGGCGCCTACGTGCAGAAGGGGCACACCCAGACGATGGACGAGAAAGCACGCTCGGTCTACCCGCAGCTCGCGGCCATCGAGCACGTCCACACCGCGGCAAATTCCTCCGGCATCGTCGACGGCGCAGCAGCGGTGCTCGTGGCCGCGCCCGGATACGCGAAGGCCCACGATCTGAGGCCCCGAGCTCGGATCGTCGCCACCGCCACCGCGGCAGACGAGCCGGTCATCATGCTGACCGCTCCCACACCCGCCACCGAACGCTGCTTGAAGAAGGCGGGCATGGCGATCGGCGACATCGACCTGTTCGAGATCAACGAGGCCTTCGCCGCAATTCCGATGAAGGTGATGCGCGATCTCGAGATGGATCATGCCAAGGTGAACGTGAACGGCGGCGCCATCGCACTCGGCCATCCGCTCGGAGCGACGGGCGCGATGCTGATCGGCACCGCGCTCGACGAACTCGAACGCCAGGACAAGACCACCGGGCTGATCACCATGTGCATCGGCGGCGGCATGGGAATCGCGACGATCGTCGAGCGCATCTAGGCCATCATGATCGACTTCGAACCGAGCGAAGAGCAGCAGCTCATCGTAGAGACCGTCCGCCAATTCGCTGAGCAGGAGATCCGACCGGTCGCGCGGGAATGCGATGAAGCGGGCAAGCTCTCGGACTCCGTGCTCGCACAGGCGCACGAGCTCGGTCTGGTGGCAAACGGGCTTCCCGAGCAGTTTGGCGGGGGCGGTGAGCGAAGTGCGCTCACCGGCGCGCTGATCGCAGAGGAGCTGGCGTGGGGCGATCTTTCCCAGGCCCTGGCGATCCTCTCGCCCGGCCTGGTCGCCCTGCCCGTCGCCGAATTCGGCAGCCCGGCCCAGCAGCAAGCCACGTTACCTCGCTATGTCAGCGAGCGATTCGTTCCGGGTGCGCTGGCGCTCCAGGAGCCGCGCTTCGGGTCGGATCCCTTCCGCCCGAAAGCCCGCGCGCGAAGGGATGGCGACGACTACCTGCTCGACGGAGAGAAGGCGCTCGTCCCGTGGATCGACGGCGACGATCAGTTGCTGCTGTTCGCCGACGACGACGGCACCCCCCAGGGCTTCCTCGTGCCCCGGAACGCAGAGGGCCTGACAGCGACCCGCGAGCAGAACTTGGGGCTCCAGGGGCTGCCAACGGTACAGCTCTCGCTCGCAGAGGTACGCGTACCCGCTTCGGCCCGGCTCGGAGAGGCCGCCGGCTGCGACCTGCGCCGCATCGTCGCCCAGGGCCGGGTTGCACTGGCTGCCGCCGGGATCGGAGTAGCAAGGGCCACCTTCGAGGTGGCCCGCGACTACGCCAAGCAGCGCGAGGCTTTCGGCGTGAAGATCGCCCAGAAGCAGGCGATCGCGTTCAAGCTGGCCGACATGGCCATCGAGATCGACGGCGCGCGCCTGCTCTGCTGGGAGGCGGCGTGGCGGCTGGACCAGGGGGAGGACGCGCTTCGCGAAGCCACTCTCGCGATCCAGCAGGTGCGACGCGTCGCACTCGAGGCCGCCGACGGTTCGATCCAGGTATTCGGCGGCCACGGCTACATCCGCGAGTATCTTCCCGAGATGCACCTGCGCAACGCCCGGGGCCTGGCCGTCCTCGAAGCCAGCGCGCTGTTCTAGGAAGGAAGCCGACGATGCCGATCTCCTTCGAAATGTCCAAGACGACGGTCCTGGCTCGCGACTATTTCCGTGCCATGGCGAGAGACCACCTGCGCCCGATCTCCCGCAAGTACGATACCCAGGAGCACGATCTTCCCGTTGAGTGGGTCGACTGGTTCTGGAACCACGGCCGCAAAGGCAACCCCGAAGAGGCAGGGCCTAGCGACGGCTTCATCCAGGTCTGCGTGCAGACGGAAGAGCTCTGTTGGGGAGATGCGGGCCTTTATCTCCGGACGCCTTTTTCCGGCCTCGGTGGCGCAGCCGTCGGCACGGCGGGCACGAACGAGCAGAAGAAGCGTTTCCTCGGGGTCTTCCAGGGCGACGGCCCGCCGGCCTGGGGTGCAATGGCCATCACCGAGCCGGGGGCGGGTTCGGATAGCGCCGCGATCGAAACCACGGCCACTCGTTCTGGAGACGACTGGCTCCTGAACGGTACGAAGATCTTCTGCACCGCCGGAAAGGGCGCGTCCCAGGAGGAGGGTGGATTCGTCGTGGTGTGGGCCACGGTCGACAAGACGGCAGGGCGCGGCGGGATCAAGGCCTTCGTCGTGCCCGCGGGCACCCCCGGGATGACGCTGGTCGGCCTCGAAAACAAGCTCGGGATCCGCGCCTCGGATACCGCGACCCTTCAGTTCGACGATTGCAAGGTGCCGATGGAAAACCTGCTCGGCAGCGCCGAGGTCAAGAAGAGGAGTGCCACGGCCTCTACCGGCGACCAGGGTTTCAAGGGTGCGATGGCCACTTTCGATGCCAGCCGCCCGATCGTCGCAGCCATGGCAGTCGGTGTCGGTCGCGCGGCTCTCGACTTCGTGTTGGAGGAGCTCGACCGCCAGGGCGTGCGCATCCGCTACGATGCACCCCCCACAGAGCTGACGGCATTGGAACGCGATGTGATGGAGATGGAGGCCGAGCTCCAGGCCGCTCGGCTGCTGACCTGGCGCGCAGCATCGATGATGAACCGCGGCCGACCCAACAGTCTCGAAGCTTCGATGGCGAAGGCCAAGGCCGGCCTGGCCGTCACCCGCATCACCCAGAAGGCGGTGGAACTGCTAGGTCCGCCGGGCTGGTCGAAGAAGCTGCTGATCGAAAAATGGATGCGGGACGCCAAGATCAACGACATCTACGAAGGCACACAGCAGATCAACCAACTGATCGTCGCCCGGCGCATCCTGGACTACCCGTCCAGCATGCTTCGCTAAGAGGAACAAACCATGCCCACTGTCAGTCCCGACCTGGTCGAAATCCTGGTCTGCCCGGAAACCAAGCAGCCGGTCAACCTCGCCACCACCGAGCAGCTCGAAAAGATCAATGGAGGCATCCGCGACGGCAGCCTGCGCAACCGCGGCGGTGGAAAGCCCGAGAACGAATTGGCTGAGGGGTTGGTGCGCGAGGACGAGAAGGTTTTCTATCCGGTCGACGATGGGATTCCGGTGATGCTGATCGAGGAATCGATCGAGCTCTAGCGGGTTTCCGGGCTTCGATCGGGGGCCGCTTCGCTTCTCATTGTGGGGACGTGGGGTGGGGGGCGGGCAGCGCGCAGGTAAAAGCGGAGCCAGGCCCGAGAGTACGCGCCCTGCCATCAGCGCACAGGGCAACCTCCGTGCGCGCGCGTTCGAGGGCCTGGTGAGCCACGGAGCGCTGCCCGCCCCCCACCCCACGTCCCCAAAAAGAGAAACGCAGCGGCCCCCGGTCGAAACCCGGCAACCCCCGAGAGCACGAAAGATCCATAGATCAACATCACCGGGAACCCAAAGCCGACCGGAACGAA
>JAAELW010000328.1 GCA_024226235.1 bacterium
CACGATGGACTGGCTGGACGATGAGGGGCAGGCCTCCTGCTACTGGCCGGACGCTGCAATCGATTTCGGCTTCTTCGTCGGTCGTGCGGATGCTTACGTGCCCATCGTCATGGAGCATGAACGAAAGGCCACCAAGCGCTGGCATATGATGTCCAGTGCCTCGGTCAAGATGGACGGCGACCGGGCCGAGGCGGAGTCCTACGGCATCACGACCGGATCCGTTGGCAGCGAGTTCAACATGATGTTCGGCGGCCGTTACCTGGATGAGTTCGAGAAGCGTGACGGCGAGTGGCGCATCTCCAAACGTATGTACGTGCTCGACTGGATGAAGTCATTCGAGGATCAATCCGCTGGCGCTCAGTTCGAGGGCGGGCGCATGAATACTCCGGACATTTCGGAGGCCGGTCACGAGATGTACCGGGCCATGTGATGGGAACCTGCGGGTCGTAGTCGACATCGGCGAATCAACCGACGCAGTCGAGGTAGCCGCGCAGCTCGCACTCGACGAGGGAGTCGGTCTCGTAGCTGCGCGCGAGAAGACAGAGGGATTGAGCTGGGTTTTCGCTCAATGACCGGGTAGGAGGCGGATGGCACCCTGCAACGCCTGGGGCCGCTCTGGCGCACACCCGACCAGGAGCATTCCGGCGCCGAGCCACCACGCGAGTCTCCTGCACCGCCTCACGGTCCACCCTCTCGATACGGGCGCCCCGCGCGGAAGAGCTCGCGCCGAGCGCTCAATGCCTGGTACACCGCAGGCTGCGCACGAGGGTCGACCAGCGCCAAGGCGTCGTCGGAAGTCCGCAGGGCCTGGCCGTAGCGGCCATCGGCGGCGTAGGCCGTGGCGAGGGTGTCGAGCACCATCGCATCGCCCGGCGCCAGCTGCACCGCCCGGCGCGCGAGCCGCACGGACTCGGGCGCATGGCTGCGTGCTAGATCGCGATCGGTGGCGAGAGCCCACGCCAGATTGTTGAGCGCATGGAGATACCGAGGCTGGATCTCCAGTGCCTGGCGCAGGTGAGCCACGCCTTCGCGCTTGCGGCCCTGAACCAGCAGTGCGGCGGAGAGCTTCTCGTGGGCCACGAGATTCCGCTCGGTCACGCTCAGCGCGTGCTCGAAGAGGGCATTGCTGTCGCGCCAGTGGGTGAGCTGCACCCGGGTTGCGAGCGCAAGGGCCAACAGCACGGCCAGGCTCCCAGCAGCCAGCGCGGTCCGTGTCGCCGAGCTGCGCGTCACTCGCTCCGGCAGGGACCACACAAGCGCGATGGCCAGGCCGATCATCGGCAGGTAGGTGTAGCGGTCGGCGAGGGACTGGGAGCCCACCTGCACGAGACCGATGGTCGGAACCAGCGTACCGACGAACCAGAACCAACCCACCGCCAGGTACGGTCGTCCGCGCATCCACACGAGCGCACAAGCCGATGCAGCGGCCAGCACCGCGCCAGCCGCCAGGGCGTCGGTGTCGAAGCCGGTTTCGGGGTGTGGATAGAAGACGGCCAGGTTCACCGGCCAGAAGAAACGAAGCACGTAGCCCAGATAGGAGATCAGAGCGTTGGCGCCCCGGACATCGAAGGACAGCACCTTCTCCGATATCACGGCGCCGGCATCGCGCTGGGCGATGAAGGTGACGACCGAGAGGCCGACCACCAGCGCGAACAGCGGGAGCTTCTCCACCAACGCGTGCGTCACGGCCCTGTAGTCGAACGCGGTCCGCCCGACGCCGCCCAGACGCTGCAACGGCCAGTAGTCCAGCAGGAGCAGCACGAAGGGCAGCGTCACAACCGAAGGCTTCGACATCACCGCGAGACCGAAGCAGAGGAAGAGCGACACCTGGGATCCGACACTCGGGCGCTCGCGCCGGCCGGCGTGGAGCCACAAACAGCCCATGGAGAAGACCCCCGCGAGCAGGGTGCGGCGCTGCGCAGCCCAGGCCACGCTCTCCACATTGAGCGGATGCACGGCAAAGATCCCAGCCACCATGGCGCTGCGCCAGGTGGAGCCGGTGAGGCGCACCAGAGCGGCGAAGAGCAAGGCCGTCGCCAGGGCATGCAACACCGCGTTGAGGTTGTGAACGCCGCGGGACGAGAGGCCGTGGAGATCCTGCTCCGCCAGGTAGGAGAGCCAGGTGAGCGGGAACCAGTTGCCCCCGAACGTGGTGGTCATCGCCCAGGCCACGCCGTCGGACGACAAGCCCTGGGGCAGATTCGGGTTCTGGGTGAGAAGCAGATCGTCGTCGTAGTTCAGGAATGAGTGCTCGGAGACCGGCGCATAGAGCACCATCACCGCAAGCATCAAGGCGGCAGCGATGACGATCCGCGCGCCCCGAGAATCCGCATCCCAATCCAGCACGGACCGCAGGATACGCAAGCGCCGCTCGACATGCCCAACCCTGAGAATCCCCATTCAACGAGCCCCCCATGCCCGAGCCGGCCGAGGGCCAGGTCCTGGTGCGCAGCGCCCTGCTCTCCCTGGATGTGCGGACGCTGTTGTCCTGCGCACCTCGCGATCCCTTGTCCCATAGGCTGCCCGTGCCCCCGACGGGCGATCCCCGGTCGGCGAGTAGTCGACGGAAAAGCTACTACCCGGCCATTGAGCGAAAACGCAGCCTGAATTCCCCATCTTCTTCGACCCTTCCTCGGCGCACCGTCATACTCCGGATAGGATCGTGAAATCACATGCGACCCGGACCATCTGGCATGGGCCCGCGGCGGGAGGAACGGATGGAACTTGGAGTATGCGTAGCTTCGAACATCGCGGACATCGACTATGTCGTTCGGGCGGAGGAACTCGGATACACGCATGCCTGGCTGGCCGACAGCCAGATGATCTGGTCGGACTGCTACGCGACCCTCGCTCTGGTCGCCGATCGCACCGAGCGAATTCGTATCGGAACCGGGGTTGCGGTGAGCGGAACACGCCCCGCAGCGGTTACTGCAGCCTCGATTGCGACGATCAATGTGCTGGCTCCGGGCCGAACCTTTCTGGGCGTTGGATCCGGCAACACGGCCATGCGCATCATGGGCCAGTCGCCGCATCGCATTGCTGAGTTCGATCGCTATCTCGAGACGCTCTCGCCTCTGCTGCGAGGAGAGGAAGCCCATCTGCAGGTCGGTGAAGTCGAACGGCCGATCCGGCACATCATGCGCAACGCTGGATTCGTGAACTTCGAAGCGCCGATCCCCCTCTACGTTTCGGCTTTCGGCCCGCGCTCACTGGGTCTTGCCGGGCACCATGGGGATGGTGCGATTCTCGCGATGCCGCCCCATCCCTCCGCGATGGAATTCTACTGGCAGCATATCGAAGCGGGTGCCAAACAGGCCGGTCGGAGCCTGGACAGAGAGGAGTATGCGACGACGGCCCTGACGACCATCGTCGTCCTGGATGAGGGAGAAACCGTCGATTCCGAGCGCGTACGCAATGAGTGCGGTGCCTTCGCGATGGCCACGCTTCACTACGCCTATGACCAGTG
>JAAELW010000329.1 GCA_024226235.1 bacterium
CCATTTCCCTGAGGGGAAATGGGCAACTTAACAAACGTGCCTGGCCCCTATCTTAACGCGGAAGGGGGGGCTCGGCTCGGGTGTCCTCTATGGTTCTGGCGATGCGTCGCTTGCTCTTTGCGTTCCTGGTGCTCGTCGCGCTCGCTGCGGTGGCGCTCTTCGCCGCCTGGCGCGATCGCGTGGTGTGGGCCCAACGGGCGCTGGACGAGGCATTGCGGCGGGTGGCGATCCCTGGGGCCGCTGCCACGCTGGCCGGAGTCGAGCTGGACGGGTTGCGCCTTCGGGAAGTGGCTCTTGGCACGGAGCCGATCTTTCGGGCCGATGAGCTCTTGCTCGAGTCCCCCTGGCCACAGCTACGCGCGGGGCGGGTCGCAGCCGTGACGGTTCGCGACGCGGAGCTCCGGGTCCGGTTGGAGGACGAGGGGCTGTTGCTGGGCTCACTCGAGCCCTGGCTGGCGAGCTCGGCCGCCGAGCCGGCCTCCGGCCCCCCGATGATTCCGATCGATCGCGTCACCCTCGAGCATCTCAGCCTCGCTGTGGACGGCGACCTCGGGCCTCTGCGGGTCGGGGTCGACGGTGAGCTGCGCGTCGTGGAGCGGGGCCGTGTCGAAGCCGGGCTCGACCTGGTCGTCGATCGCGATGGCTCTCTGATCGCCGGTCGGCTGGAGGCCGAGGCGATCCATTCCGAGGGGGATTGGCAGGGGAGGGGCGAATTATCGGTTCCAGAGACCCAGATCGATTCGGCCTGGCTCTCGCTCGCACCCGGGTTCCAGGACGTGTTGAAGGGCGTCCGCGGCCGGGCCGCTGCGAACGTCGATTTCACGGTCGGGGCGGAAGGTGTCGCGAGCCAAATGGATCTGGCCCTGGTGGGAATCGATCTGCGGACGTCTTGGGGCCGCATCGAGGGGATAGCCGGCACCTTGCGAATCGATGGCCCCGACCCGCTCAGGACGCCGCCTGGCCAACTCCTGGCGATTCGCCGGATCGATATGGGCTTGCCGCTGCTGGACGGCCTGATCGAATTCCAGCTCTCCCCGGACGGTACGATCGATGTGCAGAGTGCGACCTGGAGTTGGGCGGGTGGCACGATCCAGGCGGCCGGGGCCTGGCAGCCCGATTCTGACTCCAATCAGGTCACACTGCACGCGGACGAGCTCGATCTCGGTACGCTGCTGGAGCAGGTGCAGATGGAGGGGCTCTCGGGGAGTGGCCAGCTCGCGGGCCTCGTGCCGATCTTCCAGCACGGTGACCAGATCCGGATCGAAGGCGGGCGCCTCGCGGCCGCGGGTCCCGGACGCATCCGCCTGGCTCCAGGGGCCGTGCTGGGCGCGGCGGCCGGCCAGCGGGAGGAACTCGGGATGGTCTTCGACGTCCTCGAGGATTTCCACTTCGAGGCGCTTTCGATGGATCTGGACGGGGATACCCGCGGTGAACTCGATCTGATGGTCCATTTGAAGGGGAGCAATCCGAATTTCGAGGG
>JAAELW010000330.1 GCA_024226235.1 bacterium
GCCGCGGTCTCGGGGATCCCGCGGGTCGCACCTCGTCCGGGATCCCGTTGCTTCAGCTCATCGACGACCCCGAGATGATCGGGGTGCTGCTCGAGGCCGGGCTCGATCCCAACGCCGCGGATGTGCACGCGGCGAGTGAGAGCGGCCGTACGGGTGAGGAGACGTTGCGGGAGAGCGGAGGTGTGGCGCCTCGCGGCCGGGATGATTGGTTGGAGGCGGGGCAGGTCACTACATCGGACCGGGCGTCCTCTGGAGTCTCGCTACAACCCGACCCCCTTCGTCCCGGGGAGGTCGGCACGCTGACGATCATCCTCGGCAACTCCTCGCAACAGGATCGCGTTCTCGAGGTGCAGGCCATCCTCAACAACGCGGTCTTCTTCGTAGGCGCCTCCCACGACGGCTCCGTCGAAGATGCGGTCATCCCCGGGCTGACGAGCACGGTTCGCTGGCCGCCGCTGGCACTTCCCGGGGCCACGCGTGGCAAGCTCGAGATGACGGTCCTTGCCCGGCCCCACGACGCGCTGCCGGATCTTCCCACTGGAGATCTGTCGGTCGATGTTCGAGTGATCGATCTTCCCCAGCGCTCCGAGGAGGTGTTGCAGCTTTACCAGACGCGCGCAGGGGAGGCGGCACGGACGGAGCTCGACAACCCCATGGCCCTGTGGCCCATCGTTCTGCCCCTGGTACTGGTGGTGGCCTTGTGGCTCGTCTGGCGCCGCGCGGGTGGATCGTCGTCGGCCGACAAGCGCTTCCGGAGGGGCCGAGCCTTGGCGGCGGGATCGGCCCTCATCTGCTTCGGCATTGCGCTCGCGATGGCCTGGTCGATGCTCGAGCCGTTCGTGAACTTCGAGGAGGCATCTTGTCGCATCCTCGATCGGCGCGTTTTCGCCCGGGAGGTGGAAACGACGACCCAGACCCGAGGCACCCGGCGAGGCAACTGGCAGCGCACCATGCAGGGCCACCCCCTCGTCGCGGTCGAGATCGACCACGGCGACGAACATCGGATCGCCGCTGGCCTGGCGACCGGGATGGGAACACGCTCGGCGCATGAACTGCGCTCACTCCCGATCGGATCCGAGAAGAGCTGCTGGCTCGACCCGCACAACCGCCGCCGCTTCACGCTGGTTCGAGAACCCTCGCTGGGTGGGGTCGTCGGTCTGGGGCTGGTTCTGGCACTGGCGGTCATCTTCAGCGCCATTGCGATTCGCTTGCGCCAGGGAGCCGTGATTCGGAGCGAATGAGGGCGCTGGTGGTCAGTCCACCATCTTGCGCCCCTCGCCCACCAGCCAGGCAACGAAGGCGGTGAGCGCCACAGACCAACCCTGTGGTGCCTGGAAATCGGCAGTCCACTCGTCCTGCTCATCGAAGTCCCGCTGATCGAAACTTCCGCACTCGCCTCCGCATTCGGTCAGCACATAGCGGAGGCCGTGTCGGTCCTGCGACACCATCTCCAGCGTCCGACCCGGCAGCTCCAGCTCGAAGGTGACGATGTGCTGTTTGTACTTCGGCCTCGAGGCGCTCGCGAGCTCGAGCTCGTCCTGTTTCAGCCGATACCGAAGGCCATTCCAGGGTGCGGGCAGCTTCATCTGGTACGCGTCTTGTCCGACGGTCCCTTCCATATTGTGGATGAACCGGTTCTTGCGGTGAAAGCTCGCCACCGTCCCCTCATGCCCGATCCGCAGCTCGTTGTTTCTACGAGCGTCGAGTCGTCGCGCATCGATCTGATAGTTCGCCAATTGCCGTTTCCCTTCCTTGGAGGAGACTGCTCATTCTACACCGCCCGATGATCGGGTTTCGGATCAGATGAGCGAACATCAGCTCGTGGGTTCGACCAACCGCCTCGAACTGCGGCCTCCAAGTCTGGCCGAGAGCCAACGAGGTGAACCTGAGGAACACGCTGCAACAACCGAGGTTCGAGGACGCGTGTCCCGTCGCCTGTGGACCCGGAGCAGCGCGACTGCAAGCGGAGGCTGGCCCATGCCGCGTACATGGATCGCTGCCGATGGGTTACACGAGCGGGCGCGCGGAATCATCCACTTTCGTGATTTCCCGGAATGTGGAGCCAACGAGCGGATTTGAACCGCTGACCTGCTGATTACGAATCAGCTGCTCTACCAGCTGAGCTACGTTGGCTCGGCGGCGCCGCGTCGCGGGCTTCTGGTGGGCTCGCGGCCTGGATGCACCGTGACGAATCAGGGTAACGAGGGGCCCCGGGGGCCGCCATCGGGCGCTAGTTGCGCGTTCGTGAGGGCCGCGTCGGCGGTGCTGGGAAGGCTGGATTGACCTGGCGGGTCCCGTGGGCGTAGCATGGGTGGTTCGACGATTCGTCCTCCACCCGCGGAGGCCAGGGGTTCGCCCCGCTTCGCAGGAGCCATCCATGCCCGTACTGCCGCTGATCGACCTGCTGATCCTGATTGCCTGGACCGGACTGATGTGGTCCTTCGTTCACAAGGCCCTGTGGCTGGCCCTGGGCTCGACCTTCACGGTCCTTGGCCTCACGCCCTACGATTTCGTGCTGGGCGGCGGGGTCTGCTTGCTGTTCGCGCTGGCGCTGACGGGGAGGACCTGGGTGAAGGCCAACGAGTCGGCGCTGCTCAGCCGCAGCCGGCTTCCGCTCCGGCCTGCAGAGTCCTATGGGGATGCGATTGCCCCTGAGGCTCGGAGTGAGGCTGCGGGCGTCCAGCGCTGATTGCCGTTTCAGCAGTCCCGAGGAGAGCCAGCGACAGCAAAGCCGCCATGGTCCAGAGACTCATGACGGCTTGCTGGAGTTCGCGGCTAATGCGCAAAAGCCGCGGTACATTGAATCGGAGCAACGGGGGCTCTTCTTGACTACGGGCTACGAGCGGCCCGGGAGCAAGCTGGCGGCTGACAACGCCAATTCCCGGTAGAACCCTGCGCTCAGCGCCACCACGTTTCTTGCCTTGCGAATTGCTCTGGCCATGTTTCGGCCTCCTGGTAGATGAGTGGACGCCAGAGGTCCCGAGGTGGCAAAAAAACTTCTCGAATCGTCCCGAATTCGAGATATTCCCCCGGGGGCCACGTCGCGCAGGCGGTACCGGCCGGTATCCTCCGGGCCTTTCGCAGAGGAATCATGCTTCCCCAGCACCAACCCGACCGACGGATCTGGCTCGATGGCGCTCTCGTCCCGTGGGCGGAGGCGACCGTCCACGTGCTCTCCCACAGCCATGCACGTGGCTCCATGGTGTTCGACTTCATGAGCGTCCACGAGACGCCGCGGGGGGCGGCGATCTTTCGCCTGCCCGATCACGTCGATCGTTTCCTCACCTCGGTGCGGCTGGTCGGGCTTCCGTTGCGGATGGGTGCGGAAGAGCTCGCGAGCGCATGCAAGGAGGCAGTGCGCGCGAACCCGGGCGCCAAGGTGGTGAAGCTCCAGGCCTTCCTTCCGTCGATCGAGATCGACGTCGTGCCGGTGGATGATCACGTGGCAGTGGCGGTTGCGGCCTTCGATCCGCGCGCCGACGTGTTGGAGAAGAAGCAGGGCCCGGTTCCTGCGGTGCCCAAAGCCGTGAAGATATGGCTCGAGAAGGAACGCAAGCAGCGACGCCCCGATATCATGCATCCCCACGCCAAGGTGGCTGCGAACTACACCTCGCCGATGGCGGCAAAGTGGGCGGCCCGGAAGCGGGGCTACGACGAGGTGCTCCTCGTCGACGAACATGGCTTCGTCGCCGAAGGGCCGACCACGAACTTCTTCCTGGTCGATCAGGGTGGCGTGCTTCGAACGCCGCCGGACGAATCGGTGCTCCTCGGTGTGACCCGGCGCTCGATCCTGGCACTGGCTGAGCATGCGAAGATCCCGTTCGTAGAGGAACCGATCAGTATTGGAGCCTTGTCAGGTGCTGCCGAGGCATTCCTGACCGGAACCACGGCGGGCGTCTGGCCGATCGCCTCGGTGGACGATCAGGCGTTGGGAGGCGAGTGCCCCGGCCCGATCAGCCGGACGCTGGGCCAGCAGTTCCGCGAGGTCACCGCTGGCAAGGAGCCGGCCTTTGCGAGCTGGCTCCACTACGTGGACGAGTGACGATGAGAATCCTATCGGGCATCCAGTCTTCGGGTGAGTTGCACATCGGCAACTATCTCGGGGCCATGCGTCAGCATGTCGAGCTGCAGACGAAGGGGCAGGGCATCTACTTCGTTGCCGACTATCACTCGATGACGTCGGTGCGTGATGCCGATGAGCGTCGCAGGCTGGTGCATGACCTCGTGCTCGACTATCTCGCCTGTGGCCTGGATCCGGCGGCCTCGATCCTCTATCGGCAGTCGGACCTTCCCGAGACCTGCGAGTTGACCTGGTTGCTGACGACCGTGACCCCGATGGGGCTCCTGCAGCGGGCGCATTCCTACAAGGACAAGGTGGCTCAGGGGCTTCAGCCCGATCACGGACTGTTTGCCTACCCGGTGCTGATGGCCGCAGACATCCTGCAATACAACCCGGAGCTCGTGCCGGTGGGCCAGGACCAGAAGCAGCATCTGGAGATGACCCGCGACATCGCGGTGAAGTTCAATCAGGCCTACGGCGAAGAGGTCTTCCGGCTTCCGGAGCCCCATATCCTGGAATCGGTTGCGGTCGTGCCCGGCACCGACGGGCGCAAGATGAGCAAGAGCTACGGCAATACGTTGCGCATGTTCTGGCCGAAGAAGCGGCTGCGCAAGGCAGTGATGGGCATCGTCACGGACTCGACCCCTGTCGAGGATCCGAAGGACACGGCCCAGACCGTCTTCGCGCTCTGGGCGCTATTCGCAACGGAGTCGGAGCGCGAAGAAATGTTCGTCCGCGCCAAGGCCGGTGGGCTTGGCTACGGCGACGTCAAGCAGGACCTCTTCGAGCGCATCATGGGGCACTTCGGGCTCATGCGAGAGCGACGCGAAGAGTTCGCCACCCGCCCCGACGATCTCGAGGACATCCTCGCCGCCGGCGCAATCCGCGCAAGAGAACTCAGCGCCCCGATCCTGGAATCCGCCCGCCAAGCCGCGGGTCTAGGCTGTTAAGCAAGGGGCCGGTTCCATTTGTTAAGGTGTCAATTTCCCTTTAGGGAAATTGAC